>NZ_CP110678.1:909375-1210312 GCF_026167545.1 Sphingomonas sp. S1-29 | reverse complement strand
AAGCGCGACCAGCAGGAAGCGAACGACGTCGCGCTGGTCGACCACCGCCTTGGCGATTTCGGCGTCGATCGCCTCGCCGAGGCTGCGGACTTCGTCGAGGATCATGCTGTCTCCTGTCGCCAGTCGTGCAGGCCTTGCGCCGCCGACACTAATTCGCTTTCGTTGCCTGCGCGCCGCAGCCTTTGGTCACGCGCGGCATAGCCCGGCCGCTGCGCCTCGATCCACGCCGCCAGCGACTCGCCGTGCAGATGCCCCGGCGCGCGCATCCGCTGCCCCAGCCAGTCGCGCATCGTGTCGGCATAGGCGCCGCCGCCCGCGCCCGCCTTGCCCGCCGCGCGCGTGAGCGCCGCCACGGTGTCGAGCAACGCCGCCTTGCCGAACGCCAGCGCGCGCACGTCGCGCAGCGGCGGCCCGAAGCGCGCGATGCTCGCCCAGCCCGCGAGCGCGGCGGCGGCGAGCAAGGCGATCGTCACCGCGATGAAGGGCGGGGTGAACATCAGCTTCACCAGGTTGCGGTCGCCGGGGCGGTAATGCAGCGTCAGGTCGAACGCGATCCGCCCCGGCGCGGCGATCCCCATCCATTCGAGCACGGCGACCATCGCCACAGCGTTACGCGGATCGCGCATGCCGTAATTGTTCGCCAGATCAGGATCGGCAAGGATGTAGGTGTCGCTGCCCGCGACGCGCGCGAGCAACGCACCGCCGCGGTTGATCGACACCAACGGCGTGATCGCGCGCCCGCTGATCGTCGCGGGCCGCTCGACCGGACCGAAGCTCGGCAGGTCGTTCTGGTTCTGCGGACGGCGCACCCCCGGCATCCGGTCGTACCTGGTCTCGGCGACGTTGCTCAGCATCGCGCCGATCCGCCCCGCGCCGAAATCGATCGCATCGGTCCGCCGTTCGCGCGTGCCCGTCAGCCCGTCGCGCTCGGTCTGCCATTTGGGCAGGATGATCAGCGTCGGATGCTCGATGCGCTGGCGGACGATCTCGCCCAGATCGGCGGCGGTGACGCTGCGATCGGGGGTCAGGATCAGCAAATCGTCGGTGGCATAGTCCCCGCGCTCGCGCAGCATCCGCACCTCGAAGCCCGGCGTCCGCGCGAGGATGTCGTGCAGCGCCTGGAACCCCGTCGCGCCCTTGGCGGCGGGGCCGGGGACGCGCCCCACCTGCCGGTTGATGTCCTCGCCGAACCCCGACAGCAGCAGGAAGCCCAGCAGCAGCACCGCGCCGAGCACCGTCAGCACGATCCCCGCGCGCGGCCCGAACGGGGTGGGGTTGGCCGCCGTCACCGCATCGCTCACAGCGCGAACGCCGCATAATCGTCGCGCGCGCGCTGCCAGTCGGCAGCCCCCAGCGGCCGCCGCGCGAACAGCCCGCGCTCGACCAAGGCGACGATCCGCGCGAACACCGCGCGCGCATTGCCCGGCAGCGCATCGACCGCGGCGATGTCGCGCGACGTCAGCGAGGGGCGCACCACCCCGCCGCGCCAGCGCTCGATATCCTCGATGCTGCGGTGGAGCAGCAGCCGCACCGCCTCGTCATAGCGCGCCGCCCCCGCCAGCGCCTCGGCCTCGGCAAGCAGCGCGCGCGCCGCCCCTGCTTCGGGCCGCCAGCCTTCCTCGGCCACCGGCGCGGGCCGCCGCCGCAGCCGCTCGAGCACCCAGGCGCGCGCCGGCGGGAACAGGCTGATCACCAGGATCGCCGCCAACACCGCCAGCATTCCCCAGAAGATCACTTCCCACACCGGTCCCAGTCCGACGAAGAAGCGCTGCAACGCCTCGCCCAGCGCGGTCAGCCAGGGCGACTCGGGGTCGGGCTCGATCCGTCGCCACGGAAAGTCGAACTGGATTTCGGAGTCCGCGCGCACGGCCGCATGCGCCGCGCGGATCGCGGCTTCGTCGGGCACGGGGGCGGGTGGGGGCAATCGCGACTCCGCAAGCTGCCGGCGCGGCAACGCGTGCCTTTTGCGGCACTTCGCGATTTACACGCAATGGTTTTCGCTCCACCCTGCACGCTCAAGGGGGCGAGTTGTTCACGATCATCATTCTCGCATTCCTGCTGCTTGCGGCGGCGCTGGCGGTCGCGATCGGCATGGCGATGCGCAATGCCGCCAATCGCGGCTGGAGCTTCGAATTGTCGCGGGTGATCGGCGATGCGTTCGGCGCGATCGCGCAGGCGCCGCTGCTGTTCGCGGTGACGGTGCTCGTCAGCGGTGCGGCACCGATGGTCGGGGCGCTGCTGCTGATCGGTGTTTCGGACGTCAGCCAGGTGCCGTCCTTCTTCTCGGCGATGCTCGTCGGACTTGCGGCGCTCGCGATCGGCCAGCTCGGCAATCTGCTGCTGGTCGCCGCCACGCTCGACCTGCTCGACCGCCAGCCGATCGACCTGCCGCGCCTCGTCGCGCGCGTGTTGCCGCGCATCCCCTCGGCGGTGCTGCTGCTGATCCTCTTCTGGTTCGCGATCGGCATCGGCTTCGTGTTCTTCATCATCCCCGCGCTCGTGCTGACCTGCCTGTGGTTCGTCGTCACCCCCGCGATGGTCGCCGAGCGGCTCGGCGCCTTCGCCAGCTTCGCGCGCAGCGCAGAGCTCACTGCGGGGGTGCGCTGGCAATTGCTGCTGCTGCTGGTGATCGGCGCGATCTTCTGGCTGGTGGCGCAGGCGATGATCGGCGGGATCGCCGCGATCACCGGCGATGGCCAGGGCGCGAGCGTCCTCTATACCGTCCTCACCGCCTTGCTCGGCATGATCCCGCCCGCGGTGGTGGCATCGGCCTATCACACGCTGCGCACCCAGAAGGAGGGGCTGCGCGGCGACGATCTCGAACAGGTGTTTGCCTGAATGATACAGACGACAGGGAGACTGCAACGACATGCGTAGCGCGATCACGATCCTGGCCGCGGTCGGCCTCGCCGGCTGTGCCGCCAATGGCGCCGGCGCGCCCAAGACGGCGTCCTTCGGCGCCAAGGCGCCCGCCCCCGGCATGGGCAAGGGTTTCGACCACAACCCTTATCCCTCGACCTACCGCGCCTATCCCGGCCTGCCGACGCTCATCACCAACGTGACGATCCTCGATGGCGAGGGCGGACGGATCGACAATGGCGCGGTGCTGTTCCGCGAGGGCAAGATCGTCGAGGTCGGCCAGCAGATCGCCGCCGCCGACGCGCAGGTGATCGACGGGCAGGGCAAATGGGTCACCCCCGGGATCATCGACGTCCATAGCCATCTCGGCGACTATCCCTCGCCCGGCGTGCAGGCGCATTCCGACGGCAACGAAGCGACCGCGCCGATCACCGCCGAAGTCTGGGCCGAACATTCGGTCTGGCCGCAGGACCCCGGCTTCAGCCGCGCGCTCGCCAATGGCGGGGTGACCACGCTCCAGATCCTGCCCGGCTCGGCGAACCTGATGGGCGGCCGCGCGGTGACGCTCAAGAACGTCTATGCGCGCACGATGCAGGGGATGAAGTTCCCCGATGCGCCCTATGGCTTCAAGATGGCCTGCGGCGAGAACCCCAAGCGCGTCTATGGCGGCAAGGGCCGCGCGCCCTCGACCCGCATGGGCAATGTCGCAGTAAACCGCGCGACCTGGGCCAAGGCCAAGGAATATGGGCGCAAATGGGACAAGTACGAAACCGACGGCGGCGAGGCCCCGGTGCGCGACATCCAGCTCGATACGCTGCGCGGCGTGATGTCGGGCGAAATCCTCGTCCACAACCATTGCTACCGCGCCGATGAGATGGCCATCGTCATGGATATGGCCAAGGAGTTCGGCTACAAGGTCACGGCGTTCCACCACGCGGTCGAAAGCTACAAGATCGCCGACCTGCTCAAGGCCAATGGCGCCTGCTCGGCGGTGTGGGCCGACTGGTACGGCTTCAAGATGGAAAGCTACGACGCGGTCACCGAAAACCTCGCGATCCTAGAAAATGAGGGCGCGTGCGCGATGATCCATTCGGACGACGCCAACGGCATCCAGCGCCTCAACCAGGAAGTCGCCAAGGTATGGCACGCCGCGCGCCGCGCGGGCATGGACATCTCGAAGGAGCGCGCCTGGCGCTGGCTCGGCATCGGCCCTGCCGCCGCGCTCGGCGTCGCCGACAAGACCGGCAGCCTCAAGCCCGGCAAAATGGCCGATGTCGTGTTGTGGAACGGCGATCCCTTCAGCGTCTACACCCGCCCCGAGCGCGTCTGGATCGACGGCGCGCTGATGTACGACGCCAACAACCCCAAGATGCGACCGGTATCTGATTTTGAGCTCGGCCAGCCCGGCGAAGGAGACACCAAGTAATGCGCGCTTTTGCTTTTGCGGCGGCATTGCTCGCCGGTACCACCCTTGCAGTGGCGGTTCCCGCCGCTGCGCAGGACGTCGTCATCACCAACGCCAAGCTGGCCATCGGTGACGGCTCGGCCCCGATCGAGGGCGGCACCGTCGTCATTCGCGGCGGCCGCGTCGTCTCGGCGGGCGCGGGTGGAGCGGCCCCTGCCGGCGGTCGCACGATTGATGCCGGCGGCCGCTGGGTATCGCCCGGCATCGTCGCTGGGTTCAGCCGGATGGGGATCATCGAGGTCGACGGCGTCAGCGAGACCAATGATTCCTCGGCGCCGCGCTCGCCCTTCAACGCCGCGCTCGACGTCGCCTCGGCGGTGAACCCGCTATCGGGGCCGATCGCGGTCAACCGCGCCGAGGGGATCACCCGCGCGATCGTCGCGCCCGATCCACGCGGCTCGATCTTCGCGGGGCAGGGCGCGGTCATCGACCTTGGCAGCGACATGAACCCGGTCACGCGCGGCCAGGCGTTCCAGTTCATGGAATGGGGCCAGACCGGCGCCGAACAGGCGGGGGGCAGCCGCCCCGCCGCAATGGCGATGCTGCGCAACGCCTTGTTCGAGGCGCGCACCTACGCCGCCAACCCCGCGAGCTACAATGATCGCGGCAAGGACGCGTTGCTCACCCGCGCCGACGCGCAGGCGCTGGGGCCGGTGCTGCGCGGCGAAATGCCGTTGCTGGTCCATGCCGAGCGCGCGTCGGACATTCTCACGATCATCGCGCTCAAGCGCGAATTCCCCGCGCTTAAGCCGGTGCTCGTCGGCGCGACCGAGGGCTGGATGGTCGCGCGCGAAATCGCCGCCGCGCAGATCCCCGTCATCGCCTCGGCGCTCGCCGATCTTCCCGCCTCGTTCGAGCAACTGGCGGCAACCCAGTCGAACATCGGGCGCTTGAAGGCGGCGGGCGTCCTCGTCGGCATCGGCCAGATCAACGACGATGAATCGCGCCAGGCGCGGCTGGTGAAGCAATATGCCGGCAATCTGGTCGCGCTCACCAAAATTCCCGGTGCTGCCGGCCTCAGCTGGGGCGAGGCGTTCGCGACGATCACTTCGAAACCCGCCGAGGCGATCGGCATGGGTGGCGAGATCGGCTCGCTCCGCCCCGGCCGCCGCGGCGACGTGGTGATCTGGGACGGCGACCCGCTCGAAGTCGGCACTGCGGCGACGTCGGTGTTCATCGACGGCGTCGAACAGCCGCTCGAGAACCGCCAGACCCGGCTGCGCCAGCGCTATCTCGATCCCAAGGAAGGCGCGCTGCCCAAGGCCTATCAACACTGACGTCGAAACTTCGGTCGCTATCGCGCGGGCACGGACCTCTAGCCGGGGTTGCGCGTTCGCCAGATAGCGACCAACCGTTGAATCGACCGGACGAACGGTCATGGAAGGAAGAACGATCGTTAAGCAAAGCCGCTTCGGACTGAAGGCGCTTGCCTGTTGTGGCGGCCAACCGGTCAAGAACGGTCCCGGCCGACCGCGCGACCCCGCCAAACAGGACGCAATCATCAGCGCGGCGCGCGAATCCTTCATCGAACGCGGGTTCAACGCCTCGACGATCGAGGACATCGCGCAGCGCGCCGGCGTATCGAAGGTCACGCTCTACAACCGCTTCGGCGACAAGGAGACGTTGTTCGAAGCGGTCATTCGCGGCGAGATGCCGCGGATGGACAGCGCGCTTTCGATCGACGAGCAGGCCGGGCTGTCGCTCGAGGAGCGGCTGAACCTGTTCGGCGAAGGCTTGCTGACCTTCATCTTCCACGAGGATCACGCGGTCTTCGAACGGATGCTCGCGCAGGAGATCACCCAGGTCCCCGCGCTGGCCGAACGCTTCTTCCGCGCCGGGCCTGCCTTGTGTCGCGGGCGGCTCGCCGATTTGATCGCCGAGGGCGATGCCGCCGGGCTGCTCGAGGTCGACGATCCGCAGCGTGCCGCCGAGGATCTCGTCGGCATCTGGAAGGGCTTTTGCGAGATCGAGCTGATGTTCGGGATGATTCCCGAACCGACGCTCGATATGATCCGCGAACGCGCGGCGCGCGGCACCAGCCGCTTCATGCGCGCCTATGCGCCGCGCGGTGCCGACGTCGTTGTCGAAGGAGAAGCGATGTGAAGACCAGCCTATTCATCCCCCTGATCGCCGCGCTGGCGCTCGCCGGCTGCGGCAGCGAACCCGCGCCGGCGCCCGCGCCCGCCAAGCCCAAGGTCGCAAAGGACGGTGTCGATTATCAGGCCGCGGTCGCGGCTCTGCCGGCGGCGCAGCGCAACGGCGTCTTCATCCGCGCGATCCGCGACGCCGGCCTACCGTGTCAGGGCGTCACGTCGAGCGAGCAGCAAGGCGACACCGGCTCGATCTGGCGCGCGCGCTGCGAGGGCGGGGTCGAGCACGTGATCTCGATCGAAGCCGACGGCAACGCCAAGGTGTCGACCCGGGCGATGACGAAGCCATAGCCCAAACGCAAAACCCTCTCCCAAGTGCGGGAGAGGGAGCGAGACTTGGGGGCGCTCTTGCGGCCCCTAGTCGCAGCGGTGAGGGTCTTCTTTTGATCTGAAAAAGTAGCAGAAGGCCCTCACCCAACCCTCTCCCGTAAACGGGAGAGGGCCAAGTAAGAGAAGCGCGGCTTAAAGCGCCACGACCCCGCCGTCGTTCTTGCGGATCACCACGATACCCGAACGCGGGCGCGTGCCTGCCGCAGGTGCGGTCGTCGCACCCTGGGTCGCGGGCCAGGCGCTCGATGGCATCGCCGGGGTGCCACCTTCACCCGGATGCTGGATGCCGACGAACATCGTGCGGCCATCGGGGGTGGTGTCGACACCGGTGATCTCGCACTGGATCGGACCGGTCAGGAAGCGCCGCAACTGGGTGCCCGGCGCCGCACCGATCCGCGTGGTCACCGTGGTTGTGGTGCCATTGGCAGCGGTGTTGGTGACGGTGCGCGTGCCGCCATCGCCGACACGGCCTGGCAGCGCCGCCAACATCTGGTTGTTGGTCTGGTCGGTGAATGCGCCGTCATCGGTCTGCACCCACAGCAACGGATTGACCTGACCCGTCGCGTTGGTCGACCGGCCGAACCACAGGCCATCGGGGCTCGAAAAGTCGTTGTCGGCGGTCAGACCCGACAGGTTGATGTTGGTCGCGTCGAGGTCCGAACCCGCACCAAAGGCATAGATGTCCCAGGCAAAGCCAGTGGCTTCGGTCGTGTCGCCGGTTTCGCGCAGACGCAGGATGTGGCCGTTGCGGTTCGAGATCGAGGCGCTCGGCGGATCGATATACGCGCGTGGGTTGGACGCATCGGTAGTGGCGGGCGTACGCGACGAGTTGTTGGTCAACGTCAGGTACATTTCGCCGGTGGTCGGGCTGACCGCGGTCCATTCCGGACGATCCATCCGCGTCGCACCCAGCGCATCGGCGGCAAGCCGCGCATGGGTGAGTACATCGGCTTGGTCGGCATAGGAATAGACGGTGTTGGCAGCGGTCAGCGGGCCCTGGCCGAACACCAACGGCAACCACTCACCCGACCCGTTCGCGTTGAAGCGCGCAACGTACAGCGTGCCGTTGTCGAGATATTTGTCGCCGATCGCGAGGCGATCGGCAGCGGTCGCATCGGCGGCGACCCAAGGCGTCGCCGAGACGAACTTGTACAGATATTCATTCTGCGCATCGTCGCCCATATACCAGGCGGGGCGGCGACCGACGACGAAGTTGCCCGGCCAAGCACCCTCATGGTTGAAGCGCCCGAGCGCGGTGCGCTTGCGCGGCGCCTTGGTGCGATCATAGGGGTCGATCTCGACGCACCAGCCATATTGGTTGGGCTCGTTGCGATAATCGGCGGTCGCGCTCGCACCGGTCGCCTGCGCGTCCCACTTGCGGAAGATCGTGCTCGACGAATCGGCGGGGGTCACCGACGCCCAGGCATAGTTGCCGTTGGTGCTGCCGACGCCATAGCGCGCCAGCGCGGTGACTTCCTTGGCGGTCCGGCGCGGATTGTCGACCGCGGTCGGGCGGCGGAAATAGCCCGCCCAGTTTTCTTCGCAGGTCAGGTTGGTGGCCCAAGGGGTCACGCCGTTGGCGCAATTGTTGATCGTGCCGCGGCCATCGGTGCCGGCGGGCGAGAAGGCGGTGCGCACCAGCGTGCTGCCGCGGACCGGGCCGTTGATGGTTACCGGGGTGTTGGGCGTGATACGGCGGTTGAAGGCGCTGTTCTGGACATAGCTCCAACCGGTCGTGCCCTGGATCACCTCGATCACGCCGACGCCGTGCGCTTCGATTTCCTTGATCGCTTCGGCTTCGGGGCGCGGGCCTGCCGACACGTTGGTCGGGCCGTTCGGGTGCAGATATTGCTCGTTGAGGTTTTCGTAATTCTGCACCAGCACGCCGCGGATGTTGCTGTTGTCGTCGCGCGCGCCGGCGGCGTTCAGGCCGTAATAATAGAGCGCATCGCCATGGTCGCCGATGCGCTGTGCGAAATTGGTGTCGGTGCCGTTATTGGCATAGGCAGCGACGCCCTCGGCGATCGGATCGCCGAGCCGCGCCAGCACGGCGACGCTGTAGCCGGTCGGCACCGTCACGACGTCGTTGCGGTTCTTGGCGACCGCGGTGAAGCCCAGTTGCGCGGGCGAGATCGTCACCGTCGTATCGGCGCTGCTCGCCTGGCCGCTCTGGTCGGTCGCGGTGTAGCGGAACACCAACGGCGTGCCTGCGGCGACTGCCGGCGCGACGAAGGTCGCGGTCGCGGTGGTCGCGCCCGAAAGCGTCACGGTGGGGCCCGAAACCTGCGTCCACGACGACGTGACGATGCCGCCATCGTCGGTCACGGTGCTGGTCAAGGTCACCAACCGTCCAGCACTGGTCGCGCCGCTCGATCCTGCGGTGACGACGGGGGCCGAATCGTCGTCGGTATCGCTCTCGTCGTCGCATGCCGCGAGCAGCGCGCCGCCGAACACCGCAATCGCCGCAGCCGAAGCACCGCCGCGTAGCGTCTCACGGCGCGAATAGCGGCGATCGATCAGGTCGCTCAAATGCGAGTTGCTGGTCGGGTTGGTGTCGATATCGCCATCGGTATAGCCCGACGTCACTTCGAAGCTGTCGCTCATGCTGATCCCCATTTTCCCGAATCCGTGATGGATCCCCGTACTGGCATTCCCTTTGAGCGCGCAGCCTTACAGCTACATGCACAATCGATTACCGTTCGGCGTAACTGATAAGACTGTTTTAAGACAAGGTGGTGGCCGGCAGCGATAGGTTGCGGGCGCTTGTTCGATCGGGGTGCGACGCGCTAGGCGGCGGCATGGACTCCGCCGATCGCCCCAGCCTCGCCGACCGCCTGTTCGCGGCGATGCGCAGTCGTGGGGCAACGCCGCGCGCCGAGCCTGAGGCATCCGCGATGGAGCGCTCTCGCGGCGATGATTCGCGCAGCTTCGGTATCCTGCTCGCGATCCTGCTGCCCGCCGGCCCGGTGCTCGCCTGGGGGGCGGCAACGCTGCAGGCCTCGGCGATCCGCCAGGAGACTCAGGCGCAACGCCGCGCCGCCGCCCCTGCGCTCGCCGCGCGCGCCGCCGGCCTCGCCGATCACGCCGCGCTGGCCGAAGTCGCGCCGGGAATCGCCGATACCCTCAACGCCTTCGCCGCGACGCTGCCGGCCGATGCGCGCCTCGTCGCCGTCGCCGCCGACGAGCGCGGTCGCCTGAGCGCCGACGTCGCCACCCCCGATCCCGATACGCTGCGCACCGCGCTGCGCCGCGATCCGCGCACCGCGCGCCTCCGCGACGTCGGCCAGACGCGCGGCGACGGCGTAATCCTGGTGCGGCTGCGCGAGGGCGCGGAATGACGCTGCGCTGGACCGCGATCGGCGGCACTACGGGGCTCGCCATCGCGCTGGCGGCGAGCTGGCCGATGCTCGGCGCGATCGCCGATCTCGGCAACGCGCGCGCCGCACAGGCAGCGCTAGCCGCCGAAATCGCCGCGTCGCCGCTCCCGCCGATGCTCACCGATCCTCAGCTGACCCCGGCCCCCGATGCCGCCACCGCCGTCCGCCGGGCCACGCTCCGTCTCCGCCGCGCGGCGACCGCGGGCGGGGTGCTGGTCGAAACGCTCGCGCCCACCGAAGCCGCCGCCCCGCGCGTCGCCCGCCTCACACTCTCGGCGTCAGGCAGCGAAAAGGCGGTCCTCGCCTTCGCCGACGGGATCGAGCGCGGCGATCCGGTCCTGCGCTGGCGGCGCTGGCGGCTGGCGAGCGTCTCGGGCGGCGCGGTCCGCGTCGAGGGCGAGGTGCTGGTGCCATGGCGCTGACCCGCGAACAGATCGGCTGGAGCGCCGCGCTGGCGCTGCTCGCGATCGCCACCCCTGCGGTGGTGTTGCTCGCGCCGTCACCCGAACCCGTCCCCACCCCGCCAGGCCCGTCGCAGACGACGCTCGCGGCCCGCCCCCCGCTCGACGCAGCCCTCGGCCGCCCGCTGTTCGGCGCGGTAACCGAAGCCCGCGCGACCCCCGCCGACGCCCCGACGCTGGTGGGAATCGCCGGCCGTCTCAACGTCGACGCGGTCGCGCTGGTCCGCACCAGCGACGGCACCAGCCGAACGCTGGCGGTGGGCGAAGCCGTCGACGGCTGGCAACTCCGCGCGCTCGCGATCGACGCCGCTTTCTTCACCCGCGGCACGCAGGAGGCGAGGGTGCCGATGCCGGGGGCGGAGGAATAGCGCGCGCGCTGCCGCCCGTACTCCACCGTCACCCCGGACTTGCTCCGGGGTCCACCGCGCCGCGGACGCCACGGCTAGAGGCCCGACCACACGGCCCGCTGGCGCGTGGACCCCGGAACAAGCCCGGGGTGACGGTGGGTGGCGGGCCGCAACCGCGCCCCCTCAATAAATCCCGTCAATCTCCACCGTCAGCCGCGGCGCCGGCGGCTTGAGCAACAGGCTGCGACGCTCGCTCAGGTACGATTCGTCGCCGCGCAGCCGCTGATAGCGTTCGTCCGATGCCGCTGCGGTTTCATCGCTCGATCGCAGGATCGTCGGCTTGAGGAAGATGAACAGCGTCCGCTTGGTCCGCGATTCGCGGCGCGATTTGAAGAATTCGCCCAGGATCGGGATATCGCCCAAGATCGGCACCTGGCTTTTCTGCCGCGCATAATCGTCGCTGATCAGCCCGCCGAGCACGATCGTCCGGCCATTGTCCGCCAGTACCGTGGTGTTGATCGCGCGCCGGTTGGTGATGATGTCGGTCGCGCTGCTCAGCTGCGTCTGCGCGATCGACGAGGCTTCCTGGCTGATCTCGAGCCGGATCGTGTCGCCCGCATTGATCCGCGGCAGCACCCGCAGCGTGATGCCGACATCCTTGCGCTCGACCGAGGTATAAGGCGTTACGCCGGCATTGTCGGTCAGGATCGATCCGGTGATGAACGGCACTTCCTGCGCCACCACGATCTCGCCCACCTTGTTGTCGACCACCGTCACCGACGGTGTCGACAGCAGGTTCGATTTGTCCGAGACGCCCAGCGCCTGGACAAGGATCGAGAAATCATTGCCGATCGCCAGGTTGCCACTGAGTCCTTCGCCGAGCAGCGCAGCGGCGGGAACGCCGAGCGCGCCCAGGATCGTGCGCAGCGACACGCCGTTATTCGCTCCGAACGACGTCGCCACGCCTTCGAACTGATTTACCACCGCGCCCGACGAACCGATCTGCACCGCTAGCTGTTCGGCTTCGGTGCCGGTGATCTCGGCGATCGCGGCTTCGAGGATCACCTGCGGCCGGCGAACGTCGAGATCGGCGACGATCGTTTCCATGCTCGCAACCGCGGTCGGGGTGCCGCGCACGACGATCGCGTTGATGTCGGGGGCGGGCTGGACGGTGAGCTCCGGGGTGGAAAAACCCTGCGCAGGTTGCTCGCGCTGGCCTTCGCCGACGGTGCTGATGCCACCCCCGCCGCCGGTCATGCCGCCGCCGCCGCCAAGTCCTCCTGCACCGCCGAGCGCCGCTGCCGCAGCACCCGCATTGTTCGAATTGACCAGCCCCGAGAGCGTCGCGGTCGGGCTGCGGTTGGTCGATGACAACCCCCCCCGCGTACCCCGCGACTGCAGGCTGCGCGCCACCGGATTGCTCGCCTCGCCATCCTGGCCCAGCACCCCGCGCAGCACGTCGGTGACGCTTTCGGCATCGGCATAGTTCAGGCGGAACACCCGCGTGATCGGCGTCGCGCCGCCCGGCGTGTCGAGCGAGATCGCGATCCGCCGTGCCTCGGCCACCGACGAAGGTGTGCCGCGCACCACCACGATGTTGCTGCGCGGATCGGCGGCAACGCGCGCGCCGCCGGCTTCGCCTTCACCCAACACCTGGCTGATCGCCGCAGCCACTTCGGGCGCCGATCCGTTGCGCAGCGGGATCGTCGCAAAGGTCTGCCCGCCGCCGCCATCGAGGCTGCGCATCAGCGATTCGATCCGCCGCACATTGTCGGCATAATCGGTCACGACGATCGCATTGGGGCTGGCGAGTGGCTCGACCGATCCGAAGGTCGCGATCAGCGGCCGCGCAATCCGCGCCGCTTCGGCAGCGGGCACGTTCGACAGCCGGATCATCCGCGTCGTCAGTTCCTGCCCCGCGCCCGAACGCCGCACCCCGCCGTCGCGCACCGCATTGGCCTGCGGCACGATCCGCCACGCGCGCCCCGATTGCACCGCGGCAAAGCCGTTGGCGCGCAGCACCGACTGGAACAGTTCCCACACACCCGCCGCCGACAGCGGCTGTGCCGAGGTCACCGTCACCGTGCCCCGCACCGCCGGATCGAGGATCAGCGTGCGCCCGGTCAGCCGCGAAATCTGGTCGGCGACATCGGCGATCTCGACCCCGCGCATGTTGACGACGATGTCGCCCGGCGGCCCCTCTTGCGCGGCGAGCGGCTGGAGCGCGGTCGCGGCGAGCGCGAGGAGCAATAGGGTGCGTTTGGCCACGGATCGTTTCTCTAGCGTAAGGGGACGGTGAGCGTCACGGGCTTGCCGTCGCGCACGACTTGTATCTGCGCCGATCCGCTGCGCGCGGCGGCGGCGAACGCGGCCTGGTCGGCAGGACCGCGGCCCAATGCCTGGCCATTGACCGACTGGACGACATCGCCCGGCTGCATTCCCGGCGGTGCATTCTGGCCGACCGCATAGCCGCCCTCGGTCGGCGTCGCGTCGAAGCGCTGCAGCAGCGACGCGGCGGCTTGGGGGGCGGAAGCAGGGGCGGCGGGCGCGGCGGCCGGCCCGGTGCCGGCTGCTGGCGGCGTGCCCGGGGGAGGCACCGGCCCGGCGGCGGGATCGGGGAATGCCAGGAATTCGGTCCGCCCGGCATTGTTCAGCAATACGCGGTCGCGCTGGATTCCCTCGATCGTCGCACCGCCAATGCCGTCGCCGATGCGGAACGGTTTCGCCGCCTCGCCCGCGTTCGAGATATAGGCGACCGAGAAGCTGGCGGGCACGGCGAACACCACGCCCTTGAGCGCGATCTGCAACCCCGTCGCCTGCGCCGCGGCGACCTGCGCCGCCTTGCCGAACGGCGCGAGCGCGAGCGCGGGCGCGATATCGGGCGCGACGCTCACCGGCCGCGTCCCCGACGGCACGGTGATCGCGCCTTGCCCGGCATGGCCCGCGATCCGCCAGGTAAGGCCGGCGAGCGCCCAAGCGACCGACGCGAGCATGCCGGCGGTGAACAGATCGATCGCCAGCTTCGACTGGCGCGGGGTGAGGATGATCAGCCGGTTCATGCTGCGCCTGCGTCGAGGAAACCGTCGAGCGATGCAAGCGGCGATCCATTGGGTGCGCTCGCGGCGCCTGCGAACACCTCGATCCGCACGCGCTCGATCTCGGGATCGTCGGTGCCGGTCCGCCGCACCGCGACGCGCCAGGGCTGGCCCAGCATCTCGACCTGGTCGGGCGGTGCTAGCCCGATCTCGAGCTCGGCCAACCGGTTCTCCGCCACCCACATCGCGATGGCACGCTGCTCCATCCCGCGCGTCGAATCGATGTGCGTCTCGGTGGTGCGGATCAGCCCGACGGTGGCGATCGCGAGGATGGCCAGCGCCACCATCGCCTCGATTAATGAGAAGCCTTCGGAACCGTTCGCCCCGAGCTTGTCGAAGGGTCGGCCCGCAATGTCAGCAGTCGCGCCGGCGGCGGGTCCGGGCCGACGCTTCAACAAGCTCAGCGCGAACGGAAGGGAAAGGGTTGAACCCAACCCCGTTCGTCCCGAGCTTGTCGAAGGACCGTCCTTCTTCGCCGCCCGTACGGCAGGCAAATGGCCCGACACCCCCCTCACGCCGCCGGCATCACATTAGCGGTCAGCCCGTCATACAGCACCACCCAGCGCTGCGATCCCGCTTCCACCGTCGCGGTCATCGGCTTGCCCGCGCCGTCGGGGCCCAGCACCACCGGCGGGCGCAGCGACAAGGTCATCGTCATCCCTCCCGGCAGTTCGTGGAAGCCCAGCGCATCGCCCTCGAACGCCTGCATTTCGCCCCCCGCGCCGAAGCGCGCAAAGCCATAGCCAGTCTTGCGTGCGGTGAACGCCACCATCGTATCGCCCAGCATCGCATCGTCAGCCGCCGCCTGCAGCCGCTGCGCCAATCGCCGCGCCTCGCTCTCGGCCGAGGGCGAGCGAGTCGCCGCGCCGATTCCCAGCGTCACCGATCCCGCCGCCACCGCGATGATCGCCAGCACGATCAGCATCTCGATGAGAGTCATGCCCACTTCGCCGGCACGGCGCGCGGGCATTGCTTATTTCCCGCCCGTCAGGTCCGCGTCGAGACCCTCGCCGCCGGGCTGGCCGTCCTTGCCGAGCGACTTCAGCGCGAAGCCGCCGGGCGCGGGCGAGGCATAGCTGTACGGATTGCCCCAGGGATCCTCGGGCACCTGCCCCAGATACCCCTCCGACGACCAGCTCGACGGGATCGGCGGCGTCGTCGGCTTTTCGGCCAATGCCTTCAGCCCCTGCGCCGTCGTCGGGTACGAGCCATTGTCGAGCCGGTACATCTTCAGCGCGGCGGAGATCGTGCGGATGTCAGTGTTCGCCACCGTCACCCGCGCTTCGTCGGGCCGGCCGATCACGTTGGGCACGATCAGCGCCGCGACCAGCGCGATGATCGCCAGCACGACGATCATCTCGACCAGCGTCAGCCCGGCCTCGCTTTCGGCGACGTTGGGGTTTTGAGCGATGGTGCGCGCGCGGGATTGTCCGCGGGCACGCCGGCTGTCATGAAACTGTTTCAATAAGATGCGCATCCACGCCCCATGCGACCGGTCCATGAAAGCAATGTTACAATCGATGGCGCCCCCGGCATGAGCCACCAGCGAACCCCCGCAGACCCGCGCCCCGCAGCGGGCGTCTGGACGCTCGACGGCGGCAGCGTCACCATAGCCGATGGCGATGGCCCGGCAACCTTGCTCGTGCCGACCGAGGATGTGCGGCTGCTGGCGGTCGATCTGCCGCTGCCCTCCCGCGCCAAGCGGATCGAGGCGTTGCCCTTTGCGGTCGAGGAGATGATCGCCGATTCGCTCGATGCGGTGCATCTGGTGCTCGGTGCCGAAATTGCGCCCAAACGCTATCTGGTCGGCGTCGTCCGCCACGAACGGATGGAAGTGTGGGCGGCAATTGCCGACGAAGCCGGGCTCGGCGCCGCCGCGATCGTCCCCGACGCGCTCGCGCTGCCGCAGCCCGATCCGGGCGAATGGGCGGTGCAGTTGGGCGACACCCGCGCGGTGGTGCGCGCAGGCGACGGCACCGGCTTCGCGCTGCCCGCCCCGGTGCTGCGCACCGCCTGGGACGCCGCGGGCCGTCCTGCGATCCGCGCCTACGGCGCGCCGCTGCCCGAAGACATGGGCGCGCTTCCCGCCGAGATGGGAGAGGCGCCGCTCACCCGCCGGCTCGCCAACCCCGCGCTCGATCTTCGCACCGGCATCTATGCCCGCCGCCGGGTCGCGGTGCCCACCTATCGCCGCCGCCTGGCCTGGGTGATCGGGCTCGGCATCGTCGCGCATGCCTCGATCGCGGTCGCCGACACGCTCATGCTGCGCGCGATCGCCGATCGCCGCCAGGACGAGACGCGGCTGCTCGTCGCCACCGCCGCGCCGGGCACCCCCACCAACGCCGCCGACCTCGCGGGCTCGGTCGCCGACATGCTCCCCGAACCCGGCCGCGCCAGCGCCTTCCTGCCGCTCGTTACCCGCGTATCGGGCGCGCTCGCCCCGGTCGCGAGCGCGATCACCGTCCGCTCGATGCGCTTCGAGGGATCGACGCTGATCCTCGATCTCGATTCGCTCCAGCCCGGCACCGCCGCGCGAATCACCGCGGCGCTCGCCGACGCGCGGATCACCGGCCGCGTCGTGCAAGGTCCCGGCGGCACCCTCCGATTGACGGCGACCGGCGCATGAGAACGATCCGAATCATCGAACGCAGCCGGATCGAAAGCGCATTGCTCCGCCTCGACACCTGGTGGAGCGGGCTTACCCAGCGCGAGCGCCTCCTCGTTTCGATACTCGGCACGCTGCTCGCCGCGGTGGTGCTGGTCTACGGCGTCATCAAGCCGATCCAGGACGCGCGGGCTGAGGCGCAGGCCGACATCCGCACCTATGAAACGCTCAACGCCCGCATCCGCGCGGCGGGCACGCTCACCCCCAATGCCACTCGCCGCGAAGGCCCGCCCGAGGCGATCGTCACCGGCGCCGCGCAGGGCTTCGGCCTCGCTCCGACCGTAACCCCCATCGAAGGCGGCGTCCGCGCCGCGGTCACCGACGCGAGCTATGACAATGTTGTCGGCTGGATCGCCGAGGTCAGCCGTTCCTCGGCGCTCGGCGTCGTTCGCACCGACATCGTCCGCCGCCCGACGCCGGGCCATGTCGCCGCCACGATCGAGTTCGCGCAATGACCGACACGCTGATCATCGAGGAAACCGTCGCCCCGCCGCCGCTTGCGCGATTGCCCTATGGCTTTGCCCGCAAGCACGGCGTGCTGCTGCGCGCAGGGCAGGGCGGCACCGAATGCGTCCATCGCGGCGATGTGACGCTCGACGCGCTGATCGAGGTCCAGCGGATCGCCCCCGGCGCGGCGATGGTCATGGTCCCCGACGACGCCTTCGACGCCGCGCTGAGCGCGGGCTATGGCGACCGCAGCACCAACGCCGCCGATTTCGAGATCACCGAAACCGACCTTGCGGCGCTCGCTGATTCGGCGGCGGCGGTCGACGACCTGCTCGACACCCGCGACGATTCGCCCGTCATCCGCCTGATCAACGCGCTGCTGCTCGAAGCGATCAAGGAAGGCGCCTCGGACGTCCATGTCGAAACGCAGGAAAAGCGCCTTGTCGTCCGCTTCCGCATCGACGGCGTGCTGCGCGACATCGTCGAGCCGCAACGCGCGCTCGCGCCGCTGCTGGTCAGCCGGATCAAGGTGATGGCCAAGCTCGACATCGCCGAAAAGCGCACCCCGCAGGATGGCCGAGTCACGCTTCGGATCGGCGGCCACGATGTCGATGCGCGTGTCTCGACGATACCCACCCAGCATGGCGAGCGCGTCGTGATGCGCCTGCTCGAACGCGGCGGCATGACGCTCGATCTCGGCAAGCTCGGCATGAGCGATCGCGACCGCAGCGTCTTCACCCGCCTGCTCGAACGCCCGCACGGCATCCTGCTGGTCACCGGGCCCACCGGCTCGGGCAAGACGACGACGCTCTACACCGCGCTCACCCGGCTCAACGATCGCAAGCGCAACGTGATGACGGTCGAGGACCCGATCGAATATGAGCTCGCCGGAATCGCGCAGACGCAGGTGAACCCGCGCACCGACATGACCTTCGCGCGCGGGCTTCGCGCGATCCTGCGCCAGGACCCCGACGTCATCATGGTCGGCGAGATCCGCGACCAGGAAACCGCGCAGACCGCGGTGCGGTCGGCGATGACCGGCCATTTCGTGCTCTCGACGCTCCACACCAATTCGGCGGTCGGATCGGTGACCCGGCTGATCGACATGGGGGTCGAGCGCTATCTGCTCGCGCCGATGGTGGTCGGCCTGTGCGCGCAGCGGCTGGTCCGCCGGCTCTGCCCGCACTGCCGCCGCGAGGATGTCGCGACCCCCGGCGACGCGCTGCTGCTGGGCAATGTGCTGGCGGTCGGTGATCCGGTGTGGCGTCCGGTCGGCTGCGACGAATGCAATGGCGACGGCTATCGCGGGCGTGCAGGGCTGTACGAAGTCGTCGCGGTCGACGATCGCTTTCAGGCAATGATCCACGACGGCGCGTCCGAAGCCGAACTCGAACGCGCGGCCAGAGGCGGCGACAATCCGTCGCTGCTCGACGATGGCGTGGCGAAAGTGCGGGCAGGGGTAACGACGGTCGAAGAGGTCGCGCGGGTGGTGAGGGATGAGGCGTGAGCCCTGCGCGCTCCCCGTTCGTGCTGAGTAGCCGCTGAGCTTGTCGAAGCGGCGTATCGAAGCACCCGTCCGCTTGGGGCAACGTCCTTCGATACGGGTCTTCGCCAAGCTCAGCCCCTACTCGGGACGAACGGGGGGGTAGATATCTCCGTTCGTTTCGAGCGTAGTCGAGAAACCGCCACGCAGCGCCCGGCCCGTTTTCTCGACTACGCTCGAAACGAACGGGTAGTGAGGAGGATGAAATAGCCCACCCCAACCAGCCACCCCGGCGCATCCTGGTCCTCGGCGCGACCGGCACCATCGGCCGAGCCACCGTCCGCGCGCTGGTGGCGCGGGGATACGAAACCATCTGCTTCGTCCGTCCCGGCGCAACGCTAGACGTGGACCCCCACGCTTCCCCCATACCCGAAGAAAAGAACGGCACTTCGACAAGCTCAGTGCGAACGGGGGAGGGGCATCCCGGACCCAACCCAAACCCAACCCTCCGCCACGGCACCATCACCGACCCCGCCGCGCTCCCCACCGCCATCGCAGGCGATCGCTTCGACGCCATCATCTCGTGCCTGGCCTCGCGCACCGGCACCCCCGCCGACGCCTGGGCGATCGACCACGCCGCGCACAGCAACGCCCTCGCCGCCGCCAAAGCCGCCGGCATCCCCCATTTCATCCAGCTCTCGGCGATCTGCGTCCAGAAGCCGCTGCTCGCCTTCCAGCACGCCAAGCTCGCCTTCGAAGCCGAGCTCATCGCCTCGGGGCTCCGCTATTCGATCGTCCGCCCCACCGCCTTCTTCAAATCGCTCTCGGGCCAGGTCGAGCGGGTCCGCAGCGGCAAACCCTATCTGCTCTTCGGCGATGGCAGCCTCACCGCGTGCAAGCCGATCAGCGACGACGATCTCGCCGCCTATCTGGTCGATTGCCTCGACGACCCCCGCCGCTGGAACCGCATCCTGCCGATCGGCGGCCCCGGTCCCGCGCAAACCCCGCGCCAGCAGGGCGAGGCGCTGTTCGCCCTGCTCGGCCGCCCGCCGCGCTTTCGCCAGGTGCCGGTAAAGCTGCTCGACACGATCATCGCTACGCTGTCGGCGCTCGGCCGCATCGCCCCGCCGCTCGCGGCCAAGGCCGAACTCGCGCGGATAGGGCGCTATTATGCGACCGAATCGATGCTCGTGCTCGATCCCCAAACCGGCCGTTACGACGCCGACGCCACCCCCTCGACCGGCACCCAGACGCTCGCCGACTATCACGCACAACTCCTGGCCGGGCAGGCGCAGGCCGAACGCGGCGATCACGCGGTGTTCTGATCGCGGGCAGGAACCCAGCGCGGTGCCACCTGTTATGCCCCCGCAACGAAAAAGGGGAAAATCGCGATGCTGTCCGACGCCAATGCCACCATGCTCGCCCGGTTGGGCTTCGCCGCGCGCGGGCTGGTCTATCTGCTGATCGGCTGGTTCGCGATCACCGCGGCGATGGGGGGCGGCCAAACCGCCGACAATCAGGGCGCAATCGCCTCGCTCGCCCGCCAGCCCTTCGGCCAGGTGCTGCTCGCGATCGTCGCGGCGGGGTTGCTCGGCTATGCCGTCTGGCGGCTGACCGAAGCCGTCGCCGATCCCGAGCGGATCGCGCATGACGGCAAGGGCAACCTCAAGCGCGCTGCGCACGCGATCAGCGGCATCGCGCATGTCATCCTCGCCTGGACCGCCGCCAAGCTCGCGCTCGACCTCGGCGCTTCGGGCGGCCAGTCGCCCGGCGACGAAAGCGCGCGCGACTGGACCGCGTGGTTGCTGACCCAGCCGCTCGGCCGCTTCCTGGTCGCCGCGGTCGCGATCGGCCTGCTGGTCGCGGCGTTCCAGCAGTTCAAGAAGGCCTATAAGGGCGATTTCATCACCGAATTGCGCGGCGATGCGCCGGCACCCGGCTATGTCTGCACGATGGGTCGCATCGGCTACGGCGCGCGCGGCTTGGTGTTCCTGATCATCGCGGGCTTCTTCAGCGTAGCCGCGTGGCAGTCGCGCGCCAGCGAAGCCGGTGGCATGGCCGACGCGCTGACCGCGCTCGAATCGCAGCCCGGCGGCAAATGGCTGTTGGCGGCGACCGGCATCGGGCTCGCGCTGTTCGGGGTGTACAGCTTCATCGAGGCGCGCTTTCGCCGAATTCGCGTCAACCTGCCCGGCTGATCGATCGAACCTTACCGACAAACCTGTCCTGCGAACGCCGGCTGTGCTTAATGGCGCGCATGGCCGGCACCGACCCTACCGCACGCGATGACGTCCGCCCCGAGCGCAGCGCGATCGGGGCAGCGCGATGACCGCTTATGCCTATCGCGCCGCCGATCGCAGCGGCGCATCGCGCAAGGGGATGATCGAGGCATCGTCGCCCGCCGCCGCGCGCGCGGCGCTGCGTGAACAGGCGCTGCTGCCGCTTTCGGTCGAGCCCGCCAATGATCGCGGGCCGTCGGTCGGTTCATTCCGGCTGCCGTCGCTTCGCCGCAAGGGGATGAGCGCGCGGCAATTGTCGACCGTCACGCGCCAGATCTCGACCTTGGTCGGCTCGGACATCCCGATCGAGGAATCGGTCCGCCTCGTCGCCGCGCAGTCCGAAGTCCCCGCGGTTTCGGCGCTGCTCACCGACGTGCGCGGTGCGATCCTCGACGGACGCAGCTTCGCCGCCGCGCTTGGGCAACAGCCGCAGGCCTTCCCCGAATTCTACCGCGCCTCGGTCGCGGCGGGCGAACAATCGGGCAAGCTCCCCAGCGTCCTCGATCACCTCGCCGAATTCGTCGAAGCGCGGCAGGCCAATGGCCAGAAGATGCAGTTGGCGCTGCTCTATCCCGCGCTGCTCGCGACGGTCAGCTTCGGGATGATGGCGCTGCTGATGGTCTATGTCGTCCCCGACATCGTTCGCGTCTTCGTGTCACGCGGGGCCGAGCTGCCGTTCCTGACCCGCGCGCTGATCGCGGTCAGTGCGGGGTTGCAGCATTACGGGCTGTACATGCTGCTCGCCGCGGCGATCGCCTTCCTGCTGTTCGGCCGCTGGTCGCGCGTCCCTGCCAACCGGCTGCGGCTGCATCGCTTCTTCAGCGAGACCAAGCCGTTCGCGCGCTTCAGCCGCCAGTTCAACGCCGCGCGCTTCGCAGGCAGCCTCGCCACCCTGGTCGGCAGCGCGGTGCCGCTGGTCGAGGCGCTCCAGGCCGCCGCCGCGGTCACCCCCAACCTCCACGTCCGCACCAAGGCGCTCGGCATCGCCGCGCGTGTCCGCGAAGGCGTGAGCCTGCGCGCCGCGATGGCCGAATCGGGGGTCTTCCCGACGATGCTCGTCGCGATCGTCGCCAGCGGCGAAGCCAGCGGCCGCTTGGCCCCCGCGCTCGCCCGCGCGTCGGGCGAGCTCGAACGCGAGTTGGACGGGCTGGTCGCCACGCTGGTCGCCTTGGTCGAACCTTTGGTGCTGCTGCTGATGGGCGGGCTGGTGCTGATGATGGTGCTGGCGATCCTGCTGCCGATCATCAACCTCAACAATCTGGTCGCGATTTAGCCGCGCGCCCTAAAGGCCGTTCGTCCTGAGCTTGTCGAAGGACCGCACTTCTTCTCCACCGCCGACAAGAAGGACGGTGGAAGGGCTACGCCCGCCTTCGGCTCGACAAGCGCAGCACGAACGGCAAGGCGCTACAATTCGCTCTCGATCCCGACCCCCGCGGGCAACCCGGTAAACGGCAGCATCGCCGCGCCGTCCTGTGTCAATTGCACCTTATACCCGCCATCCTCGTTCAGCGTCGCGTCGATCAGCGTCCGCCGCCGCTGGCCGATCGGTGCCAGCCGGATGCGGCTCTCGGTGCCGATATGTTCGGCGGTCAGGATCATCGCCGGCGTCGCGCTCGCGATCCCCGGCACCGCCGCACCCTTGGCGCGCGCCGAGCAGCTGCCCGGATCGATCGTCGCATTGCCCTCGACCAGCTGGCCGTCACCACCCAGTCGGAGCCGCGGCAGCTCGAGCTGCATCGTCAATTGGCAGGCAAAGGGTAGCTTGGGGAACACCGCCGCCAGCAGCGACGCATCGGCCGACCCGCTGACATTGTCGAGCCGCACCCCGCCGCCGCGCAGCAGCGCCTGCCCGCCAAGATCGGTGTCCGGCCCCTTGGCGGTCCAGTCGACCGCGAAGCCCAGGCTGGTCAGCGAGCGCAGCGGCGCCCATTCCCACGCCACCACGCTGCCCCCGGCGACCCCGACTTCGCCGTTCCACACCGTGCCCGCGACGCCGGTGCGCCACGGCTTGTTCTTCAGAAACACGCTCGCGGGCATCGTCGCCACCATCGCCGCGACGTAAGCGGCTATGCCGATGCCGGCGAACAGCGTAATACGCCGCCGTGCCTGAATTCTTGTATCCTGGAGTAGCGGCGATGAACCGGCGGGCAGCGCTTCGTTTTCTGCGATCCACCCTCGTCGTATCGTCGGCGACATGGGCCGCATCCCCCTTGCTGGCGGCGAAGAAGGCCGACAAGCGGCCGATCGCCCTGCTGGTGCCGCTGACCGGCGCCCATTCGGCGCTGGGGCTTAGCATGCAGCGCGCCGCCATGCTCGCCGAAAACACGCCCAGGCTGCTCCAGGTGTTCGATACCGGCGGCACCCCCGCGGGCGCGCAGGCCGCGGCGCTGGCGGCGATGAAGGCCAAGTGCGCGATGGTGCTCGGGCCATTGCTCGCCGCCGAGGCAGGGTGGGTGGTGCAGGCGGTGGCGGGCCGCGCGCCGGTGATCTGCTTCTCGAACGACCCCGCCGTGCGCTCGACCGGCGCGTTCGTGATGGGAATCACCGCAACGCAGGTGACCGGCGCGGTGCTGCGCTACGCCCGCACCCGCGGCATCCGCCGCGTGGCGGTGATCGGCGACGGCAACCCCTGGGCCACCGCCGCCGCCACCGCCGCCGACGCGCTGCAGGGCGAGCTCAACATGGCGGTCCAGCGGATCGAGGTGCTGCCCGGCGGCGTCGTGCCCAATGCCGGTGACGCGCCCGACGCGGTGATGATCCCCGGCGGCGGCGAGACGATGATGGCCGCCGCGCGCAACCTGAAGGGCAGCGGCATCCAGCTGCTCGGCACCGTCCAGGCGCTCGACCACCGCCCGGCGTCGCTCGAACTGCTCGACGGCGCCTGGCTCGCCAGCCCCGATCCGGTGGCATTCGGCGCCTTTGCCGGCGCCTATGAAGGCCGGATGGGCGGCGCCCCCGGCGCGATCGCCGCGCTCGCCTATGACGCCGCCGCGATCTGCCGCCAGCTACGCGAAAAGAGCACGCTCGACCGCACCGGGCTGCTCGGTGAACCCGCGTACGAGGCAGCGACTGGCCCGCTACGCTTCCGCGAGGACGGCAGCGTCGCGCGCGACATGGCGATCGTCGTGGCTGGGCCCGACGGCTACCAGAAGGTGGCGATGAGCCGCGGCGCGTGAAGACATGGGCTCTTTTTCCCTCTCCCGCCTGCGGGAGAGGGAAGGGGCCCGCCCGGCGCAGCCGGGTGGGAAGGGTGAGGGACTGTAACGAGGAAGAAGCAGGCTTCACCCTCCTCGAACTGATGATCTCGCTCGGCCTGTTCGCGCTCATCGCGGTCGCCGGGCTCGCGCTGGTCGACAGCGTGCTCGGCGTCCAGGCCCGCACCGCCACCCGGCTCGATTCGCTCGCGAACGTCAGCCGCGCGATGTTCGTCGTCTCGAGCGACCTCGAACAGATCGCGCGCGGCCGCGTCGTCTCGAGCGGGCGCGACCTGATCTTCACCCGCGTCGCCCCCGGATTTGGCGGCCCGCCGGTCGAGGTGCGCTACACCCTTGCCGGCGGCACGCTGCTGCGTTCGATCGGCGGCGCGCCGCAGCGGTTGCTGTCGGGGGTCACCGCCGCGCGCTTCCGCTTCGAGGACGGCGGCTGGCGCGAAACCTGGCCGCTGTCCGAGGAAACCGGCGAGGCCTGGCCGCGCGCGGTCGAGATGGAGCTTGGCATCGAAGGCCGCGGCACGCTCCGCCGCGTCGTCGCGCTCCCCGCGCGCCCCGAGCAGGCACCATGACCCGCCGCCCCCCGCCGCCCGGCGAAGAGGGCATGATCCTCATCAACGTCCTGCTGTTCGTCGCGATCGCCACCGGCCTCGTGCTGCTGATGGTCAACCGTGAGGAGCTCGCGCTCGACGGCGCGCTGCGGATGCGCGAGGCGTCGCGCGCGCTCGCGATCGTGCGCGGCGGCGAAGTCTCGGCGCTCGTGGCGCTGCGCCGCGATGCGATCGAGGCGCCGCAGGTCGATCACGCCGCCGAACCCTGGGGCGCGCTCGCCGAAAGCGGGATCGCGATCGAGGGCGGTACCTTCGACCTGGTGATCGCCGATGCCGAGGGGCGCTTCAACATCAACAGCCTGCGCTCGGGCGAGGCCGCTCCGGTCATCATGTTCAACACGATCGCGCGGCAGGTCGGGCTCGACGAGGAACAGATGCTGCTGGCGATCGCCTATGTCCGCGGGCAGGGGCCGATCACCGATCTCCGCCCGATCCGCCTCGCCGGGGTCGAGCGCGCGGTCGCCGACCGGCTGCAACGCCTCGTCACCGCGTTGCCCGGCATCACCCAGATCAACCTCAACGCCGCCGATCGCGAGATGCTGCTGCTGCTGTTCAACGATCCCGCGGTGGTCGATCGGCTGATCGCGGTGCGCGACCGGCAGGGCTTCCTGACCCAGCAGGATTTGAGCGACCAGAACGTCACCGCGCCGCCGGGCACGCGCTTTGCCTCGAACACCTTCTGGGTGCGTACCCGCGCGACGATCGGCAGCACCGCGCAATCGGGCGCCGCGCTGATCCAGCGGCGACCGCGCGACGATGGCAGCATCGAAACCGTGACCGTCGAACGCTGGCGCAACGCCGCCGTCCCGCCCGAGGCTCCCGCGTTCGTCGACCCCGCATGATCCGCCAGGCTTTCTAGCCGGTCGCCGACGCGGTAAGCCTGCCGCCATGTCCACGATAACCTATGACAGCTATCTCGCGCTCGACCAGTTGCTGAGCGCGCAGCAGCCGATCTCCGATCATCACGACGAACCCTTGTTCATCGTGATGCACCAGACCAAGGAATTGTGGATGCGCCAGACGATCCATGAGCTGGGTCTGGCGATCGAGCTGATCCGCGCCGATCGATTGGTCGAAAGCTACAAGACGCTGGCGCGTGTCAGCCGGATCCAGGCGGTGATGACGCTGTCGTGGGACGTGCTCCAGACGATGACCGCGACCGATTATCTGCGCTTCCGCCGCGTGCTCGGCACCTCGTCGGGCTTCCAGTCGGACCAGTTCCGCACGGTCGAGGTGATGCTCGGCTTTCGCGACGGCCCGCGCCACGGCCCCGCCACCCGCGCCGCCGCCGAGCGCCCCAGCCTGTGGGACGAAGCCAACGCCGCCGCGCACCGCGCCGGCCTGCCGATCCCCGCCGAAGCGCTCGCGCGCGACTGGCCAGCGCCCTATGCCCCCGACGGCCGCGTCGAGGATGCCTGGCGCGAAGTGTATCGCGAAGAAGCCAAATGGTGGCCGCTCTATCAGCTCGCTGAAAAGCTGGTCGATCTCGACGAAGCCTTCGCGGTCTGGCGGCACAAGCATGTCATGACGGTCTCGCGGATCATCGGCCACAAACAGGGCACCGGCGGCACCGGCGTTTCCTATCTCGAGGCTACCTTGCCCAAGCGCGCTTTCCCCGAACTCTGGTCGCTAAGGACCGCTTTGTGACGAGCTACAAGCACCTGTTCCAGCGCGCCACCGCCGCCGCACCCGATCGGCTGCATATGGCGGCGCACAGCCATCATCTGTGGCCCGACGCGAGTTGGCTTGGCCAGCAGGCGGCGTGGGACGATGCCGCGCGGCTCGCCGATCGCAAATGGCGGCGCGTGATGGAGGAAATCTGGCCCGCAGCGCAGGCGCATGTCGCGCACGAGCTGAACCTGCCCGATCCCTCGACGGTCTGCTTTTCGAGCAACACCCATGATTTCCTGCTGCGTATCGCCTCGGCGATCGAGCGCCGCCCGATCCGCATCCTCACCACCGACGGCGAGTTCCACAGCTTCACCCGTCAGGCGCTGCGCTGGGTCGAGGCCGGCGAAGCCGTCGTCGAGCGCGTCCCCGTCGCCGACGGGTTCGAAGCGCGGCTGCTCGATCGCGCGGCGAGCGGCGAGCACGACTTGATCGTCGTCAGCCACGTGATGTTCGGCACCGGGCGCGTCGTCGGCGGGTTCGACGCGCTGGCGCAGGTCGCGCGGCCCGAAGGACCGTGGCTGCTGATCGACGGCTATCACGGCTTCATGGCGGTCGACACCGACTTGTCGGCAATCGCCGATCGCGCCTTCTACACCAGCGGCGGCTATAAATACGCGATGGCGGGGGAGGGGGTCGGCTTCCTCCACGCGCCCGCCGGCTTTGCGCCGCGCCCCGTCGCGACCGGCTGGTACGGCGCGTTCGACGACCTCGCGCTGCCGCCCGAACAGGTCGGCTACGCCCCCGATGCGCGCCGGTTTCTCGGCGCGACCTTCGATCCGTCGGGCCTCTACCGCTTCGTCGCGGTGCGCGACATGCTGGCGCGCGAAGGCATCTCGACCGGCGTCGTCAGCGCCCACGTCGCGGCGCTGCGCGATCGGTTGATCGACAGCCTGGGCCGTTCGCCGCTCGGCGATGCCGAACTGGTCAACCCTCCGGGCAAGGGCGCGCAGGCGCGCTTCATCGCCTTGCGCAGCCCGCGCGCCGCCGATTGGCAGGCGGCATTGCTCGCGCGCGACGTCATCACCGACGTGCGCGGCGACGTGCTGCGGATCGGCCTCGGCCTCTATCACGACGAACGCGACATCGATCGCTTCTGCGCGATCGCCTCGGAGCTTTAGCGCGACAAGCTCGTTGGCGCGCGAACCCAAAGGATTGCATATGCCCGACACCGAAGACGAACGCTGGATGCGCGAAGCGATCGCGCTCGCCCTCACCAAGGGCAGCGACCCTTCGGACACCCCGATCGCCGCGATCATCGTCCGCGACGGCACGGTGCTGGCGGCGCGCTGCAACGAAACCGCCGAGACCTGCGACGCCACCGCGCATGCCGAAATCGTCGCGATGCGCGCGGCGGGCGCGGCGATCGGTGACATGGAGCTGCGCGGCGCGACGCTCTATTCGACGCTCCAGCCGTGCGGCATGTGCACGATGGCGTCGATCTGGTCGAAGGTCGGGCGGATCGTGTTCGGCGCCGGGCGCGACGACGTCCATCCGATGTATTTCGAGGATCGCCAGATCGATACGGTCGATTTCATCCGCGACGCCTGGCGCGACGATCTGTCGATCGAGGGCGGGGTGCTCGCCGCGGAGTGCGCAAAGCTCTATTACGGCCCGAACGATGACGTGCCGGTCGAGGAGCAGGGCAACATCTGACGCCGCCGTTGTGCGGGTTGGGCAGGCGCTCTAGGGTCGCGGCATACCAAGCCGATCCCAGGGAGTTTTCGTCTATGCTGCGTAGCGCTGCGTCCATCCTCGCCCTCGCCATTTCGCTGGGGGCCGCCGCCGCTGCCCAGACCCCGCCCGCCCAAACCCCACCAGCCCAGACCCAGCCGCCGGTCGAGGCGACCGAAGCCCCCGAGGATCAGGCGCGCGACCCCAATCCCGCCGCCGACCAGCTCCCGCAGCCGCAGCCCGCATCGACCGCGCCGACGACGCCGGTCCCCGCTGCGACCCCCGCGGCAAAGCCCAAATGGGACGTCAACGCCCCCACCGGCGCGACCATCCGCCAGGTGCCGATCGCGACCGACGAGGGTAGCTGGATGGACCTCGACATCAGCCCCGATGGCGGCACGATCGCCTTCGCGCTGCTCGGCGATCTTTACACCATGCCGATCGGCGGCGGCGCGCCGACGCGCATCGCCGAGGGGCTGGCATGGGAGGTGCAACCGCGCTTCTCGCCCGACGGCAACCGCATCGCCTTCACCTCGGATCGCGGCGGCGGCGACAATATCTGGGTGATGAACCGGGACGGCAGCGACAAGCGCCAGGTGACCAAGGAAGAATTCCGCCTGCTCAACCAGCCGAGCTGGTCGCCCGATGGCCGCTTCATCGCCGCCAAGAAGCATTTTACCACCGGCCGTTCGCTCGGCACCGGCGAGGTGTGGCTCTATCACGTCTCGGGCGGCACCGGGGTGAAGCTGGTCAAGCGCCCCGACGAGCGCCACCAGAAGGAACTGGGCGAGCCGATCTTCGCCCCCGACGGCAAGGGGATATACTTCACCCGCAACGTCACCCCGGGCCCGATCTTCGAATATGCGCAGGATTCGAACACCAATTTGTTCAATATCGAACGCTACGACCTCGAAACCGGCGAAACGACCACTGCGGTCTCGGGCAATGGCGGATCGGTGCGGCCGACGCCGTCGCGCGACGGCACGCGGATCGCCTTCGTCCGCCGCGAGGCGACCAAGTCCAAGCTCTACGTCCGCGATCTCGAATCGGGCGAGGAGCGCAAGATCTATGACGCGCTTGATCAGGACGTGCAGGAAACCTGGGCGGTCACCGGCCTGTATCCCAACATGGCGTGGATGCCCGGCGACCGCGAGATCGTCGTCTGGGCTGGCGGCAAGCTGCGCCGGGTGAATGTCGAAAGCGGTGCGGCGACCGACATCCCCTTCCGCATCAGCGACACCCGCGGCGTCGCCAATGCCCCGCATCCGACCGTCGAGGTCGCACCCGATCGCTTCACCACCGCGATGCCACGCTTCGCCACCGTCTCGCCCGACGGGCGGCAAGTGGTGTTCGAAAGCCTGGGCAAGCTCTACGTCAAGCCCGCAGCAGGCGGCACGGCGCGCCGGCTGACGCGCGGCGGCGAGGGGCGCGAGCTGTTCCCGACCTGGTCGCGCGACGGCCGCACGATCGCCTTCGTCGACTGGACCGATACCGCTCTCGGCCGGATCGTTACCGTCGCCGCCAGCGGTGGGTCGCCCAAGGTGGTGACCACGCGCCCCGGCCATTATGCCCGCCCGGTCTTCTCGCCCGACGGCAAGACGATCGCGTTCGAAGCCAAGCGCTCGGGCGGCGTCACCTCGCGCCGCTATGGCGACGATCCCGGCGTCTATCGCGTCGCCGCGACCGGCGGTGCGCCGGTGCTGATCGCCAAGGGGATGGCGCAGCCGCAATTCGCCGCCGCCTCCGATCGGCTGTTCATGGTTGGCGAGGAGGAGCAGAAGCAGTTGCTCGTCAGCACCGACCTCAATGGCGGCGCCAAGCGCAAGCATTTCGCGGGTGAACTGGCGGTCAGCTATTCGGTCGCGCCCGACGGGCAATATGCCGCCTTCATCCAGAATTATGAAGCGCATGTCCTGCCGCTGATGCCCGGCAACCAGGCGGTCGATATCGATACCGAGGGCAAGGTGCTGCCCGTCACCCGCGTCAGCGCCAATGGCGCGAGCTATGTGAACTGGTCGCAGGACGGCCAGCGGCTGCACTGGTCGATGGGGCCGACGCTTTATACTGTCGATCGCAACACGCTGTTCGCCAATGCCCCTCGCGCGGAAAATGCGCCCAAGTTCGTGCCGCCATCGCAGGGCCTCAGCCTTGCGATGGAGCAGGCCGCCGACAAGCCCGGTGGCACGGTCGCGCTCACCGGCGCGCGGATCGTGACGATGGCGGGTGCCGATGGCGGAATCGTCGATGACGGCGTCGTGGTGATCCGCGGCGACCGCATCGTCGCAATCGGCCCGCGCGCCTCGACCCCGGTACCGGCGGGCGCCAAGACGATCGACGTCGCGGGCAAGACGATCATTCCCGGCCTGGTCGATGCGCATGCGCACGGCCCGCAGGGCGATGACGAGGTGGTACCGCAGCAAAACTGGTCGCTGCTCCAGAATCTCGCGCTCGGCACCACGACGATCCACGACCCGTCGAGCCAGGCGAGCGAAATCTTCGTCGCCAAGGAAATGCAGGCGGCGGGATTGCTCACCGGTCCGCGCATCTTCTCGACCGGTGAGATCATCTATGGCGCGCGCGCAGCCAATGTGTACGCCAAGATCGACAGCTATGAAGATGCGCTGTCGCATGTCCGCCGGCTGAAGGCGCAGGGGGCGCGTTCGGTGAAGAACTACAACCAGCCGCGCCGCGACCAGCGGCAGATGGTGGTGGCGGCCGCGCGCGCCGAGAATATCCAGGTCGTCGCCGAGGGCGGCTCGCTGTTCGGCATGGACATGAACCTGATCGCCGACGGCAATTCGACGCTCGAGCACAATATCCCGCTCGACGTCTTCTACAAGGACGTGGTCCAGATGTTCGGCCAGTCGGACACCAACTACACGCCGACCTTGGTAGTGTCCTATGGCGGCCTGGCGGGCGATCCCTATTGGCGCCAGGCGACCAATGTCTGGGAAAACCCGCTGCTGGTCCACACCCCCACCGACACGTTGCTCGCGGCCACCGCGCGCGTGACCAAGGCGCCCGAGAGCAACTTCGTCGACGACAACAATGCGCGCGAGGCGAACAAGATCGCCAAGGCGGGCAAGCTCGTGTCGATCGGCGCGCACGGCCAGCAGGCGGGAATCGGCTCGCATTGGGAGCTGTGGTCGTTCGTCCGCGGCGGGATGACCCCGGTCGAGGCGCTGGGGGCGGGCACGATCGTCGCCGCGCAGTCGCTCGGCATGGCGCGCGACATCGGTTCGCTCGAAGTCGGCAAGCTCGCCGACCTGGTGGTGCTCGATGCCGATCCCACCGCCGACATCCGCAATTCGGACAAGGTCAACCGCGTGATGGTCGGCGGCCGGATGTTCGATGCCCGGACGATGAACGAAGTCGAGACCGGGAACCGCCAGCGGCTGCCTTATTGGTGGCAGTGACCGGGGCAGGGACGGTGCAGCCGCACCGTCCCGATCCGATACAGCCGGGCGCGCGTTTGGGGTTGGACCAAATCCCTAACGAAACGTTAACTGCGCATGATGCAGCGCCCAACACCCCCGGCCCCGCAGGGGCATCCGTTCCGTCGCAGCCTGTCGCGCAAGCCCGTCGTCACCGCGCAGGCGAGCGCCGACGATAGCGACATGAAGCTGTTCGTCCTCAGCTTCACCGCCTTCTTCATCTGCTTCTATACGTTCCTGGTGTAGCGCCTCAGTCGCAGGCCTGGTGGAGCCGCCACGCGGCATAGGCCGATACCGTCGCGGTCGCGACCAGCACCCACAGCGCGTTGACCAGCTCGATACCCAGGTTGGTCACCCCCAGGATGCCGACCGATCCGATCACCATCGCGCCCGAATTGACGATGTTGTTCGCCGCCACCGTTCGTGCGGTTTGCGACTGGTCGACGATCGTCGTCAGGAAGGCATAGAGCGGCACCACGAACATGCCGCCGGTGATCGATATCCCCGCCAGATCGAAGAACACGCGGATCGCGCCCGGATCGCGGAGGAAAGTCGGCAGGTCGGCAAGCCCCGGCACCACCGGCGCCCAGCCACGCGAGGTGAACCAGAAATCGATCAGGAACCCGCCCATCGCCAGCACCGATGCGGGGGCATAGCGCGCCGACACCTCGCCCTTGAGCAGCCGGTTGATGATCACCGATCCGATCGCGATGCCGATCGAGAATACCGCCAGGAAGCTGCTGGCGACGCTCGGCTCGGCGAAATAGACGTTCTTCACCAGCGGCGGGAACAGCACCGCGATCATCGCCGCGATGCTCCAGAACACGCTGATCGCGACAATCGCCAGGAACAGCCGGCGCACATGCATCGTCGCGCGCACCAGCCGGATCGACGATCGCAGCACGTTCCAGTCGATCTTGATCGCCACCGAAGGCGGCGCGGGCGGGATCGCGCGCGCCGCGAGCATGCCGATCACCGCGACGCCGATCACCGCGATCGCGGCGTGATGCGGGTGCAGCAGCCCGCCGGCGATGGTGCCCGCCAGGATCGCGACATAGGTGCCCGCCTCGACCAGCCCGGTGCCGCCCAGCACCTCTTCCTTGGCGAGATGCTGCGGCAGTACGGCATATTTGATCGGCCCGAAAAAGGTCGAATGCACCCCCATCGCGAACAGCGCGAGCAGCATCACCCAGGTGAGTTCGAGGAAGATGCCCGTCGCGCCGACGATCATGATGCCGATCTCGGCCCATTTGATCGTCCGCATGATCGCGGCCTTGTCGTGGCTGTCGGCGAGCTCGCCCGCCAGCGCCGAAAACAGGAAGAAGGGCAGGATGAAGATGCCCGTCGCCACCGCCGAGAAGGTCGTTTCGGCTCCGACATCGTTATACACCGAATAGGTGACGAAGAAGATCAGCGCGTTCTTGAACAGATTGTCGTTGAAGGCCCCCAGGAACTGGGTGACGAACAAGGGCAGGAACCGTCGCGCGCCGAGCAGGCTGATGGATGGAATCATCGGGTAGGCGCAATCCACGTCGCTCTCGGGAGCCGCTCCATAGGCCATTGGTAACGCATGCGACAATGACGATTGCGCGCGCTCGGCGTTGCGGGAACCGGGGCGGGCCCGTACAGCCATGCTTGCCCATGCTTACCTTGCCCAACATCCTGACGCTTTCGCGGATCTTCGCGGTGCCGATCCTCGTCGCCCTGCTGTGGTGGCCGGGGTGGCAGCTGGGCTATGGCATCGCCTTCGTGCTCTACTGCATCGTCGGCTTCACCGATTATCTCGACGGCTATCTGGCGCGCTCGCAAGGAACGGTGTCGAAGCTCGGCATCTTCCTCGATCCGATCGCTGACAAGATCATGGTCGCCGCGGTGATCCTGATCCTGGTCGGCACGCACGATATCGAAGGCGTCCACATGATCGCCGCGCTGATCATCCTGCTGCGCGAGATCATGGTGTCGGGGCTGCGCGAATTTCTCGGCAGCGTGCGCGTGTCGATGCCGGTGTCGCAGCTCGCCAAGTGGAAGACGACGCTGCAGCTGGTGTCGCTCGGCGCGCTGATCCTCGGCGGCGCGCTGCCCGAATGGCCTTTTGTGAAGATGGTCGGGCTCGCCTCGCTATGGGGCGCAGCGGTGCTCACGCTGATCACCGGCTGGGATTATCTGCGCGTCGGCCTCAAGCACATGGACAGCTGATGGCGGTCCGGCTGCTGTATTTTGCTTGGGTCCGCGAAGCGGTCGGCATCGGCGAGGAAATGCTCGATCCGCCCCCCGAAGCCGCCACGCTCGACGCATTGATCGACTGGCTGGCGACGTTGAGCGCGGGCCACGCCGCCGCCTTTGCCGATCGCACGCGGCTACGCGCCGCGGTCGATCAACACTTCGTCGCGATGGACGCGCCGGTAGCCGGCGCGCGCGAGATCGCGATCTTCCCCCCGGTCACCGGCGGATGATCCGCGTCGGCGTCCAGACCGCGCCGATCGACCTGGCCGACGCGCTGGCGGGGGTCGAGGCAGCGGGGATGGGGGGAATTGCCAGCTTCACCGGGCTGGTGCGCGCCGACGACGGCGTCGCCACGCTCACGCTCGAACATTATCCCGGCATGACCGAGGCGGCGCTGCAGGCGGTGGCCGAAGCCGCAGCAGCGCGCTGGTCGCTAGGCGCGGTGACGATCCTCCACCGCGTCGGGACGATGCACCCCGGCGAGCGGATCGTGTTCGTCGGCACCGCCGCCGCGCATCGTGCCGAGGCGCTGGCGGCGTGCAGCTATTGCATCGACCGGCTGAAGACCGACGCCCCCTTCTGGAAGCGCGAGGCGACCGATGCGGGCGACCGCTGGGTCGAACCGCGCGCCGCCGACGACAGCGCCGCCAAGGGCTGGGAATAGCCCAGCAAAAACGCCGCCGGGTTGCCCCGACGGCGTCCTGGTATCGCGAAGGTGCGGCCGATCAGCCGAGCTTGGGCACCACCACGCCGTTGACGATATGCACGACACCGTTCGACTGGTTGACGTCGGGGATCGCGACATAGCTCTTGTTGCCGCTGACGTCGGTCAGCACGATCGCTGCGCCCTCGGTCGCGACGGTCAGCGGGCTGCCCTCGACCGTGGTCAGCGTCGCGGTGCCGCCGCCGGCCTTCATCTGCTCCTGCAGCTGCGCCAGCGAAACCTTGCCCGGCACGACATGGTAGGTCAGCACCTTGGCGAGCACCGCCTTGTTCTCGGGCTTCATCAGCGTGTCGAGCGTGCCGGGGGCAAGCCGCGTGAACGCGTCGTTCTCGGGCGCGAAGACGGTGAAGGGGCCGGCGCCCGACAGCGTTTCGGCGAGATCGGCGGCCTTCACCGCGGTCACCAGCGTCGACAGGCTGGGGGCAGCCGATGCGTTCTCGACGATCGTCTTGGTCGCCAGCATCTCGGCACCGCCGACCTTGGGGTTGGGCGCGGTCGCGGTCGCTGCGGGCGCTGCCATGGTCGAAGGCTGCGCGGTTGCCGCAGGTGCGGTGGTTGCGGTCGGTGCCGGCGTCGCGCCGGTCGGCTGCGTCGTGGTCTGCGCGATCGCGACGGTCGACGTGGCGGCCAAGGCGGCAAGGGTAAGTGCTGACAGGCGAAGCATCTGGTTCTCCAGTGATCGGAATAGGGAAGCGCGCATCGTGAAGCCGACGCACACCCTATATACGCCCCACGACCGCATTTGGTTTCGTATGCGGTACTAATTCCGTGGGTTAGGCCGCCGGCGCGTGGGCGCGCAGCACGTCGGCTAGCAGCCGGAAGTCGCGCTCGCGCGGGCTAGCGCGCCGCCACACCAAGGCGATCCGGCGCGAGGCGCGCTCGGATTCGATTGGCCGCGCGACGATGTGGGTGCCCTCCAAGATGCCCGATTCGATCGCCATCGCGGGCAGCATCGTCACCCCCAGCCCATTCTCGACCATCTGCACGATCGTGTGCAGCGAGGTGCCGAGCATCGAAGCCCGCCCGCGCAGCTCGAGGTGCGAACACGCCGCCAGCGCATGGTCCTTCAGGCAATGCCCGTCCTCGAGCAGCAGCAGCCGCGTCTCGTCGATATCCTCGGCGACGATCGGCCCGTTGGTGCCGCCTACCTCGCCCTGCGGGAACGCGACGAGCAGCCGGTCGTCGAACAATTCGTCGACCTCGACATCGCCGCAGCCATAAGGCAGCGCGAGCAGCACGCAGTCGGTCCGCCCCTGTTGCAGCGCCTCGCACGCCGATCCGCTGGCTTCCTCGCGCAGATACAATTTAAGGTCGGGATAGTCGCGGCGCAGCCGCGGCAGGATCCGCGGCAGCATGAACGGCGCGATCGTCGGGATGACGCTCATCCGCATCTCGCCCGACAGCGGCCGCCCCGCGGCGCGCGCGATTTCGCCGAGCTCGTCGGCCTCGCGCAGCACGCGATGCGCCTTTTCTACGATCCGCTCGCCCAAGGGCGTAAAGCGCACCACGCGGCGGGTACGTTCGACCAGCGTCACCCCGATCAGCGTCTCGAGCTCGCGGATTCCCGCCGACAGCGTGGACTGGGTGACGTTCGACGCTTCGGCGGCGCGGCCGAAATGGCCGGCATCGTGCAGCGCCACCAGATATTGGAGCTGCTTGAGGGTGGGGAGGTAGATGGTCATCGTTGCACCGTCACCTAGGCGCTCACCCCTTCGCGTACCAGAGCGGGCGCCGTGTTATCGAAGCGCCTGCACCAGGCTGAACACGCTGGTCGCGGTCAGCACCACGCCGACCATCACCAGCAGCGTCTTGGTCGGCACCCGCTTGGCGACGAGCGCGCCGAACGGCGCCGCGATCACGCCGCCGATCAGCAGCCCGACGACCGCAGTGGTGAGCGCCGCGAACCCGAAATTGGCGAGGAAGGTGATCGAGATCGCTATCGTCAGGAAAAACTCGACCGAGTTGACCGTGCCGATCGTCATCCGCGGCTGCGCGCCCTGGACCAGCAGGTTCGACGTCACCACCGGTCCCCAGCCGCCACCGCCCGCGGCATCGAGGAAGCCGCCCGCCGCCGCCAGCGGCGAGACGAAGCGCGGGTCGCGATGCTCGCGCGGGGGAAAGCGGATTCCGCGCACCAGCAGATACACCCCGATCGCCGCCAGATACGCCATGACGAACGGTCGCGTGATCCCGGCATCGAGCGAACTCAACAGATAGGCGCCGGTCACCCCGCCGAGCACGCCGGGGATCAGCAGCCGCCAGAACAGCTTCCAATCGACATTCTTGTGCAGCGCGTGGCTGATTCCCGACACCCCGGTCGTGAAGCATTCGGCCAGATGGACCCCCGCCGATGCGGTCGCGGGCGGCACGCCGAGCACGCTCACCAGCAAGGTGCTCGAGATCACCCCGAACGCCATGCCGAGCGCGCCATCGACGATCTGCGCGACCAGGCCGACCGCGATATAGGGCAAGAGATCGACCAGATTGAAAGCTTCGAACATGCGCGCCCTTCCCCTGAAGCGCCGCGGTTCTGCGGCATCGCGCGATATCCCACAAGATACATAGAGTTTATGGCGTGCAAAGCCTGGCTGGGGGTGTTCTGGTAATTGGCAGGGCCAGTGCCTAGATTGGAGCGTCGCTAGGGGACGCGCCGATGCTCAACGGACTGAAACTATATCTGGATTCGATCCGTGCGCGCGATCCCGCGCCGCGGTCGCGTGCCGAAATCCTGCTCTATCCGGGCGTCTGGGCGCTGGGCTATCATCGGATCGCGCACGCGCTGTTCCTGCGGCGGCTATATTTCCTCGCGCGGCTGGTGAACCATTGGTCGCGCTGGATGACCGCGATCGACATCCATCCCGGCGCGACGATCGGGCGCAATTTCTTCATCGATCACGGCTTCACCGTGATCGGCGAAACTGCGGTGATCGGCGACAATGTCACCATTTACCAATGCGTGACCTTGGGCGGGACGAGTCCCGATAACGGGGTTGTCGGCAAGCGCCACCCGACGCTCGAGGATGGCGTGATCGTCGGCGCGGGCGCGCAGGTGCTCGGGCCGATCGTCGTCGGCGCACGTGCGCGGGTCGGCGCCAATGCGGTGGTGACCAAGGACGTCCCCGAAGGCGCGACGATGGTCGGTATCCCCGCCAAATCAACGCTGATCGGCGCGGGCACTTATCAGAAGCCGTTCATGCCCTATGGCACGCCGTGCAGCGAAATGGGCGACCCGGCGACGCAGAAGATCGATGCGCTGCGCTGCGAACTCGAAACCCTGCGCAAGCGGCTCGACCTGCTGGTCGACGAGGAAGAAGGGCGGCGCGACCGCGCGTGACCGCTACCGTCCTTCCGCTTCCGCTCGGCAATCGCCCCAGCCAGATCGGCTTCGACCGACTCGAGCTTACCCGGATCCTCGACCTCTATGGTCGGATGGTCGCCGCGGGGCATTGGCGCGATTACGCGATCCAACTCGGGCGCGAAGCGGCGGTGTTCGCCGCCTTCCGCCGCGCCGCGGAGAACCCTGAATTCCGGATCGAAAAGCGTCCCGCGCTTCGCAATCGCCAGGGCATGTGGGCGTTGGTCGGCGAAAACGGCACCGTGCTGAAGCGCGGTGCCGAACTCGGGCCGGTGCTGGCGCCGGTCGAGCGCCGGCTGATGAAGCTGGTCGAATAGGCCTCAGCCGACCGTCGCCACCGGCGGCAACCGGGTGCTGAGCCCGCCGACCAGCCCGACCACGATCCGCCGCATCGGCTGCCAGAAGGCCGACAGCGTCAGCAACGCCGATCCGATCACCAGCCCGGTGAATGCCGCGCCCAGCTCGACCGCGCCCGCCGAGCGGAACAGCGCGTAGAGCGCGTAGAGGACGTAGGCGAGGCTCGACACCAGCAGCGCGCGCCGATCGACCGCCAGCGCGACGAACCCGAACGCGACGTACAGCAGCAACACCATTACCGCGACATCGGCGCCGATCGCCCCCTTGAACACGCCCAGCATCTGGAAGATCGGGTGCGCGATCAGCGGCGCGGCGGCCAGGTGCAGCCAGAAGGCGACATCGCTTCGGCGGGTGCGGCGATCGGTGTCGGACATGTCCCACCACATCGCGGTGCCGAAGAGGAGGACGCCGCCGACCAGCGCGAGCGGCATCGCCACCGCGTCGCGCGCCGCCTCGTCGGGCAACGCGAACAACACCGCGCCGACGACCGCGCCGACCAGTGCGAGCGCTCCCGCCGCGACGGTGATCGGCACCATGAAGCGGCGCCAATGCACCCATGCCGCGCCCGCTGCCGCCAATCCGATCGCACCCGCGATCACCCCATTGGCGGCGTCGGGCAGATCGGGATTGAGCGTCACGACCAGCCCCACCAGCGTGCCGGCGACGCCGCCGACGAACGCCAGCAGCAACAGGATGCTCGGCAGCGCCATGCGCCGCCGCCGGGTGAAATATTCGGCCAGGAACCATGCCGCGACCGCGACGCCGAGCCCGCCCGCGGCATCGGTGATCGCCGCGCCGATCTGGCCGATCGCCGCGAGCAGCAGCGCGAGCGCGACCGCGACGAAGATATCGTTGAAGCCGGTCAGCAGCCGGAAATGCTCCTCGTCGACCGCGGGGGCATGCCGCCCCGCGGCGACATGGCTGCGCAGCGCCTCGGCCGCCTCGCGGCTGAGCGCTCCGCTTTCGACTGCGCTGTTCAGATCGCTTTCACTGTACATTGCACTCTCCCTGTCTGCGGCGAGTATGTCACGAGTGCATTACCCGTGCAATACACCCATCGAGGTTGGGACGATTGACTAAGCCGCGGCGAGTTGCGACGCGGGGCACCATGCAACAGCTCCGTATCGCGCTCGAATGGTTCCTGAACCCCGATCACCTCCCGCTGATCGCCGCGCGCGACCGCCTGGCGCGCGAGGGGCTGCACATCGAACTCGTGATTCCCGACGATCATTATGACGGCTTCGAAGCGCTGGCGGCGGGCGAGGTCGAGCTGGTCGTCAACGAACCGCTCCATCTGGTCGAGCAGCGCGCGTGCAAGCTACGCTCTTATGGGTGCTTCTTCGCGACCGACGGCGGGGTACTGATCCACCGCGCGTCGCTGGCGCGGCTCGTGGCGGGCCAGCCGGTCCGCATCGCCTCGCCGGTGTCGAACCCGACCACCGATCAATTGTGCAAGGATATCCTTGCCGCGTGGATTCGCCAGCAGGGCGGGGCGGGCGGTACCGACCATGTCGGCATCGAACCCGCGGGCTTCGCGCATGTCGACAATCTGGTCGCGGGCTATGACGGCGCGTGGCTCGCCTTCGCCAATGTCGAGGGCGTCGCCGCGCGCGTCCGCGGGCTCGACACCCAGCTCATCACCACCGGCGAGGCGGGCATCCCCAATTTCTCGGCGCTCGAGCTGATCGGCGCGGCGACCGCCGACGACGCCACCCGCACCGCGATCGCCAAGCTGGTTGCCGCGCTCGATGCGGTGATTCCCGATCTGGTCGCCGACCCGGCGGCAGCGCGCGAGCTCTGGTATGCCGCGAGCGGCGAACAGCCGGGCGAAGAAGTCGACGCGATCGTCGAGGCATCGCTGCGCAAGTTCATCGCGCCGGTCGCCCCCGATATCGAAATGTGGCGGCCGATGTGGCGCTATCTCCACACGCACGGCGGCGACGTCGTCGACGCACCGGCGTTCGAGGCGATGTTTCCGGGCTGAAGCACCGAACCGGCGCTGCCTTGCGGCGCCGGTGTTAGCCAAAGGTTGGCGGAGACGGACTCCGTAGAACTATACGTGATACGTAGCGCGCCAGTGTTCGCCAGCGTTCGCTAATTCCCTCATATTTGGGACTTTTCGAAGCATACGGATGTTGGAGTGGTTGCTACTGTTCGTGGGTGAATGCAAATAGCCGGATTGAAAGTGGGCATGAAGGTGGGCATGATGGTTCAGTAAGGAGCCTATATGAGCCGCACCCTTAATCGTCTCACAAGCCGCGAAGTGGCCAGCCTCAAGCGTTCTGGTCGCCATAGTGACGGCGGTGGCCTTTACCTTCGTATCACGAAGCAAGGTGCCAAAGGGTGGACGTTCATGCATTCCTCAGATGGGAAAAGGCGAGAGATCTCGCTTGGAGCGGTTCATTCTACCACGCTGCTGGATGCCCGCCGCCTCGCTGGAGAGATGCGGCAGTTGATCCAAAGCGGCTGCGATCCTCGGGCGGCGCTACCCTCATTGGAAGCGACCGTCGCTCCGCTGTCTCCAACATTTGGTGATTTCGCGGAGGCCTACATCGCCAGCGTGGAGCAGGGCTGGCGCAACGAAGTGCATCGTCAGCAATGGCGTCATAGTCTGCGAGACCATGCCAAAAACTTGGAAATGCTCCCCATCGACCAAATCGATACGAATGATGTCTTGAGCGCTCTCCAGCCGATATGGACCGAGAAACCCGAGACAGCAAAACGGGTACGCGGTAGAATTGAACGGATACTCGACGCCGCAAAAGCACGTGGCATTCGCGAACGTGACACGATGAACCCAGCCATGTGGCGCGGCCATCTCCAGCTGCTTTTGCCAGCCCAATCGAAGCTTACTCGAGGCCACCACAAGGCTATGGCCTGGGCAGACATACCAGGCTTCATGACGGGCCTCCAAGAACGCCAAGCGTTGGCGGCTCGCTGCCTCGAATTCACGATTTTTACTGCCGCCCGGAGCGGCGAGGCATTGGGCGCGACGTGGCAAGAGATTGATCTGCAGAAAGGGCTGTGGTCCATCCCCGCAGCGCGGATGAAGGCTGGTGCGCCACATACCGTGCCGCTTGCAACTGCCGCTCTTGCTCTTCTCGAACGGCTAGCCGCTGACGGAGGGTGTAAACCAACTCAGTTCGTCTTTTCGGTAAGAGGAGCAAAACGCTCTAACATGGCAATGAGCATGCTGTTGAGACGAATGGAAAAGAGTGACGTGACGGTCCACGGCTTTCGATCCACTTTCCGCGACTGGGCAGGAGATGCTACGGATTATCCTCGCGAACTGATCGAGCAAGCCTTGGCTCATACGATTCAAAACAAGGCAGAGCGCGCGTATCGTCGCGGCGCAGCTATTGAACGTAGACGAGTTCTGATGGAAGATTGGGCAGGTTACCTGCTCGGACATGGAACGACTAACGCTTATGGCAAACGTAGAAGATAGCTCTTGGATATCAGCCAGCGACGCTGTCGATGCGCTCGTTGCAACAGGAACGATTGATACCCTTGCGGCCAAGGCAATGTTGGCCGATTATCTCCGGGATGGCCGGCTTAGCGCAAAAGCAAAGTCGGTTTGGATAAATACAGCCAGCAACGCCGCTACTCTCAGCTGGAAAATTGAGCCAAATAACGAGACTGTCGAACGCGATGTCATGGTACCAGTGAGGTATTGGCGATCAGACAAGCGGGCTCTCGAAGACAGATCACGATGGCGCTGGCCAACGAACCAATTCTACTACACCATCACGGTTAAGCCGCTGAAGCGGAGGATGTTTAGCGGCGTCCGTTTCGATAAGGCGGAGCTGCATCATCTTTTACCGCAAGTGTTTGCTGCAGTCGGAAAAGCGAAACGGGGGCGTCCCCCTGAAATCGAAAAAAGGGACGCCATCTGGACCGAAGTAGTGAGAATGATCTTCGCGAGCGAGCTAACGCGCAAAAACTATCCAGACCAGTTATCGCTCACCGACGCTTTGATGGACCGTCTTCGCTATGGCCCAGATGGAAAATTGCGAGCGGGCCAAGTGCAGATTCGGGAAGTGGCGGGAATGGCGCACAAGCTGCTTGGACCAGCCGATTCTGCAAATTGATGCAAATCCCTGAATGCCCCTTCCGACGCATTTGCATCCAATAAAAAACGGACGTGTGAGCTGAATTTGCACATTTAAATCCCTGTCGCTCGGCATGGTGCTAAGCGGCAGGGAGAATGAAATGCAGCAGTTAACCACCACCGTAGACTCCGCCGCAGCGGCCTTGGGGATCGGCCGTACGAAGTTTTACGAACTCATGGCTAATGGTGCCTTCCGGTCGTTCAAAGTCGGCCGACGAAGGCTTGTTGTAAAGCAAGACTTGGAAGCCTTTGTTTCGAAGGGCATCCTTGGTTGTCCTGATAAGAACATCAGTAGCTGAAGACAATAGTCCGCATACTGCCGATCACGATCGAAATGCTTTGTAATATACATCACATACCATCAAATTTGGGCATCAAGTGGCTTGAGATGCTTTTTGATGCCCAAGAGGTATGAATCTAAGGATTCATTATGACAAAGAAAATTCGTAACCCCTTGCGTGAGGCCCGCAAAAGCTATGACACCAAAGCAAGCATTTATTTGGCGAAAGCACTGCACGCTTCTGAGCGATTAGCGAGTAGCGAGGCCGAAGCAGCGGTAATTCGGTCCCTTCTCGGTGTAGGTGGAAATACCCAGGGTATCGTTCGTTCCGACGTTGGAGCGTGTCGGCAAGCGTCTCGTATATTCGCCAGAGCCATGCTTAGGCATCGGCAGGCCAATCCAGGTATGAGCTATTATCTGGTAACAATGTTCGACGACGAAGGGCTCACCTCAGACCGGCTTCCGATTTGTCGTTCAGATTTCCTTATGGCTAAAGCGCGCCGCGCTATTGCGAAATTGAATCTGAGCGCCGTTTTGGCAACGGATGTCTGCGCCATCATGAACTACTCCAATGATGGGGCTGGTAGGACGCTTTCGTTTCACATCCACGGAATCGCGTGGGGATCATCCGAAAAGAAAATAAAAAAAGGGGTGAAAAAGCTAAACTCTTCAGGCGCTTGGGTATGCAAGTTCGGAGCTGTGCCAATCAAAATCACGAAAATCAATGACTCGAAAGCCGATATGTTTCGGGCATCCTTGTATTGCATCAAGCTCCCTTGCTCGGCGAAAAACTTACGCAAGAAGCGTACAGACGACGGCAAGACCATGTTTATGGACACCATTAAAGGTTACCGACCCGAGTTGGCTCTGCGAATGGCCGAGGGCCTCAGCCAGATCGACTTTATAAGCACAATTGCCGGTACGAAGGGCGGCGCTGGCATTCGGCAGGAAATACGCCAAGAGCTGAATGAGTGGAAGAAAGCGAAGAGCATAGCTGCGGAAAAAAAGCCCGTCGACTTCGACGTCTGGGCGTTCTGGGCAAGGTTACGCGAACATCAAGGGAGCCGGAACTTTATGCCTTATCGATTTGACCGTATGTCACGTCCTGAAAAGAGGAGGCAAGCCACAGGTCGGATAGCTAATACAATCCACCGAATTGGGGCTAGGCCACAAAGTGTTCATACTTCTGTTAGCTCGCCCCACTCAATCCGTTCGCGGCAGAAACATGCCCGACAGGACAAAAAAAGTAGCAGCAGTTAACTGAATACAAGTGTGTGGCGCATTATGCCACACACTTGTAAACCAATTAATAATGGATATAGGAATCAGAGTCTATTTATAAATCAACATAGAGACCCAGGAATCTAGCCGTCTACAATAAACCTATGCAGCTATATACAGCTAGAATATGATCCGACAATATACCTTAAAGGTAGCTGTAGATCAAAGATCATGACATATTGTTATTTTCTTACCGATTTGCAGGACCGCGCCTGATGATTACGCGGCTTTAGATGTGAGCGCCTTCTAGAAGTGCTGTATTTGAGGATCTTCGCGACGTCGATTGGTGGATTACGGCCCGGCCGCTTCCGGGCGACGTTTGAAGGTAAGCAGCCGTTCATTAAGGTTGCCGATCAGGCAGCTCATGTGGCTTTGGGCCGAGCGGTCGAGACAGAGACATAAACGACGTAGATCGCAATTGTTCACGACCGATCGGTATTCTGCGGGTTGATCCGAAATATTGACCGAGGCAAGTAGCATCGTAATAGTGCTTACTAACGCATCAATCGGGGTTCGAGCCAAATTAAATAGGACGGTGCATTAGCTTCCACAGTACACGGAACGTGAATGCTGAAGCCGTACTTTCATCCACCATAGCACTCCGCTAAATTGTCCAACAACTGGCCCACCCGCGCCAGCCGCGCCTGCGGATCATCGATCCGCTCGCGCACCAGCCAGCGGCTCTTGGCCTGCTCGAACCCCTCGGGCAGCGCCGCCTTCAAATCGACCGGAGTCAGCGCGATCGCGCCGGGGCCGACATCGACCTGGCGGATACCCGCAGCATCGGCGAGGATGCCGATCCTCATCGTCGCCACCAACAGCGCCGCCGGCTCGGGCAACGCACCGAAGCGATCCTCGAGCTCGGCCTCAAACGCGTCGAGCGCGGCGGCATCGGTGATCCGCGCCAGCCGGCCATATAATGTCAGGCGGATATCGGTTTCGGGGATCCAGTCGTCGGGCAACCACCCGGCGATCCCCAGCTTGAGCTCGGGCTGCCAGCGATCGCCATCATCGCCGCGCGCCACCCGCAATGCCCGTCCCAGCAGATGCTGGTACAAATCGGTGCCTATCAGCTTCATGTGACCGGCCTGCTCTTCGCCCACCAGGTCGCCCGCGCCGCGCATGTCGAGGTCGCGCGCGCCGATCGCGAAGCCCGCACCCAACTGATCGAGCGCCTGCAGCGTCCGCAGCCGCTTGATCGTCGTATCGGCTATCTTCGCGCCATCGGCGGTGAGCAGCAGGATATGCCCGCGCCGCCCGCCGCGCCCCACCCGTCCGCGCAATTGGTGCAGCTGCGACAGCCCGAAGCGATCGGCATGGTGGACGATCATCGTGTTTGCGCGCGGCACGTCGAGCCCCGCCTCGATGATGTTGGTCGCCAGCAACACGTCGCCATCACCCGCGGCGAAATCGGCCATCGCTTCGTCGAGCATGTTGGCGTCCATCCGGCCATGCGCGACGACCACGCCGAGCTCGGGCACCAGCTTGGCCAGCTTGGCCTCGAGCGGGGCGATATCCTCAATCCGCGGCACCACGACGAAGCTCTGCCCGCCGCGCGCGCGCTCGCGGCGCAGCGCCTTGGCGACCATGTCGCTGTCGAAGGTTTCGACCACGGTGCGGATCGGCTGGCGGCGCGCCGGCGGCGTCGCGATGATCGAGATCGCCTGCAGCCCCACCAGTGCCGATTGCAGCGTGCGGGGGATCGGCGTTGCGCTCAGCGTCAGGCTGTGCCCCGCCCCCATCGCGCGAAGCGACGCCTTGGCCGCCGCGCCGAAACGCTGCTCCTCGTCGATCACCACCAAAGCGAGATCGGCATAGTCGACCCCGCGCCCCGCGACCGCCGCAGTGCCGACGACGATCGAGATCGACCCGTCGGCCAGCCCGGCCTTCACCCGCTTGCGCTCGGCAGCGCTCGACAGCCGCGAAAGCCCCGCGACCTCGCGCCCCGTGCCGGCGAAGCGCTTGGTGAACGTATCGAGATGCTGGCGCACCAGCACCGTCGTCGGCGCGACGATCGCCACCTGCCGCCCGCCGAGCGCCACCAATGCCGCGGCGCGCAACGCGACCTCGGTCTTGCCATAGCCGACATCGCCGACGACGAGCCGGTCCATCGGGCGGCCGCTCGCCAGATCGGCGCGGACCGCGGCGATCGCGCGCGCCTGGTCGATCGTCTCTGAAAACGGGAAGGTCGCGGCGAAGCGTTCATAGGCCGCGCGATCGGGCTCGATCGGATCGGCGGTGCGCGCGTCGCGCTCGGCGGCAAGCGCAGTCAGTGCGCGCGCACTCTCGGCGATTGCGGTGTCGATCGAGGCCCGGCGCTTGATCCAGCTCGCGCCGTCGAGCGTGTCGAGCGTCACCGCATCGCGATCGGCGCCATAACGCCACACCCGCCCGGCATCATAAGCCGGCGCCAGCCGCCGCGCGCCCTTGGCATATTCGAGCACGATCGCATCGCCGCCCTGCGGTAGCATCTCGAGCCCCGCGACCACGCCGATGCCGTGATCCTCGTGCACCACGACATCGCCGACATGGAGCTCGCCATTGCCCGCCAAGCTGAAGGCAGCGTGCGCGGCATGATCGGTATCGGCCTGGGCCCGGCTGCCGAGCAGATCGGCGGCGGCGACGATGATGTGGTCGCCCTGAACGAAGCCGCGGTCGAGCGGCGCGGCCAGCGTGCAGATCGCACCAGCAGACGCCGCAGCGGCCTGCGCGAGCGATTCGACCGCGAGCGGCGGCGGCGTCATCCGCGCGGCGATGAAGCGCAGGTCACGCAGCGATCCGGCGATCAGCAGCCGACCCTCGGCGGTCGCTGACTTGGCGAAGCGACGAAACGCCCGCACCGGATCGGCACGCTCGGCGAAGCGCGGCGGCGGCGCGAGCGGCGTGATGTCGAACGACGCGATCCGGTCGCCGATCGCCGCGGCCCAATCCTCCGCGGTCACCACCGCCGATGCTCCCCGCCGCCGCGTGCCCCCATCGAGCGCGATGCCGAGGAACCGGTCACGGCGCGCGGCGGCGCCCGGTTCGACATGCACCGCCGCGCCGCTCAGGTGATCGGTGATCGGCACACCGTTTTCGGGGGCAGGTTCGCTCGCCTGGCCGATCGTCACCGTCGAAAGCTCCTCGACCGCCAATTGGCTGATCGGGTCATAGGCGCGGATCGCGTCGATCACCCCGTCGTTGAAGCCGATTCGCACCGGGGTCTCGCGGTCGGCGGGATACAGGTCGATCACCGATCCGCGCACCGCGATCTCGCCGGGCTCGTCGACCCGGTCGTCGAGGAAATAGCCCATCGTCTCGGCCAGCGCCGAAAAGCTATCGATCTCGATCGGATCGCCCACCGACAGCACCGGCGGCGCGGCATTGAAGGCGGCGGGCTCGGCATAGCGCACCGCGCTCGCCTCGGCCGATACGACCAGCAGGATCGGCGCTTTGTCCTTGGCGGTGGTCGCCTGCCGCAATCGCCGAAGCGCCGCGACGCGCAGGCCGACATTCGCCGCGCTCGGCGGCGCGGCATCGCCCGGCAGTGCGTCGCTCGCGGGGACGTGGATCACCACCGCCTCGGGCGAGAACGCCGCCGCCAGCCGCGCGATCGCCTGCGCGCGATGCTCGTCCCGAGTGACAACGATCGTGCGATGAGTCCCATTCAATGACCAATATGCTGCGACCAGCGCTTCCGGCGCTGGCGCGGGAGTAGCTGCAACGGGGGCTCGGTCGGTTTGTTGCAACACGTTGGTTCCTCATCCGGGGCATAATGGCGTTGCGCTACAACTGCCGCTCGCGCCTGGCGTTCCGCACCCTCAAGGCGCTATTCGCTGCTCGAAGGGTCTATTAGGCCAAATGCACCAGTTCGTAATTAGAGGCGGGGAGGGTTCTGGATGCCCCGTCTGTTTAAGCCCGTCAGCCTGTTCCACTACGTCTACTATTGAGGGGCTGAGACCATTGTCGCGCGATTTCGCACCAGGCGGGATTCGGCCAAGCCCCTCCAACAGGTTGTCGAACGTCCCATCAAGGCATTCGCACGGCAACCCCCCCATTAACGCACCTGCGATCGAGCACTCGTAAAATGCCTTAGCTATAGCTAAGCATAAGGGAAAATTACTGGCGAGGGTTTGAATGCGCGTTTCGAATGAAATTGATTACCCCGGCTCGGGCACTGGTGAAGACGCGGCCCGCATCGAGGCAGAGTTCAGCGAAAACCGGACCACGCACGATCCCTTCGCCTCTGCCGTCCGAGCAACGCGGATGCCGATAGTAGTCACGAACCCTCGTTTGCCCGACAACCCAATCGTTTTCGTCAACGACTCGTTCTGTCAGTTGACCGGCTATTCGCGCCACGAGATTGTAGGGCAGAACTGCCGTTTTTTACAGGGTCCAGAAACTCGACCTGAGGATGTACAAGCAATTCGCGATGCCATTCGCGAGGAACGGTCGATCGAAATCGACATCCGCAATCATCGGCGGGACGGTGTTCCTTTTTGGAATCGGCTGCTGCTGGCACCTGTCCGCGACGAAGCGGGCAAGCTCACCTATTTTTTCGCCAGCCAGCTCGACGTCACGATGGAACGCGACCAGCTCGTCGGATTACAGGCAGCGAACGCCGTGCTTAGCTCAGAGCGCGCCCTTGCGGAACAACGGCTCGCCCTCAACGAAGTCACGCTCAAGCTTTCGGTAGACGCGGCCGAGATCGGTACCTGGGACTTGGACCTCACCGCCAACGTGCTCAACTGGTCGCCACGTACCAAGGCGATGTTTGGCATCTCGCCGGATGTCTCGTGCAGCATGAACGATTTCTACGCTGGTCTGCATCGTGACGATCGCGACGTAACAGAGGCAGCTTTTGCTAGCGCCCTCGATCCGGAGCGTCGCGCTACCTACGATGTGGAATACCGGACGATTGGCAAGGAAGACGGCATTACTCGCTGGGTAGCGGCCAAAGGCCGCGGCATCTTCGACGACGAGGGACGCTGCATACGGGCAATCGGCACGGCTATAGACATCACCCGGCGTAAGGCGACGGAAGACCGGCTTCGCGAACTTAACGCGACATTGGAACAGCGGGTCGCGGAAAGCACCGCCGAGCGCGATCGCATGTGGCGTCTTACCACAGACCTGATGCTAGTTGCGCAATTCGATGCCACAATCGTGTCGGTCAACCCGGCTTGGACCGCACTGTTGGGATGGGAACGTGACGAGCTGATCGGTCGGCCATATCTCGACTTCGTGCATCCTGATGATCAGCCCGCGACTGGATCCGAAACGCTCCGGCTAACAGATGGCATGACAACGCTACGGTTTGAAAACCGCTATCGGCACCGGGATGGGAGCTATCGCTGGCTCTCCTGGTCCGCTGTTCCCGAACAGAGCCTCATCCATGCCGTAGCTCGCGATATTACGGGTGAAAAGGTGGCCAACGAGGCGCTGAACCAAGCACAAAAGATGGATGCGGTTGGACAGCTCACGGGCGGCGTCGCGCACGACTTCAACAACCTGCTGACCGTAATTCGTTCTGCTGCCGACTTTCTCCGCCGCGCCGACATTACAGACGAGAATCGTCGGCGCTACATCGACGCGATCTCCGACACCGCTGATCGTGGGGCCAAGCTGACAGGGCAGCTCCTTGCCTTCGCGCGTCGTCAGCCGCTAAAGCCCGAGGTGTTTAACGTTGGCGATAAGGTTGCTGGCGTTGCCGAGATGGTACGCTCGCTTTTAGGCAGCCGCATCGCGCTGAACGTCGAACTGCCCCCGGAACCGTTCCACGCTGAAGCCGATGTGGCCCAGTTCGATACCGCCATCCTGAACCTGGCTGTTAATGCGCGTGATGCGATGAGCAGTGAAGGAAGTCTGACTCTCACCGTCCGACCAGCTTCGTCAATTCCATCGGTGCGTCATCATGCCGAACGACCAGGTTCCTATGTAACGATCAGCGTCACCGACACCGGGAGCGGCATAACCCTGGAAAACCTATCACGGATATTCGAGCCGTTCTTCACTACGAAGGACGTCGGCAAAGGCACCGGTCTGGGTCTGAGTCAGGTGTTCGGCTTCGCCAAGCAATCCGGCGGCGACGTGCTCGTGGAAAGTCAGGCAGGCACCGGAACGACATTCACGATCTATCTGAAGCTGGTGTCCGCGAACGGGGTTAAACCGATCGATCGGCCCGATGCCGAACAATCCGCACATGCCCCAAATGCCAGCGTTCTCGTAGTGGAAGATAATGTCGGTGTCGGTGAGTTCGCTACGACCATGCTCCAAGACCTTGGATATCGGACCACTTGGGCGGCGGACGCCTATGCCGCGCTCGATCTGCTAGCCCAAGACGATCTGATGTTCGATGTGGTGTTCACCGATGTCATCATGCCAGGCATGACGGGAATCGAACTCGGCGAGGAAGTCCGGCGTCGCTACCCTGGCTTGCCGATCGTGCTCACAAGCGGATATAGCCACGTCCTCGCCGAAAATGGGCACCACGGTTTCGATTTGCTTCAGAAACCCTATTCGGTAGAGGCCATGTCGCGCGTGCTACGGCGAGCGGTGCGCCATCTTTAGGGAACTATTCCTGATGACGGGCGCTGTTCAACATTGGCGGGGTAAGCAAAGGACACTGTTATGTCACGTGTCGATTTTCTGTCTTCGCTAAACTTAATGACCTTAATCGGCGTATTGCTGGCAGCTTGCATAGCGCTAGCTTGGTTTATGCGAAAACGCTCGAATGCCCACTCGATGGATGGCAAGCAAGAACGCAACGTCGGTCGCGATTTGGACGCGGGAAAAAGTGCTCCCGATCATTCACCGCCCGCCTGAAGCTATCTAAAGCGTAAGCTCAGCCGTATCGGAGGTGCGGCTGATGATATCGGCCGCACCCCTGCTAACTACGCCATCCCGTGCTTCAGCGTGCTCATTTTGTCGTGGCCTTCCCGAACCGATGCATATCCCGCAGTGATGGCAGCAAGCGTGGTCGGTGACAGTTCGCTATCAGCCATCGCTTCTTCGAACTTGGCCTTGATGTGGTCTTCGCCCCGCTCGACCTCCTCGATGATGGCCCTGTCATCGTGGCCGGTGATAGCCTCTTTCAGGTTCATGAACGTGCGGTGCGCAGCGCCAAGCATGCTGGGATCCATTTCCGGCTCGCCACCAAGTGTGCGGACCTGCCCCTGCAGCTCGGTCGCAACCTGCGTGCGGTCGCGAGCAAATTCTGCGAACATCGTTGCATATTGGGTGCTCTCCGCATCCTTTGCAGCTTCCTCATACCCCTTCATGCTGTCGAGCGTCGTCTTGATGAGGCCGTTCAGAAGCGACACTTCGTTTACTTGGTTCATGGCTAGCTCCGAGTGGTTGAGCCTGCACAACGATTGCCTCGCGATAAGGTCCCTCGCTTCCGGTTCGAAGGCTCGTCGCGCAGCTGTCGGAATCCCACTAGCTCGGCCAACGGCCTTTCAGAATGCGGTTCATGCTCATGTGCTTGGACCGCTGCAGTAGGTCTGCACCCGCCACCGCCCATTGCGTAGCCTGCCACCAAGCCGCCAAGCCACGCCGCTCGCGGCCAGGAAGCGGCGATGGATGTGGGCGGCGTGTTGGACGAAATCGGGATAATCGACGCGGTGATGCGCCAGTATGAGGCGACCGCCGGGCCGCAGCGCGGCGGCGACGGCGCGCGCGACCGCGGCCATGTCGCGAGGGCTCAGATAATACAGCACTTCGGCGATAACGACCGCGTCATAGGTCGCGCGGGGAAAGCGGCCCGGCAGGACGAGGCGTGAAACGCGGACGCGGCGGTTGCCGGCCACCGCGCGGGCAACCAGCCTGACGCCGCTCGGCGTGCCTTCGGTCGCGTCCAGGCGCAGCGCTAGGCGGGCAAGCGCTGCGCTGTTCGATCCGTTCCCCGCGGCGAATTCGAGCACGCGCCCGACCTTTTGGCCGCCGATACCGCGCAGGATCGCGCGGCGTTTGCGGGCTTCGTCGCGGTCGGTGAAGGTCGACCAGGGGTCGTCGTTGCCGCTGAACTTCGCATCGAAGCCAGCCAGATCGATCGGGCTCAAACCCTGCGCTCCCGGAAATGCTCAACCGGCCTTGCGAAGCGTGCGCGTTCCTGGCGTGACATCGTGAAGCCGCCGGGATCGTCGGTGATAGTCCCAGTCTGGGTGCGATAGCGACCGATCGCGCCGCGCTTGGCGGCCGCCAGTCCGCCCAGGCGAAGCCAATGCGTCGCTGGCGCCGATCCCGACTGGCGGTTGGGCCAGACCAGATATTCCAGCCGCCGTGCGCCCGTTTGCGGCAGCCCTTGGGCGATCGCGCGGTGATCGGGATGGTCGTCGTCGCGCGCCGGGCCGATCAGCAAGTCGAGCTCGCGATGTCGCCGGACCAGCCGCGCCAAGGTCCGTCGCAAGGGAACGGCCAACGCCGGCAATGCGCCATCGGGCAGGCCGACGAAGACGACGCGTCCCGCCGGCACCCCGATGCGGTGCATCGCTTCGAGCGTTTCACGACGCCGCGCCGCCACCAGCCGCGGTCGCCGCCAACGGATGCTGTTGGGGTGCGACCCCGCGCCGTCGGTGACCACCGCGACCGTCACGCGCGCGCCTCGTCCCGTCAGCGCGCGGATCAGGCCATAGGCACCGATCGTCTCGTCATCGGCATGCGGGGCGACGACCAGTGCGCTGCGCACGCGCGCAATCGACAGGGGTTTCACAAGCCCGGGTCCAGCAAGCCGCCCGCAGCCGCCTTGCCGACGCGCATCCGCTGGGCATCGGGCATCGGTTGGCGGAGATAGACCATCAGGTCGGTGAGCGCCGCCGACAGCGGATGCGTGATGAACATGCCGCCGACTCCCGCCGCCGTTTGCGCGGTGAGGATCGCGCGTTCGGCACAGGCGGTGACGATCATGCGCGCGGCGGCAACGTGATCGACGAACCCCGGCTGCCCCCAAGCGGCGGCTGCGGTCCTGATTGCGGCAGCGGCCGATTCGGCGGCGGTATAGAGTTCGGCCAGCCGCCCCGCCTGGTGCGGATCTTCGGCACGCTCGGTGGTGAGCAGATGGTCGCGCACATGGTCGAACAGCGCCGCGACGCCGCCGGCGTGACACGCGACGAAGCGAAGCGCACCGCCGCTGAAGAAGGGCTCGCGGGCGTAATCGCCGGGATCGCCGACGAAACCGAAGCTGGCCGGCGGTGCGCCGTCCCACCGAACGACGTGCGATTCGGACCGTTGCATGCCCACCACATGCCACCGCGATCGGTCGATCGCCGGCCGCGACGCCGCGAGATCGATCAACACCAGCCGATTGCCGTCGACGGTGTCGGCGCCGGCTAGCGCGTGGGTCAGCACACCGGCGCCCGAGGCGAAGCTCTTGCCGCCGTGCAGTGTCCCGTCGACGATGTGCAGCGGCTCGCCGGGGAGGGCCGCATTCCATACGCCGAAGATCCCGCTCCGTGCCGCTGCGGCTTCGGCGCCCTGCACAATCGCTGGGTCGTAGCGGGCGATGATCTGCAGCGCATCGACATGGCCTTCGAACAATCGCGCCAGCGGCAGGTCGCGGCGGGCGATCGCATGCAGCATCCGCAGCAACGCCAGCAGATCCTCGGGCGTCGCGGGATCGCCGCGCACCGGCAGCAAGCGATGCAACGCCGCCAGCGCTGCGGGAAGCTGATGGATCGAATCCGCTTCATAGCGCGCCAAGACAGCGCCGAGCGATGTGGGGTCGGTCATGCAGCCAGCACCTGATCGGGCACGCATAGCCGCGCCAAGGCCGCTTCGGCATCGGCGAGGGGAACCTGCCGCTCGCCGCCCGGCACGTCGGGAACGACGCGAGTCGCGAACGCCTGCGCGTTTTCTACGTCGGCGGCAACCCGGTCGATGTGCGCGACTTCGCACGCGAGCAGCACCGCGAGCGCAAGTCGGGCGGCGGCCATATTGTCCCATGCGTGTCGCGCCGCGGCGTATCGGCGATAGCGCCAGGCGGCGTCCTCGGGATGCGCGACTAGGGGTTCGCCGCCATCGGCATCGAGTCGGCGGAGATGCTCGGCCAGCCCGCCCACCGCGCGCCCGTCGCGCCGTGCCGAGGTCCGGACGCGGATCGCGGCGTCGTGCCTGACACGCAGCCCTGCGCGATGCGCCGCATCGATGATGTGGCCGTCTTCGCCATGCCCGATCGGGGCGAAGCCACCGAGCGCGCGATAGGCGTCGGCGCGAAAGGCCAGGCTGGCGGCGCTTGTGTAATGATGCGTCTTTGCCGCCTCCCACGGCACCGGATCGAAGGCACGCCGCAACGCATAGAGCGCATCGTAATATGCCTCGAGGCGGTCCTGCGTCGGGCAGGCCTCGCCGCCGATGCGCTCGATCGAACCGGTGGCAATGTCTGCGATATCGAGCGCAGCGCGATTGGCCGACAACCATCGCGGGTCGGGCACTGTATCGGCGTCGGTAGAGATGATCAGCGGATGCTCGCCGTTTACCGCCGAGAGGCCGATTTCCATCGCTTTTCGCCGCGCGAGCCCCGCATTCGGCGCTTCGGAAAATGTCGTCGCGATAATTGTGTCGAACGGCAACAAGGTTGCGCGTGAACGGACGATCGCTTCGCTGGCATCAGTGCAGCTGTCAAGCAGCAGACAAAGCTTGAAAGCAAGGGTATCTCGTTGCGCTGCAAGCGCGTCAAGCAGCCGCGGCAGCAACGCCGCTTCGTTTCTGGCGGGGACGCAGACTGCAATAGACACTGCTGGGCGCAAGTTCAGGTTGGCCTCCAAATTAGCCTAAATGCCACAATAGTGAATGGCATCGCTTCCATATAGGCGGGATGCGCCAGCGTTCAGGGTTTGCTGCGTGCTAAGTACCTGCTTTGCCCCGCTACCCGCTCAGCAGACTGCCAACGATAGAAGGAGGGGCGGATTGAACGAAGCGACGCGCGGTTGGTAGTGGGCAGGGCGTCACCAGCACGCCGTGCTGCGGTATGCTGGTGACGTCAGCTGAGACCTAAACTCTTTTACGGGCCCGCTTCGGCGCTGCCGCGGCTTCGGTATCCTCTTCTTCGTCCGGTGCGTCTTCACCGGCTTCCGTGAGAGCCTCGCCAAGATTCTTCAACTTTTCCTGCGACTTTTCAGCCTTGTCCGCGATCTTCGTCGTTGCCGTGCCGAGACGGTGCAGCAGCGCATGGACTCGATCTGCGTCCGGCTCATTTTTTTCCAGCTGCTTACGCAGCGATCCAAGGTCGCGTAGGATACCTTTAGTGCCTGGAATGTCGATCTCAGCGAGCGCGGCTTCCCAGTCCTCCACCATGTCTGCACCTTTGGCGGGATTGGTGTCTTCCAGACCGCGATTAATCGCATTCATCGTCCCGGCGAATTTGACTGCCATGTTTGTGTCCTTTCTCGGACCAGGCGAATGCCGGCGGTGGTTAACGAAGCGAGTGCAAAAAGATGTCCGATCTTCGTGCGATATTTTTCGGCGCTAGTGCGGAAACGTTCTTTTGGCAGGTTATCTTGGACATCGTGCTGTATCAGTCTTGTTATCTGCGTGAACGAGCGGCCGTTTGAAGGGAGTCGCCAAGCCGGTATGAACGGCTGAAAATGGGTCAGAGGCACGAGGAATATCGTCAAGGCGGCGGCGATCACCGCAGCTGACTATCCTTGCTGCCTCGCCGATTAAACGCCGCAGCCAGTGGTCGATCGCGACCGCTCTGACACCTCACGCAGGTGCGCACCCCGGGTATCGCACGGCGGCGACCCTCGGGAATGTCGTCGCCGCAGATTGTGCAAAACGGCTCACTCTCTCCGCTCGGTATATTCGCCCGGGCCGCCAGCACCGCGTCAGCCACGGTGTCGTCGATTTGATCCTGAATCGCGCCATCACGCGTCCAACCGCCGGCCATCTGCGTCTCCTTCCGAAGCTATATGGGAAGCAGCGGGCATCGGTGCCATCGCGGTGAGACGCTCGAATTTGTCCGCACCCATCTGGCGGCGTGAACAGGTCCTTCCAGACGCCAGTCTTCAACGGCGGTTACACGCTGACAGGCTGTGTAGAATAGCCATACCGTGCAGGCTCTTACGTGCTTGGCTTCGGTTTCCGCGGTTTGGGTGTCGGCAGCCCTGCCGCTGTGATCTGCAGCAGGGCACCTAGCCACCGGGCATCGTCCCAGCGATCAGCCTCGACTAGTAGGTGCAGCTTGGCTCCTGGATACGGCGGAGCTTCCGATACGGGCTCGGCATGGAGGCGAACGGCTTCACGTAGAGCTGATCGTCGCAAACCGACCCGATCATCTTACCGTCGATATAGACGCTGTACTCGCCAAACATTGGCTTGGTCGACACTGTACCGGCGGCGGTCGCCTGTTCGAGCAAGTAATCGACTGTGCGTTGCTGCGTTGCCATACCGCGAACCTAGGGTCGGGACTCATAACCACCAGGTGACGGCTGCCACGAGGTAGATTGCGCCGAGGAAGTTGGTGGCAAGTTTGTCGTAGCGGGTGGCGATGCGCCGATAATCCTTGAGGCGGCAGAACATGCGCTCGATAGCGTTCCTGCCTTTGTAGAGCGTGCGGGAGAAGCAGCTTTTCCAGCGCCGGTTCACCTTGGAGGGGATGTTGGGCACGGCACCCTGGCGCTCGATCAGGTCGCGGATCGCATTGCTGTCATACGCCTTGTCGGCCAGCACGATGGTGCGTGGCGCGAGATCGTTGAGCAGGACATCAGCAGCACGGCAGTCGGCGACGTTACCGCCGGTCAGCAGGAAGCGGAGCGGGCGGCCTTGACCGTCGGTGAGCGCGTGGAGCTTGCTGTTGCGACCGCCTCTGCTGATCCCGATTGCCTGGACGAGCGCCCCCCTTTTCCGCCGCCCGCCGAGCGGTGGGCCTTCATATGCGTGCTGTCGATCAGGACTTCGGCGGGCGGTCCACCCGCTGCCGCCAGCGTGACGAACATCTCTTGCCAGACGCCTTTCGCCGCCCACCGCACGAACCGGTTGTAGAGCGTCTTTCTCGGACCGTAGCAGGCCGGTGCATCGACCCAGCGCCCGCCCGATTTGACCACATGGATGATGCCGCTGATCACCCGTCGGTCATCTACCCGCGCAACACCGCGCACCTTGTCCGGCAACAATGGCCGAAGCCGCTCGAACTGCTCCTCGCTCAACCAGAACTCGCTCAAATCCACGCTCCTGCTGTTGCCGAGCCTGAATCACATTCGCGCCCCAAAGGGTATCCGATTTATGGGTCCCGACCCTAGCAGACGAGCGTCGTCAGGAGGAACGAAGGGATCACCTTCTGCGTCGAAGACCGGAATGAACGGGCGGCCGCTTTCGGGGAGTATCAAGGTGCCGCTGAGTCACCAGGTATGGGTCAGCTCCGACGCGAAGCCGGCGGCAGCTCTCGACACAGTGGCCCAAAGCGGACGAGAAGCGGTGCCCTGCGTGGAAAGCCAAAGCAGCCGAGCTACCATGCGGTTGGTTGATACGAGTAACGGGATCAGGTTTGCCGTCACCGACCATTTTGTCATATGAACGCTGTCATGTTCACCGCGACCAAATTAGACGGGCGCAGCAGCGACGAGTGGGAGCTCATTCGGTCAATCCGGCTCTCGCCGATCGCCTCAATCGTCACAGATGCGAGGGCTGACGACAATCCGATCATAGCGGCCAACCGGCAATTCGAGCAGCTTACCAGATATTCGGAAAGTGAACTCGTCGGTCGCAACTGCCGCATTCTTGCCGGGCCGGAAACCCAGCGAGCACACTCCGCGGCGCTTGCCCACGCAGTCGCCACAGCCGCGCCGGTCGTGCTTAAGCTCCTCAACTATCGCAAGAACGGCAGCAAGTTCCTGAACGCCGTGATGATTGCTCCTGTCTTCGACGATCAAGCTGAACTGGCTTACTTCGTTGGCAGCCAAATGGAGGTAGCTGCCGGTCAGGGTGATCTCCTTCGCGCTTCGGCCGCGGCCCGGGTTGATCAGCTGACACGGCAGCAGCAGGCCGTTCTGCGCCTGATGGCAAAAGGCATGCGCAATCGGCAGATCGGCGAGCACCTGGGCCTAACCGAGAAGACCATCAAGATGCACCGTGGCGGGCTGGTTAAGCGCTTGGGCGTATCCAGCACCGTTGAAGCCATGCGGCTTGCGATCGAAGCTGGGTTCTAGTTGGACGCGCGCCTCTCGGAACAAGAGGCGATTCCTGTTGCGCGAGGGTTCCGGCTCGGTATGGACTTTGGTCCATGTTTGTAGGCCAGGGCGCTAGCGCAGGATCAGATCTTGAACACAGTTGACACCAATAAGCAGCCTCCAGCCGAGACGTTTCAGCTGCTCGTGGATGCTGTGACGGACTACGCGATCTACATGCTGGATCCCGATGGCAGCATCGTGACCTGGAACACGGGAGCAGAGCGCTTCAAGGGGTATTCGGCAAACGAGATCATTGGTGAGCATTTCTCTAGGTTCTTCTCCCATGAGGATCGAGAAGCGGGCGTGCCGGCCCATGCTCTGGCCACGGCGGCGCGCGAACGCCGTTTCGAAGCCGAAGGCTGGCGAATCAGGAAGGATGGCAGTCGTTTTTGGGCGCATGCCATTCTGGATGCTATCTACGGCGAAGATGGATCGCTCAGAGGCTTCGCAAAGATCACCCGCGACATCACCGAGCGAAAGGAGCGCGAGCGGGCGCTGCGCGACAGCGAACGGCGATTCCAGCTGCTTGTCGGCTCGGTCGAAGATTACGCCATCTACATGCTGGACCTGGAGGGTCGCGTGACCACTTGGAACGCTGGCGCCCGCCGCTTCAAGGGATACGAGGCCGACGAGATCATTGGTCGGCATTTTTCAACGTTCTTCCTGCCGGACGACCAACGGGGCGGCTTGCCCGCACACATCTTGAAGACCGCCGCGGAGCAGAAGCGGTTCGAGATGGAAGGTTGGCGGCTCCGCAAGGATGGGGCGACGTTCCTCGCTCATGTGATCGTGGATGCCGTTCATGATGAGGACGGATCGCTGATCGGCTTCGCCAAGATCACTCGAGACATAACCGAAAAGCGGCGTCTCGAGCAGGCCACCTATGACAGTGCGCTTCAACTCAAGATGCTGGTCGAGGGGGTGCGGGACTACGCCATCTACATGCTCGACCGGCATGGCCGGATCGCGAGCTGGAACTCGGGGGCCCAAACCATAAAGGGGTACGAGGAAGGAGAGGTGCTCGGGCAGCATTTCTCCCTCTTCTACACCGAAGAAGATCGCGAGCGGGGAGCTCCGGACATCGCTTTGGAAACGTCCCTGCGGGCTGGAAAGTTCGAAGCGGAAGCTCAGCGGGTTCGGAAGGACGGCTCGCTGTTCTGGGCGCACGTGCTGATCGACCCGATTTACAATGATGCGGGCGAGCATGTGGGCTTTGCCAAGATCACCCGCGACATAAGCGAGAAAAAGCAAGCGGAGCAGGAGCTGCGCCGTACGCAAGAGGCGCTTCTTCAGTCCCAGAAGCTGCAGGCGCTTGGCGAGCTTGCCGGCGGTATTGCCCACGACTTTAACAACCTGATGACAGTTATGCGTGGCTCAACGGACTTCTTGCTGAAGCAGCCGGACCTGCCACTTGAGAAGCGCAACCGCTATCTGAGCGTCATGCTGGAGACGGCTGAGCGCGCGGCTAGTCTGACCTCCCAGCTGCTTGCCTTCGCCCGCCGTCAGCCGCTCGAACCTGAGGTCATCGACCTCAACGTCCGGCTTGATGCCATGGGGGAGATGCTCGAGCGCACGCTGGGAAGCCTTTACGACCTTCAACTCGACCTTACCCCGGCACTATGGCCCGTGGAGATCGATCTGACTGGCCTTGAAGCAGCATTGCTGAACGCGGTTCTCAATGCCCGCGATGCGATGCCCAGGGGCGGCCGGATTACGATTTCGACCACAAATGCCACGCGAGAACAGGGTGATGGGGTCATCTTGTCGATTCGAGATACCGGCGAAGGGATTGCGCCTGAAACGCTCAAGCGCGTGTTCGAGCCCTTTTTCACCACGAAGCCGACCGGCAAAGGCACTGGACTCGGTCTCTCGCAGATCCACGGCTACGCAGTGCAATCGGGCGGATCGGCTCGCATCGAGTCTGACGTAGGCTACGGCACACTGGTGGAGCTATGGCTGCCCCGAACCGAAAAGCAGCGCGAGAACGAGTACGCTCTTGCGCGTGACGCCGTGCTCCCGAAAGGCCTTAGAGTTCTTCTTGTAGAAGACAGTGAACATGTTCGCTACTTCGCGCGCCAGCTGCTTGAGGATCTCGGCTGCAAGGTAGTTGAGGCGTCCGACGGGGAGGAGGCGCTCCGGTTGATCGAAGAACACGAGGTTGACCTTGTGTTCTCCGATATCGTCATGCCCGGTATGAGCGGGCTTGAACTGGCCACTCAGATAAAGGAGTCGCGCAATGACCTCCCTATCCTGCTCGCCAGCGGCTACAGCAGCAAGCAATTCATCCCCATCAACGAGCGCGCGTTTCCGATATTGCGCAAGCCGTATAAGCTCGAGAATTTGGCCGCCGGCATCAACCAGTTGGTCAACGTGTCCCTATTCACGCGACCGGATACGGAGCCATCTTGACGCGACCGGCCCGAATCCTTTTTGAAACAACACCAGCGCTCTGGGTGCGGCACAGCAATTCTTACCATCTTGCCGCCTTGTAACGAACCGGCAGCAACGTCCCTATTTAAGCTGTTCCGAGCGCCAGTCTAAGCTGGCCGGAGCGTTCGTTTCAATCTGATGAACGAGCTGCCGGTTTCGGGTGCCGCCCTGACGGTGCTGAATGACCGACAGTGGTCATGCCGGCATAGGGGGAACACCCGCATCTGTCAGAAGTCTTTGCGCTCAAGCGTCAACCGCGGATCGTTGCAGAAGCCGCATTCGGGGCCGGTGAAGCGGGCTTCGGCCGCCTTTTTACCTTTCAGCTTCCAGTCAAGCCATGCCGTCACAACCTCTGCGCCGACGCCGCCGTGCGGCCGCATATAGGTGCCGCCGTGGCCGACCGGGATGTTCACCATTGCCGCCGGGATGTTCTCGAGCCGCCGGTAATCATCGGTGCCGTTGGGATAGGCGATGTCGGTCGGGCCGCCGAGGAGGTAGAGGATCGATCCGTGCAGCGTCTTAAGCAGCGCCTTGTCCGATACCACGCCGCTTAACGGGTTGGTACCGTCGGGAAAAAAGCCGCTGTTCATGATGACCGACGTCGTGACCCGCGGGTCGTGCGCGGCGGTCAGCGCCTGCAACCCGCCGCAGCTCCAACCTGAGGCTGCGATCCTGTCGGTCGCGATCCGGCCTGCGAACGGGCTGCCGGCGCGATTGTTCTCGCGCTGTGCCCAGTCGATCGCATCGATGAGCAGGCGCGTTTCGGTTTCGGTCGTCAGCTTCGCACCGGGCCGAGGCGGAGCGGGGGCCGGGGCCGCTGGAGCGGCAGCGCGCGGGATCGTACCCGACGCGATCACGAGATAGCCGCGCGACGCGATCTCGAGCAGATGGTTGCGCGAGCTGGTGCCGTCGGCGCTGCATCCGCCATTGCCGAACACATAGATCGGCAGTCTGTCCGAGCGCGCCGGCGCAAGATCGCGGGGGCGATAGATGACGTGGTTCGGAAGGTCGGCCCGCTCCTCGAAGATCGCGGGATAGGGACCGCTACCGCGTTCCACTTCCTGGCTTTGGACGATCGAACCGATCGATGCCGCTGCAACGGCCAGCGCAAAACGCCCGATATGCATGCAATAGTCTCCCAACCTTTCGCACGTCTTGTATGAGTATTGACGCGGTGGATAGCCGCTTTTACGCTTTGCTTGCTGAACGCCCGAAACGAGGCGGTTATAGGAGAGCAAGACATGGCCGGACCGCTCATAGACCGTCGGCGTGCACTGATCGCGTCGATGGTGGCAGGCGCCGGCCTGGCGCTGCCTCCCGCGCGTGCGCAAAGCGTCCAGCCATCGCCGCGCGGCCCCGCGCGGGGCGGCACGACGCCGCACCGCGCGATTGCCAAGACGCGATATGGTCCGGTGCGCGGCTATGTCGCCGGCGACGTGTTCACCTTCAAGGGCATCCCCTATGGCCAGGATACCGGCGGGGAAAATCGCTGGCTGCCCGCCAAGCCGCCAAAGGCCTGGACCGAGCCGTACAACGCGCTCGTCTATGGCGCGAACAGCCCACAAACGACGCATAATTTCCGCACGGTCGAGCATACGTTCCTGCAGCAATGGGACGACGGCTTCCAGGGCGAGGACATGCTCAAGCTCAACGTCGGGACGCCATCGCTGAGCGGCAATCGCCCGGTGATGGTGTATTTCCACGGCGGCGGCTTTGCCTTCGGATCGTCGTACGAGCTGGCCTCGCACGACGGTGCGCAGATGGCACGGCATCACGACGTGGTGCAGGTGTCGATCAACCATCGCCTGAACGTGCTGGGGTTCCTCGACCTCGTCGAGGTGGGTGGTTCAGCCTATGAAGAATCCGTCAATGTCAGCATGACCGATTGCGTTGCGGCGCTCCGCTGGGTGCAGGAAAACATCGCATCGTTCGGCGGGGATCCCGACAGAGTGATGATCTATGGGCAGTCGGGCGGCGGCTCGAAGGTCACCACGCTGCTCGGCATGCGATCGGGCAAGGGGCTGATCCACCGCGCGGCGGCGCAGTCGGGTGGCGGCGGGGCGCTGCCGACGGCGCAGCAGTCGCGCGAATATTCGCGGCGGCTGGTCAAGCATCTCGGCATCGCCGCCAACGACATCGCGGCGCTCCAGAAGATCACATGGGCCGATCTCTCGGCCGCAAGCAACACCGTCGCCGGCGAGATCAACGGACCGATGCTGCGCAGCCTGGGCGGGCCGCCGCCAACGCCGCGGGTGGGCTGGGGGCCGACGCTCGACGGCAAGGTCATCGACGTCCGGTCGTTCGCCGATGTGGCGCCCGAGGTGTCGCGCGATGTGCCGATGCTGATCGGCAATACGAGCGAAGAAGGTATGCGATGGGGCTCGAACCCCGGCGAAGCCGAGTGGCGCAAGGACCTGACCGATCAACTCGGCGTGGCGAAGGCCGACGCGCTGATCACCTCGATGAAGAAAGCGCATCCCGAAAAGGCGGTTCGCACGCTGTCCTACGGGGTACAGAGCATCGCCTATCGCAACCGGGTGCAGGACATGGTGCGGCTCAAGCACGCGCAGGGCGGGGCACCGGTTTACCAATATTTGTTCCAGTGGCAGTCGCTGCAGCTCGATGGGCTGGCGGGTGCCTGGCATACCGCCGACCTGGCCTTTTGCTTCGACAACACCGCGCGCTGCGAACAGGGCACGGGCAATACCCCGAGGCGCAGCGGCTGGCGCGGACGATGGCCGGCGCCTGGGCCACCTTCGCGCGGACGGGCAATCCCAGCCAGCCGGGGCTGGACTGGAGCCCGAGCGAACCAGTGCGGTGCCAGACGATGGTGTTCGACGACAAATGCCGCATGGTCGACGATCCCGAGGGCGAATCGCGTCGGATAGTGTTGCGCGCTTGAGGACCAGCCCATGTTTTTTCCGGAGACTGCGATGCTCGCTCGACTGATGATCACCGCCGCGCTTGTGCTGCCAGGCACCGCGCAGGCGCAGCGCATCCCGGCCATTGTATCGATCGATACCGGACGGATTGCGGGGGTAGAGGCAGATGGCGTGCTCGCCTGGAAGGGTGTTCCGTTCGCCGCGCCGCCGATCGGGCCCTTGCGGTGGCGCGCGCCGCAACCTGCCGCGAAATGGAGCGGCGTGCGCGAGGCTAAGGCGTATAGCAGCGATTGCATGCAGGTCCCGTTCGGCGGCGATGCCGCGCCGCTCGGGACGACGCCCGCCGAAGATTGCCTCTATGCCAATGTCTGGAAGCCCGCGACTGCAAAGCGCAAGCTGCCCGTCATCGTCTGGATATATGGCGGCGGCTTCGTGAACGGTGGCGCCTCGCCTCCGACCTATTCGGGCGCCAACATGGCGCGGCAAGGGGTAGTGATCGTAAGCTTCAACTATCGCGTCGGGCGCTTCGGCAGCTTCGCGCTGCCGCAGCTGACGAGGGAAGACCCCGATGCCGGGCTGATCGGCAATTACGGCTTCCTCGATCAGATCGCTGCGCTCAAATGGGTCCAGCGTAACATCGCCGCGCTGGGCGGCGACCCGGCGAACGTAATGATCATCGGCGAAAGCGCCGGCGGCATGTCGGTCCATACTCTCGTCACCACGCCGCTGGCGACGGGCCTGTTCCACAAGGCGGTCGTGATGTCGGGGGGCAATGCCGAAACGCCTGCGTCCCCCGAGCTTGCCGACATCGAACGGATCTATACCGATTTTGCGCAAAGCCAGGGGATCGTAGCGCAGGACCCGCAAGCGCTGACCAAGCTGCGTGCGCTCACCGCCGACCAGGTTACCGACGGGCTGAGCATGGTGCAGTTGTTCCAACCAAAGCCAGGTCCCCGAACCTTCAGCGGCCCGTTCCGCGATGGTCGGATCGTCGTCGATCAGGACGCCGCCTACCGATCGGGGAACTTCACCAAGGTGCCGATGTTGATCGGCGCGACCAGCGCCGACATGGGCGGCAAGACCGGCTTCATGATTGCCGGCGCGCGCAGCGCCGCGGCCAAGATCGCGGCGCAAGGGGTGCCGGTATGGCATTATCGCTTCTCGTACGTGGCGGACTCGGTCGGCCAGCCCGGCGCCCAACACGCGAGCGAGATCCCGTTCTTCTTCGACACCACGGCGATCAAATATGGCGACAAGACCACGCCAAAGGACATCGCGATGGGCAAGACGATCAGCTCCTATATCGTCAATTTCGCCAAGGCGGGGGATCCGAACGGATCGGGCCTGGCGGCTTGGCCGCAATATCATGCGGCGTCGGATCGGGTGATGGATTTCACCGCTGCAGGAACCGCGGTTGCGGCGCGCGATCCGTGGGGTGCCGAAATCGACGCCCGTCAAAGGCAATCGGCTATGGCGGCGGGTGGACTTACGGCAGCGCCTGAATGAACGACCGCTTTGGGGAAGCGCGAAAGATGCTTTGAACTTCCGAGTGAGGGTCATGATGCCGCGTAGGCGCTGGTAACGTTCAGGTAGCTCTCAAGCGTAGAGACCTGCGAAGCGGGCACGGTGCCTCGCGACGTAGTCGCGGCGCGGGTGGAGCCGAGCGTCAGCCGGCAGGTGGACACGCTCGCCCGGTAGCGGGAACAGCCGGATGAGCTCGGAAGGGACCTGGTTATGCGACACCAGCAACCGGCACTCGTCATCGAGGCTGATGAGGTGACGGTCGAACAGCCAGTGCGCAGTTGCGGATAGGGCAATGCCGTTCTGTACGGCATCAGGTCCCCCGTCGGCTACGCTCCAGATATGGGCAGCCTGAGCCTCGGCTTTGCCGCCACCATTGACCATGCGCAGGCCAGTTACTGCACAACGGTTATCATAGGCGTCGAGGACGTGGCCGCGAAAGGCGGCGCTGCGAACCTTACGATTGATGAGCAGCTGCGCGACGCGCCGCTCGTTGGGCGGCAAGGCCAGCAATGCGGCGGTGGGAGCGTCGATGTGGCGCGAATCCAGCTCGAGTCTGATCGCGTGCTCGGGTGACAGCGTGTCGATCAACCCGCGGTTTACGATAGAGGCGAAGTCGGCATTGTCGATGGCCCGTACCGATCGACCCCGCAGCGCTCGACCAACAATAGCAGGATTGTCGAGCTCTCGCAGCATGCGCTCTGCGAAGCGCCCATCCTGATCTCGATACGGAACGGGGCGATCGAACTCGATGAAGTCGCTGATGCGGGCATAGAAGAGGGAGCGATCGGTGGGATCAGGGTCGATACTGTGCACCAGACCAGCCGCAACGTAGGCCTTCCGGCCACCGGCTGAGCCGGTCTCTCGGTAGACGATCCAGTCGCCGACGCATGCTTCAGCAGCCCGCAGGTAAACACGTGGAAAGTGGTAGCGCTCAGCTAGGAGGTCGTCGTAGCGCGACGCACCGCTGATTTCGAACACACCCTTCATCCAGAGATCGTGCAGCCATTCTCCTGGCGAAGCAATCAAGCTGTCCAGCATGGACGGAAATCGGCCGTGGCTCAGCGGAGCGCTGAACGGGTGACTGCTTTCGGGAAGCGGATGCTCCGCTCAACGTCGGGTATGCATCGGCATGGACGCTCTCCGGCCTTAGCTGTGCGGCGAACGGCGCCGGCTTATCCGGTTTGATCCAAAGGGGTCGCGGCCAAGGGTCGCGCCTACGTGACCCGCGACCAGGGCAATGAATTCTACACAGCTGCCCTTAGATTGGCGGTCAAACAACCCCTTTCCTACAACCAACCAGATAGGTACATATCGGGAACAAGGAGTCGCGTTATGTCTGTATTTGATCCCCCGATGTTGCTCGCGATCGCCGCGGTGATTTCGAGCGTCTCCAATCTCGTTTGGGCCCTTCGGCGTGGCACGAGCACGACCACGACGACGCCATCACTCGATGATCGGGGGCGGTGACGCAGCCGTTGCTCCTACTTTCCCGGGATCGTCGAAGGCGCAGGATCCGCCGGACGCGGGGACGTGCAGCCGATCTCGGTATCCAGACTTCCAAACGATGCTGTATTCGCCATCGGGAACAGAATGAACCGGCTACGAAGCACAACATGGGTTAGAGACACCCGACCGTCGCAATAGTTGAAGGTACGTGGCGTCGCCTGGTCGAAAACGAAGGCGCTGACCCGACCGTCTGCGAGCGCTACGACTTTCCAATAGCCTGATGGAACCCGTGCAAGCACCGGCCCGGCGGGCAGCGGCCCCATCAGCCGTTCGAACAAAGGTCCAGTGTAGATATAGACCGCGGTGTTCAGTCGTTGCGCTAGCGATCGCTCCTGTCCTTCCAGTGCGTTCCATGGACCTTGGTTCAAGGCTGAAGCCTGGGGCGTGATGTTCGACAGGATGTTGGTATCGGCGGCGAACGGCGTGCCGGAGAATGCAGCCAGCGGCGCTTGATGACCGCGGTCGGTCCGCAGTGCCTGGTTGGCGCCTTCGTACGCGTCCGGGGTCAACGTCTCATCGGTGGCAAGCGAAGGGTCGCTCCGCCAGCCGCGATCCGGCGACGGGCCGATCGAGGCGGGCGTCACGCGATAAGCGACCCAGTCGGCGAGCTTGGTAAGGTCATTGGACGAAAGCGTGTAGATCTCGCGCACTATGGTGTCGTTGGTGGCTGGTGCCCCCACAGGGCAGCCAAAAAGGCAGTGAAAGCTGTGCAGCTCACCGTCGCTCGCCAGCGCGGGGGCTGCACATATCGTAGCCGCAGCAATCAGGGCGGCACGCCCTAGCGTCTTCGCGCATCCTTGGATGCCAGCGTTCAGACGGATCATCGGGCTGTCGTAATAAAGGTCCATATCCGAGCTATATAGCGGGCTGGTGACGCCTGTGCGACGATCGCTGGAGACGCGAGGACCCATCATGAGCGACGACCAGGAACTGCCGGTCTACACCGCCGAAATGTTCGCATCGCCTACCGACGAATGCGACATCGTCATGAAAGGCGGGGTCACCAGCGGTATCGTCTATCCGTATGCTATTCTCGAGCTGGCTAGACGGTATCGGTTCCGCTCAATCGGCGGTACCTCTGCGGGTGCTATCGCGGCATCCCTGGCGGCAGCGGCCGAGTATGCCCGCACCGTACGCGGTGATCCTGCCGGCTTCGTACGCCTGCAACGCCACTGCGACGAATTACCTGAGCGCATGGCCGACCTGTTTCAGCCAGAACCACGCTACCGCCGCCTCCTGACGTATCTGCTCCGCGCCCAGAGCGGACGCAGCGTCTTCCGGCTCCTTGCAGGCTTGCCATCAGTTGCGCCCCTGCAAGCTACCTTCGGTACCGCCACCGGCGCTATCGCTATGTGGGCATTGCGCGCGGGACTGGCGGGCATCCTCCTCGGAGCATTTGTTGGGCTGATCGTCGGCCTCGTTGTCTATGCCCTACGCCTCGTTCGAACCCATCTGCCGCAAAGCGACTTCGGTGTTTGTCCGGGCACCGATCAGCCCAGCGGTAAGGGACCTGCGCTCACGAGCTGGCTTCATGCCGCAATCCAGGACATTGCGTTCGGCGAAGGCTGGCAGAGCAAGCCGCCACTGACCTTCGGGCACCTGCTGGAATCCAGTGCGGAGGGACAGATTGATCTACGGGTTATCACGACGAACCTTGGCATGGGGCGGCCGCACACACTTCCCACGCTTGGTATCACTGCTGCGTACAGCGACGCCGAATGGCGCCGGCTGTTCCCCAGCGACTTGTGCGATTGGATTGCTGGAACCGTTACTGAACCACCGCACATGTCAGGCCTGTCCAGCTTTCCATCGCCGAACGATCTGCCGGTGCTGGTTGCAGCCCGGATGAGCCTTTCCTTCCCGTTGCTGTTCGCAGCGGTGCCGGTCCACGTCCGCGATTTCGCCAATGCCGAGCTTCAGCGCGCAACTGGCGCTGCGCCGGTCATCCAGAACCGGCGTATCCTGTTTGCCGATGGCGGCATCAGTAGCAACTTCCCCATCCACCTGTTCGATGCCTTGCTGCCTGGCCGCCCAACTTTCGCGCTCAGTCTCGATGACCTGCCCCCTGGAACAGCGATCGGGAAACAGCGGGTGTTCATCCCGGCTACTGCTCGGCAGGGTTTCGGTCTGCCGGCACGTGAGACCGGGTCGCTCGGAGGGCTGTTCGGGTCCATCCTGAAGGCGGCGAAAGATTGGCAGGACCAGCTGCTGAGCACGATGCCGGGACAGCGCGAACGTATCGCCCACGTGATGCTTTCCTCTGACGAAGGCGGCCTTAACCTGGCCATGCCGCCGGAACGTGCGCGGGCGCTCATGCGCCGCGGCCTTGAGGTCGGCCGCCGGTTTGCTGACGGTGCACTAGATTTCGATGAGCACCGCTGGCGCCGGTCGCTGGTGGCCTATGACCAGCTCGCTCAGATGTCGGACACTGTCCAGCAAACTTGGACGAACGGGTTTGGTTTTTGGCTGCTGCGCTACCTGCCACGCCCGAAAAGCTATCGACGTCTCACAATGAACGATCGCAATCAGATCCATGAGCGTTTGGGTGCGGTGGCGGATCTGGGCGAGGCGTTTGAGCCGGAGATAAACGACGCGGACCGCAAGTTGCCGCGGCCGGTTGGGTTGTTGCGGGTCGGCCCGCGGTATTGAGCGGGTCGAGCATCAGATTGATAATATGGGCGCAAGCCACGCTAAGCGTAGCCGATCGCGCTGTTTACCCGTGTGTCGGCGGCCATCAGGTTCCACGGGTCGTCTCACCTTTACAGCGACCATGGCAGGCAGTGCTCGATGTCGAACGCGGTCGGCCTTAGCGATCGCGCCGTCCAGACGCATTCCATCCTGTGCCCGCAATAAATGGGTCGTTGTGCGAAATCCCGCTTGAGGGATGCGGTCCCTATTGGCTCTGCCCAAGCTAGCGCGGCTTCCGCCACGCCGGGGAGCAATCGCTAATTCTATTCGCGCTTGCCAGCGTACATCGCTTTCCATTCGTAGCCCGCCAAGAGGCGGGCAGGGTGGGTGGGCGTGAGCAAGCGTCGCGGTATCGGTAACGTACACCGCCCTCACCGAAAATGCCGCATCAATCTTGTGGCCCCTGCACCTGGATGGAATTGGATTGGCAGCGGTGAAAGTAATATTCGGCCTGTGATTCGTCATCCTTGCCCCAGCAAATCCCCGACATGAACAAGCTGTTGAGTAGTGTTGTGTGCCGCTCCATTTGTCCGTCTTCGTCGTTACGTGCGTTGGACCAAGCCGTCTCCGCGTCTTCGATCATTGCTGCTTCCGTAGCGGAAAAGTCGGTGTCGATAAGGCGGCCCGTCATACTAGCGGTCTCGTTGCCATTTAATGACACCGAGATAGTCGAAGTTCCCCGACTCAATGCCGTGGCCGTCAATGCGCTAAAGCTTGACGTTCTTGGTGGTGAGCCGAGTATCTGCAAAGTGGGACGACGACGCCGTATTGAGCAGGCTAGGGGCCGCTGTGCGTGTGGCGCGGCAGGGCCGTGGTCAGTCGCAGGAAGCGCTTGCTGACGCCGCTGGCATAGATCGATCGCACATGGGCAAGATCGAGCGCGGAGAGCGCAACGTCTCGATCCTCAACGTGGCCAGGATCGCAACCGCGCTGGGTGTGTTGCCGTCGGCGCTGCTAAGCGCGGCGGACCTCTAGTTCGCCTTCGAGGTAAAAGTGACGGAAGTTACTAAGTCGGTCGCGCGCTTTCGGGGTCTTTAATCGTCCACGTACGGGCTGAAGGCGCTCTTCCAGCCGTTGCGCAAATACTCACGGCTGTCGATGACGCCGAGCTCGCACGCTCGCCACAAAATGGTATCCACCGTTGCGGCGCGTAGCCCCGTTCCCCTGGCTAACCTTTCGCACAGCGCGTGCGTCGTAGAGCCTTCCGCTTTAGCCAGGCGGGCAACGTGGACATCGGGTTTTGCAGTATCCACGCCCAAATTTTTGGCCAGGTGGTATTGGGTCACGCTGCCGATCCAGGGGAGGGCACTGCAAAACGACAGCTTGTCGTTGGATGCGGCAAACCGCGCCATCAGCGGTTCGCGAGCATGCCATATCAAGTCAATGGCGACAGCTTTGCCCGGGTGCCCGAAAACGTCCGTGGCAGAGCCGCCCGATCGAAGGGCCTCGATGCATTTATTGTAGATCCCCAGCGCGACGCGCGCTTTCATCCCCGAGTTGCAAATCACGTAAATGGTAGCTTCGGCGAACGCCTCTGCATCCACCGGCGGCTGGATGCGCTCGGACCACTCAATGCTGTCACCGTATCCCGCAGCCCTGACAGCCGCTTCGATGCGGCGAAAGCGTTTGAGGGTAATCATGCCTCATCGCCTCCCGCGGCTGTTTCTCCGCCAGAGCGGACGGGGCATCAATATTCCTCCGCCAGCATGATGGTCATCACTCGAGCGGTTTGCGCAGCATCGGAGGGGTCGGGTGACGCCGCGTCCAACGCCATGTTGTAATAGTCGATCTTCCAGAAAACTTTTGCGCCGCCCTCTCGCAGCACACCCATGTCGTGCTCGCCATACGGATCGTTATCCGGCGTGAAATCATCGAACTCGACGATCTGGCGCAGGATGCTGGCGATGACCGCGGAGCCTAGCGCGCGAACACCCGGCGTAGTGGTGATGATGCCGGTTTGAGGGTTGCGGCGGAACGCGTCGTTCAGCCTTTGAACCTTGTGGGGGTCGACGGTGTTGTGGGTCTTGGACGCGCACGATTCCTCTTCTCTACCAGTCATGGCCGAGTTCCTTTTTTGCTAGCGGTGGTGGGGCAGTTAAAGGAGGCTGATGAGCCGACGCTGTGCGTCGCGATCGCCTTCGATGTAGCGTTCGGTGGTGGACAGCGCGCGGTGGCCGGCAAGCTCTTGAATATCGCGAAGCGACCCCCCGCTTTTTGCAAGCAGTCGCGCCGCGCGAGTGATGAACGTCCGCCGTCCGGAATGCGACGAGCACCCGTCAAGACCGTTGGCGGCGTACAGTTGGGCAAACCAGTTCACGATGCTGCGCGGGCGCATGTGAGAGCCCCGCTGCGACTGGATTACCGGGCCGACGAGGGGCTTGCCACCAGCTCGATGCAAAGCTTGCAGTGCGCGTCGCAGATCAGGGTGCATTGGTATCGCACGGCCGCGGCCATTCTTCGCGATGCTACCAGCCACCTGGATCTGTACGGCGAGTTTGCCATCTGGCCGGAGGACCATGGGCCAAGCTAGTCCTGCGATTTCACAAGCCCGCAAGCCCGCCTTTGCACTCAAGAGGATGATTACCTCATCACGCGTTGCGCGGGCCCCGCAACGGACATGGCGCAGCATACGACGCATATCGCTATCGCTCAGCACCCTTGCGGGCTGAGACATGTGATCTCCTTCGATGTGAGTAAAAGCTTTCGCAATTAAACAATAGCAAATGGATAGTAAGTTGTCAAGGGTTTATCAGCTTTGAAGAGTGAGGCGTTGTGAATCCACATCGGGGAGCGGATTATCGTATTCTATTGATATAAAATCGCGGACTTGCCAACCGTGTCAACTGTAAGGTCTACGTTGTATGGGATGAATTACCACTCACGCGAATATCTTTCTATTATTGATCGTAATTTCCATCAGCATTATTTCTACCGATTGTATTAATGAAGAGTCGTCGCTCGTAGAGATAAGCAAGCAGCCGCGACTAAGGGCGCCCGAATTCTAGATTTGCGGCAACTGTCAATGGGCGCGATTACCCTTTCGGAAGCAAAGGGCAGTCCAGTTTAAGGCCCTCTTGAGGGGCATGTATCCGCAGGATACATGCCGTTTGCCTATTATCAGACCCGTGCCGCATGAAAGCGGGCTTACCTTGGTCGCTCTCGGCAGGAGCAAAATAGCTATTCCACCGGGGCGCAGACGGCGGCGAGCTAGACCGGGTCTTCTCCGAAGAGATCTAGCTCACCGCGCTCAGGTTTGTCGTCGTCCCGCCCACCACCTTCGGGTCGCGCTGCCGACATCAACTGCGACGGGTAGGCCGCCACCATCTCAAGCGCCTCATCGATGGACGCCGACAGCCAGCGTGCCTCGTCAGGATCATGCAGGATCACCGGCATAGCCTTCGGGTGGATCGGCTCGACGATAGCGTTTGGCTCGGTGGTGAGGAACGCGAAGATGGCGCAATTCTCGGCTGGTCGCCAGATCCCCGCGAACGAGATGATCGGCCGTGACGGCACGTCGAACCACCACACCGGCTTCTTACCGGCTGGACCTGGCCCGTACTCGCTGAAGCTGGTCACCGGCACCAAGCAGCGTCGGGCCGGGTCGGCCAGCGCCGATCGCCAAAACGGCGACTGCAGGTTGCGGACGTTCGTCACCTTGCGGTCAAGCATTTTTGGCTTGCCGGTGACCGGGTCGACTCGCTTACCCGGCACCTTGTGCGGGAAGCCCCACAGCATCGCATCGAGCGCGATCGAGGCACCTTCGGATCGGACGACCCACGCCCGCCGATCAGGGAAAAGTTCAGACGGCGGTAGATTGTCAAACTCGACGTCCGCGAAGATACCGTAGCGTTCGAGCAGCGCCGCCCGCGAGGCTGTCATTCGGTATCTGTTGCACATCGGGCGAAGATCGCATGGCGGCGCTCTCGATACCAAAATCGCGCTAGCGTGATCATGACCGGCATCGATTATTTTGATGCATAGGAGCGACCATTTCGGCGATGATGTCGGCCACGCCTTGCCGCGCGTGCCACAACCACTGGGCTAGAAGGCGCGGCGACATCGAACCTTGTTGCCTGCCACCGTTTGCGGCCAACGATTCACGATTTTTATCGTTTTGTGTTATGCGACCCCCGTCGGATCAAGCGCGGCACTGGGCGTGTGAGCGCGCGAACCGTGAAGCCTTCGCGCGCGTTCACGATGCGTGGACTTGCACAATCATCAGCAGCTACGCAGACCCGCTAGCGCCACTTCAAGCGCTTTCCGAGTCGAGCGCGATGGTATTAGGAATAAAATGAAGACCGCCTTCGATAATGCCCGCGCTGCGCTAGCCTTTTTAGAGAGCCACAGACTGGAACCGTCGGTCGGTAATTATGCTCTAGCACTACAATATGTTGAGAACCGGCAATCTGATTTGGGACGGGCGATAGCGGCCGAAACTGATGGCGGGCTTCGGCTCACGCATGAGGCGGCCGATCGTTTGCAGGCGCAGTACGTACGCCGGGGTTCCGATTTTGTGACCCGGCAGCGTGAACAGGCAGTAACACGCCATGCTGAGGAGCTCGACTCGCTGACGGCTGATGCCCATGAATTGACCAGCGCATTGGAACGCGACGTCGGAACCATCGTGGCCCAATCTACCGATTGGCCCAAAGCTACGGGCGAGTTTGTCATTCGCCTATCAGAAGCTGAACGTGATTTGGCGGAGTTGCGCAGCGAATTCGCAAAATTCAAAGATCAAATTGGTAATGCGGACGTTCCCGCGAATGATCCAAACCGCGATGAAATGACCCAGGCCCTGAACCAGGGCGGCGCGCATCCGCTTCTTCAGCACCTTGCAAAATTTGAACGCGGTTACGTCCTGATCTTGTTCAGCCTCGACGCATTGCCGCTGTTAAACAATCGTTTTGGTCGTCCAGTCGGCGACAACGTACTGAACGCTCTTGCAGGTACCCTGCGCCAGGTTTTTACCCAACAGGAATTGATTCGTTGGGACGGAAACGAGTTTGTGGTTCTCATGAAAGACACAGCCCTCGTGGCTGCGCGCACTTTGACTGAGGAGGCGCTAGCGGCCATGGAGTCGCGGCGACTAAAGCTCCGTGGCAGTGGCGAAGGCATCGGCATCGTAACTGCGTCCGCCGGGCTGGCGGTTGGTCAAGGGGAAGACGCTACAACTGTGCTGGCTCGAGCTAGGGAGTTAGCTCTTTTGGCAGCAGCCTCAGGCGGAAATTGCTGCAAAGAATGATGGCGACCTCAATAAATCCGGATCGTGCAGGTTTGCCTGCCCCGTCAAGAAATGAGGCTTGCCCCTATGGCAGCCTCTAATCTTCCGAGCCGCGCGGAAGTTTGGAACGACAGCGTAAGAATACAGGGCCCAGGGGACGTCGATTATTTGCTGACCGCCGCCGCTGCCTTTGAAACTGCGTCACGCATCAACGACGCGGCGATCGACCTGCTCATGACGCAAGCGATGCCCATCAGATTGGCGCGGCCGCCCGAGCGCTAACCACCGGGGGCAACGAAGAGTAGCCGTTCGCCATCTCTGTCAAAAGGGCAGCCAGGTGTTGCCCGGCTGCCCTCATATTGGGGAGACATTCGTTCGTTACGCTGCGCTCGGCATTACCTCGCCGGCATGTCCCCGTTGTAGCGCGAACTAGTTAACGCATCCCCGATGCATTTGCCTCGATTAGAACTTGGGCGAACGCGACCGCGGCACGTTGACAGTCCACCCTAAGCCCGATCAGCGCTTGGCTGCCGCCGCCGGTACCCGTCCGGGTTCGCTCGCGACCTGCCCTGGCAAAGACTGGCTCCCACGAATGGCCTCGGGCTCGTCCCTCATCGCGATGATACCCAGACCGATTGCCCCAATCCCTATTATGAGGACGAGGGCGTAGAGGCACTTTGCCAACAAGCCGGGACGTTCCTTGCCGGTACCGCGCGATCGGCTCTTCGACGATTTGCCCCCGTTGCTCATCGCGCAGGCGAGCTTTCGATCAAGATCTGCTCAAACGCCGCCGGCACGAGCGGATAATCGAAGTCGACCCCAAGAGCGCCATTACGGCTCCACGTCACCCAGCCTGCCGGTCGGATACGTTCGTCGAAAACCACCTCGACAAACGACCCAACCGCAACGCGCTCATTTGTGACGAGCCCGCATCCGACCGGTGATAAATCGCGTACGGTTGCGGCGATTTGGTGGCGGGTGAGAGTAGCGATTCTCACACGCCGAAGCACTTTTCGACGCGCGAACCTGCGTTTATCCTCGGACGCATCAGGGCGTGCTTTTGCTGATCCGTAAGCCATATCGGGGTCGCAACGCGCCACCTCCGAAATGGACGCAAACTGGCGATCTACGCGTACAGAAGCGTACTAGCCGCTGATAGCCTGCACCGCTGGCAGCCTTCAGTCGTCGACCTTCTTGAGCGGATCGCGAACGTGGCCGGCGTTGCTGCTGTCGTCAAACTGAACAATTTCCTTCACACAGTTGGCCTAGGGCAGGGCGTCGCCTCGGCTGCGGACAGCAACCCGCCGGGGCGACTACCACCACGTCACCGCCGCTCTTCTTCCTGCTTCATGCCGGCCGCCCCGTGCGAGGAACTGACGCTCGAAAAAAGCCATCCCAGCGGTCCGCAGGCGCGCCCTGCAAGGCTCGCCACATATTTGATAACGTGTCCCCCGTATGGTCACCGACAAGCTGGCAAGAGATGCCGGCGGGAAGACAGGGTTGTAAGCGCCAATGCATGGACATGCTATTCTGGGCACTATTGGCCGTAAGCGACTTTGCTTTGCGCTTTCGGATGAAGCTGGACTGCTACGTCCCGACACAATTCGCGGCTATGGCGTAGATACAGCCACCGGCGTGTCTGCTGCGTTAATGAGCTTCCAGCGCGACGTCGGTTTGTCGAGCCTCCCCCGCCGGGCGGCAATCGCAGTAGCAGGGCTTGCTCGCGGCGACGCTATTTCCATCACCAACACCCGCTGGTTCCTGTCGCGATCAGGCCTGCACGCAATGATGGGTGAGGCACCCCTGATCCTGAATGATTTCGCGGCCGAAGCTTGGGGAATGTGCAGCGGTAGCGCGCGTATTCAGGAATCGTTCGGCGCTAACGCAGCACCGAACCTTCAAACGCCTGGTTGCTATCTCATCTTGGGGATCACTTCGGGTTTGGGCGTAGCCGTTTTGCACCGAAGCGATGCGGGCGCTGCCACTGTGCTGCCTACCGAGGCAGGACACAGCGCCTTTGCAGCGGTCAGCGACGAACTGGCGCAGCTTGTGAGCGATTTGGGGCCCGGCCGCCATCCAGTCGCCGTAGAGGAAATCGTCTCGGCGCCTGGGCTGCTCTCAATCTACAATCTGCTAGCGACGAGACAAGGATTCGAAGCGCGGGCAAAGACGCCCGAAGACGTAACTCGCACCTTTCAATCGGACCCCGTCGCACGCGCTGCCTGCGAAATGCTGAGCAAGGCCTTTTGGGCGCAAGCGGGCAACCTTGTGATGGCGTTCGGCGCCTGGGACGGTGTGGTCGTAACTGGCAAGCTAGCGACTGCCATTCGCCCGATACTTTGCCAGTCGAAGGCGCAAGCTTTATTTGCGGTGTCGGCTAAACACAAACGGGTGCTCCAGAGCGTGCCGCGAGCGCTGGTCACTCTCGATCATGCCGAACTTGTCGGCGTAGCGGAGGCATTGCGCGAGGCTGCCTAGCGACCGAAAACGCCCGATCCCGTGGCCGAGGGACCGAGCGTCCACAAGGCACCCCGTGCGGAGGATGCGGGGTTAAAGATGTCGGTAAGGTTGCCGGATGGCAATGAGTTCAGCTTGCCCAACATGTACTGCAATGGAGCATCCGGGTCACCCCGACGGCTGGCGGCCATTTACCTCCCTGCGAATAACCGTCGTATCTGCAATCGGCAGCACCGCTTTCAGCGGCGTGGGGATCGCCTGGAGTTCTTCACATCATCCCGGCCATATCGCTCGTAGTCCGCTAATCGCGCCGGTCACGAACGCGCCCGCAAGAATAACGGCTATCACGCCATATTCGATGTCAATCCATTTTGAATCGGGGTCTCGATCGTTTGGCATAGCCATGTCATGACACAAGCCGCCGCTTGTAGGACAGCGTCACAATCGAGACCCCGCAACGTATATCGGTTGGGCGTGATCAGTTCGTCGCAGTGACAGTCGACCCCGCGGCCGGAGCGGTCGGCGTAATCACCATTGGCGCGGGTGCCGCACCGGCGGTGAACGCAACGTCTTCGTCAATGAACCCACTCACGGGCGCGCCTACTGGGATCACGGCACTGGTGCCGGTCATGAAGAAACCCGCCGGGAGGAATACGACCGCGGATACGGCCGCAGCACCACCACCAGCCGCAACGCCCTTATCGTCAACCGATCCCGTCAGACGGATCAGCCGGCCATTTGCCCGCACTGAGATAGGCCGCGCCTGGATGTACCCTGACTTGCCCCACATCCCCTTATTGCGAATGTCTGTGACCTCACCGATCGCGGGACTACCCGCTGGAACAACAACGACGCCGTTCACTTCGACCGCTTCGGCGGTTTCCATGTTGAAGCGCTGACCGACCTTGAGTTTTTTGCCCTTCGTCGTCAGCTGCTCCATCATTCGAAGTGCGATCGGTGTGCCGCTACGAAGAACGTTTTGCTGGTTCCCAGCCACGAAGACAGCAGCAGGAGCAGGAGCCGTTGCAGGTGCCGAGACCGCAGGCGCGACAGGCTGGGATGGCTCCGCTGTCTGTGCAGCAGCCGGTACGACGAACAAAATAGACGCGCCAGATAGGGCGATACGCAGGCTATTCATTTGATGACCCCCAATAGATCGATTCGGGTCCCCCGACCGACATCGAAAGCTCTTCGGAAAACGGTTCAGGGTCAATGGGCTAACTTGTACCGTAACAAGACGACGTGGGGCCGTCGCTTGATGACGGCATAGACTCCCGCCCTCGGCCGGTTCATCAGTTCACCGGGTCATGGGGGGGCATAAACGTGCGGATAGCGATCATGCTGCTTGGCATAGCAACGTCGACGACCCCGCTGTCTGCTGCCGCGTACGCCAGTCCCGGCGGGCTAAACAGCCAAGGCTGCCACAACGACCGGAAGGGCGGCACTGGTTACCACTGTCACACCCGGCCTGCCGCTGCTCAGCGATTTGCAGCTCCAAGCGGCGCCAGGGGTCCGTTCGCCAACTGTACCGCCGCTCGCGCCGCCAGTGCGGCACCTGTTCGTGCAGGTGATCCGGGGTACAGTAGCCGCCTAGATCGGGATGGCGACGGGATAGGCTGTGAGTAAGAAAGCTTGTGACCGTGCGCTCGGCTACTGCGGTCGCCCGGTTTGCAGTTGGTCATATCGTTCCGCGATCGCTTTCCACCTCCGCACGCCTGCTTCGTCACCCGCCAGCGCCAGTGCAGACATTTGCTCGGCTATAACCGTTGGGGCTTTGGTGCCGTGTACGCGCTCGACATGCAGGGCTTCCGCCCAGCGTTCGACTTCGGGCGTCATCAGGCCACGTCGCCGAGCTTCTCGTTCAGCTGGTCCTCGATCGTTTCCGGTTCGGCGGCGACCATGATTGCTCTCAGGTCGGCAACGCTAAATCCGCTTCGATCGTCGATCACATCGGTAGCATCCAGTGTCGCAGCGAATTTTGCGGCGCGCTCGAGAGCGGGCGTCAGATCATGAGTTGTCATCCGGCCAGCCTACGTCGCGAAGCTGCCCTCGTGAAGTCGGCATCACCGAGTTCAGCACCGGTGGTGGCGCCAGTAGCGAGCCCATCGCACCGCTGTTCCGCTTGCCACCATGGCGCAAGACAGGTCGCCGACCCGCGGCCCGCGACACCAGGCTGCCGTGCGGCTGCCCTTACCGTTCCCGAGCGACTGACACGTCAGCGCTGGCCCGGCGACCAACACATGACCTTGCGGGGAACGTCCTACCGAACGACCGACCAGCCGTACCAAGGCGTCGCGCGCCGCTTCCGCCGACGCCCGCGGGCATGGGTGATTTGGTCGACAGCTTCCATCCATCTCTCGCGCGGCAATGCCCGCAAGGCGAATACGCGGACCTTCGGCGCACCAAAGTGGGCCATCGCCATCCCAGACACGCACCGGGGTACAGGTGAATGTTACGCCCGCCGGTTCGACCTGCATCGACGCCAGCAATAACAGGGGCAGGATCATTCAATTCTCACAGTTCGAAAATGGGAGTACCGTTCGGCACCGGTGACGCCGCACGCTCGATCAGGCTTTGACGCGCGGAACCTCGTCGATCCGCGTGGTCCATGCCGGCGATCGCATTTCCGATCGCAGCCGCCATTGGCGCTTGAAGCCCTGCGACGCTGTCACCGCAGCGAACTTGCCGAAGCGGCCATTTACCTCGTCGAGCGCTCGCATCAGCCGGTCGCGGCGCTCGGTGTCGTCTTCGAACAGGGTGCGCGGTCGCATGTCTGCCGGTAGCAGATCGTCAAGCATGATGCCCGCCTTGGTGTATGCGTAGCCTTCGCGCCAGGCACGCGCCGCGCACAGGCGGGCGGCGGCGATAAGCTCAAGGCTGTCGCTGGTCATGGGGTGCAGCGTGGTCGAACGGGATGCCGAGTATTGCGGCCGATCAGGCTTATGACGGTTGGTATGGAAGAAGGCAGTAAAGCACGCCGCGACCAATCCGTGCTTGCGCAGCTTTTCGCCCGCTCGCATAGCATATTGCGAAAGCGCCCCCATCATCCCGTCGAAGTCGGTCACCGGTGTGCCGAACGATCGGGTTATCGCCATGCCCTTTCGCTGGGGCGTGATTATCTCGACGGCGTCGGACGGCACCCCGCGCAGTTCTGCCACCAACCGCTCGAGCACGACGGTGCCCACTGAGCGCGCCTGCTTCATCGGCATGTCGCGCAGCGCGCCCGCGGTATGGATGCCCAGATCGGTCAGCTTCCGCGCGGTAGCCCCGCCCACGCCCCAAACGTCCCCGACGGGGAACTGCTGCATTACCTCGTGCCGAATGTCGGGAAGGCGAAGATCCGCCACGCCGTCGAAAGCAACGTTCTTCTTCGCCACCGCGTTCGCCAGCTTGGCCAGCGTCTTGGTGTCGGCAATCCCCACACAGGTCGGTATCGTCGTCCACCGCTGGACCTGACGCCGCAGCGCATGCGCGTGTTCGACCAGGTCGCGATCTTCGAACCCGGCGAGATCAAGAAACGTCTCGTCGATCGAGTATATTTCGAAGTCGCGTGCGAACGCTTGGCAGGCGGCGACCACCCGCCGCTGCATATCGCCGTACAGCGTGTAGTTCGACGATCTAACCTGGATGCCGTGCTGCCGGATCAGGTCGCGCAGGTGATGCGCCGGATCGCCCATCTTGATGCCCAGCGCCTTTGCTTCCGCCGACCGCGCGATCGCGCAGCCATCGTTGTTCGACAGCACGATGACCGGCACGCCCAGCAGGCTCGAATCGAAAGCACGCTCGCAGCTGACGTAGTAGTTGTTGCAGTCGATCAGCGCGATCGGCGTTGTCATGACACCTTGCGAGCCACCCCAACGACCACGCCCCAAATCTCGACATATTCGTCGACCAGAATGTGCGGGAACCCCTCGGCCTCCGGTACGAGCCAGTGGCGACCGTCCATCTGCTTCAGTCGCTTCAAGGTGCGATCGCCATGCACCAGTGCGACAACGATGGCGCCCACCTTCGGGCGCTTTGCGCGGTTGACGACGATCAGGTCGCCATCGTTTATCCCGGCGCCCGCCATGGATCCGCCATCGACGCGCATGATGTAGCTCGCTGCCGGGTGCTCGACGAGATAGGCGCCCAGGTCGATCGGTTCTTCCATGTCGTCCTGCGCCGGCGACGGGAATCCGGCAGGCGTTCGGGCAAGGAAGAATGGCACCTCCTGAGGAAGGAGCTCGAAAGGAACGTCGTGAAGCATGACAGTGCGCATAGACCTCGATCCGAATCGGCGGTCTGCGCATTTAGCGCGACTTGGAACATTTAAAGAACATTATCTTTGACGCGCCTTTCGAAGCCCGTCGTCAGGCCTTTTTCGGCACCCTTCGCCGCCGCCACGATAGCGCAAAATTCCAGCGACGGCGCCGCACCAAGAGGGCGCTGGTTTCAGAGCGCATGACTTTTCACGGCTTATGCGCAATCGTTCGCAGTCGACCGTCTAAAGCCGCGCCGATAATGGGCATCAGAGTGGGCAGGGCGCTTTAAAAAGCAATAAAGTGCTGAGAAAACAGCACGTTATGGCGGAGACGGACGGATTCGAACCGTCGGTGCCGATTACTCAGCACGGCGGTTTAGCAAACCGCTGGTTTCAGCCACTCACCCACGTCTCCGGACACGGCGCTGAGCGGCGGGCTATACCGAGCGATGCGGCGTCGATCAACAGCGCATATCGTGCGGCCGAACGCTAAATCGACTCGCATCGTCGCCGGTTCATTGCAGCGAAAGCCTGTGCAGTTGTATGGTTACCCATGACGATGTGGGGGAAGTGACGATGCGTAGCCAGTGGATCAAGCGCGCCGCGATCGGGGTGGCGCTGGTGGCCGCGCCCGCGATGGCGACCGCGCAGGTGCGGACGATCGACCCCAATGAGGCGATCGACCGCGATCTGTCGGGGCCGCCACCTGCCTATTCGCCGCCCGCGCAGGTCGAGGAACAGCTCGACCCGCTCACCCCCGATGAGCGCGCCGCGCAGCCGGGGATGCCCGCCGCCGCGCCGGTCACGCCAATGAGTACCGCGCCACTGCCGCCGATCGCCGCCGAACAGACGACGGTGGCATCGGAAACCTATGCACGCGAAGACCTAATGGCCGCGGCCGAGGGCGTCTTCGGCAAAGGTGCCGCCGAATTGGCCGGCCTGCTCGAGAAGATCCTGTCCGAACAAGGGCGGCCCAACGCCTATATCGCCGGGCGCGAAGCCGCGGGCGCGTTCGTCGTCGGCGTGCGCTACGGATCGGGGGTGATGACGCACAAGGTCGAGGGCCAGCGCCCGGTCTATTGGACCGGGCCCTCGATCGGCTTCGACGCCGGCGGCGATGCCACCAAGGTGTTCGTGCTGGTCTACAACCTCTATGATTCGCAGGAATTGTACCGCCGTTTCCCCTCGGCCGAGGGGCGCGCCTATTTCATCGGCGGGTTCGCGGCGACCTATATGCGCCGCGGCGACGTGGTGCTGATCCCGATCCGCGTCGGCGTCGGCTACCGGCTGGGCGCCAATATCGGCTATATGAGCTTCAGCGAGAAGGCCGAGTGGCTGCCGTTCTAAGCGAAGCGCGGCAGGCGGCTACGCCCGCCTGACTCGCGCAAGCTCGGCCGGCGGGGGCAAAGCCCCCGACCGACGTCACGGGCTTTGCCGGTGACGCGCCGCCCACTTATCGCCGCCCGCTCACCCCCGCTCGAACACCGTCGATTCGAACCGGATCGGCGCGCCCGCAGCCGCCCCCACCAGCTCGTCCTCCCACATCGCGGCCCGCCCGCGCACGATCGTCCCGATCGGCTTGCCCGTCAGCTCGCGCCCTTCGAACGGCGACCAGCCACTGCGCGACTGCAGCCATGCGCCCTCGATCGTCCAGCGGCGCTTGAGATCGACGACGGTGAAGTCGGCGTCATAGCCGATCGCGATCCGCCCCTTGCCCGCGATGTTGAAGATCCGCTGCGCGCCTGCGCTGGTGAGGTCGATCAGCCGCTGCAGCGTCATCCGCCCCGCCGCGACGTGATCGAGCATCAGCGGCAGCAGCGTCTGCACCCCCGGCATGCCGCTCGGGCTAGCGGGGTAGGGCGCCGCCTTTTCGGCGAGCGTGTGCGGCGCGTGATCCGAGCCGATGACGTCGGGCACGCCCTGGCCCATCCAGTGCCACAGCCCGTCGCGATGCACCGCCGATCGGATCGGCGGGTTCATCTGCGCATGGGTGCCAAGGTCGCGATAGGCATCCTCGCCCGCCAGCGTGAGATGCTGCGGGGTGACCTCGCAGCTAGCGATGTCCTTGTGCTGCGCGAGCAATTCGAGCTCGGCGGGGGTCGAGACGTGGAGCACATGGATACGCCGCCCCGCCGCCCGCGCCAGCCCCAGGATGCGGCGCGTCGCGAGCAACGCGCTTTCGTCGTCGCGCCAGATCGGGTGCGAGGCGACGTCGCCGTCGATCCGGAACTCCCCGGCACGCGCGTTCATCCGCGCTTCGTCCTCGGCATGGATCGCGACGCGGCGACGCCCCGATCGCAGCACCCGCGCGAGCACCTCGTCATCCGCCACCAGCAGGTCGCCGGTCGATGAGCCCATGAAGATCTTGACCCCCGCGGTCCCCGGCAGCCGCTCGAGCTCGCCCAGATGCTCGGCATTGGCGCCGGTCGCGCCGACATAGAAGGCGTGGTCGCACCACATCCGGTCCTTGGCGCGCGCCAGCTTGTCGGCGATCGCCTCGGCGCTGTCGGTATTGGGCTTGGTGTTGGGCATTTCGAACACCGCGACGACGCCGCCCATCACCGCGGCGCGGCTGCCGCTTTCAAGGTCTTCCTTGTGCTCGAGCCCTGGCTCGCGAAAATGCACCTGGGTGTCGATCACCCCCGGCAGGATGTCGAGCCCGGTGCAGTCGATCGTCTGCTCGGCATCGGCGAACCCGCCGATCGCGGCGATCCGGCCGCCGCGCGCATAGACGGTGGTTTGCACCGGGCCGTCGGGCAGATGGACGGTGCCGCCGGTAAGCTTCAGATCATGGGTTGCCATCGCTGCCTCTTTCGTACTGGGTCGCCACGTCTTACTTGCTGCGCATGAGCGATGCCACCCATCCCGACGCCACCCATCTCGCCGATCGCGCGGTCCTTCGCCTTTCGGGGGAGGATGTGCGCGGGTTCCTCCAGGGGCTGGTGACGCAGGATCTGGCGGCGGTCGCACCCGGCGCGCCGCAATGGTCGGGGCTGCTGACGCCGCAGGGCAAGGCGCTGTTCGATTTCCTGCTCTGGGCCGATGGCGACGATGTGCTGATCGATTGCGAGGCGGCGCAGGCCGACGCGCTGGTGCGCCGGCTGTCGCTGTACCGGCTGCGCCGCGCGATCGTGATCGCGCGCGATCCCGCGCTCGGAGTCCATTGGTCGCTGGCGCCCGCTGCCGATGCGGCGGCCGATCCGCGGCACCCGAAGCTGGGCTGGCGCTGGCTCGGCGCCCCGACCGGCGAGGACGCGAGCCCCGCTTGGCGCGCGCATCGCCTGGCGCTCGGGGTGGTCGAGGGCGCCGAGGAACTCGGGCAGGACGCAACGCTCTGGCTCGAGGCGAATGCGCGCGAGCTCAATGGGGTGAGCTTTACCAAGGGCTGCTATGTCGGCCAGGAAAACACCGCGCGGATGCACCACCGCGCCAAGGTGTCGCGCCGGTTGCTGGTCACCCCGCTGGCCGAACCCGGCGCGCGCACACGGGTAAGCTATCCCGACCTAGGAGTGATGGTCGAGCTGCGCCGGCTCGATGCACTAGGCGATGCCAAGTTGCCCAATTGGGTCGAGGAAAGCTAACCAACCCCCGTTCGTTTCGAGCGAAGTCGACAAACCGTCGCTGGGCGCGGACCGGATTTACTAGACCGGGATGACGTCAGGCCGATCCGCCCTTTCCCCGTTCGTGCTGAGCCTGTCGAAGCACTGTTCTTTCTTCGCGCCGCAAGAACCGCGGCACGCAGCAGAACGGCCCTTCGACAAGCTCATCGCGAACGGATCAGGGTAAAGCTCTCACGCCGCCGAGCCCGCCAACGCCGCATCGACCGCCGCAAGCGCATGCAGATCAGTAGTATCGAACAACGGCACCGCGCTGTCGGCCGCGCCCACCAGCAACATGATCTCGGTACAGCCGAGGATGATCGCCTCGGCACCGTGATCGACCAGCCGCGCGATCACCCCGCGATAGACCTCGCGCGATGCCGCTGAAACCTGCCCCTGCACCAGCTCGTCATAGATGATCCGGTGGACTTCGGCGCGATCCTCGGCCTCGGGGACGATCACGTCGAGCCCGAAGCGATCGGCGAGCCGCCCGCGATAGAAGTCGCGCTCCATCGTGAAGGCGGTACCCAGCAGCCCCACCCGCCGGTGCCCCGCCGCGACGATCGCGGCACCCGCGGCATCGCCGATGTGCAGCAACGGGATCGCGACGCTGGCCGCGACCTCATCGGCCATCAAATGCATCGTGTTGGTGCAGATCAGCACCATCTCGGCGCCCCCGCGTTCGAGCCGGCGCGCGGCGTCGATCATCGTTGCGGTCAGCCCGTCCCAATCGCCCGCGGCCTGCCCCGCGGCGATCTCGGCGAAATCGACCGACAGCAGCAGGCAGCGCGCCGAATGGCCGCCGCCCAGTCGCGCGCGCACCGCCTGGTTGATGATCCGGTAATAGTGCGCTGAGCTTTCCCAGCTCATCCCGCCGATCAGTCCGATCGTCCGCACGCCAATCTCCCGCCCCGATGGCGCTACGCTAGCCACATATGCGCGATCGCCAAAGCGCTTGGGGCGGCAACGGCGCAAGGGGCTGTCCTACAGACAGGTCGTTGCGATATGCAGCGATATGCCTTTTTTAGTCGCCCGCACCCCGACGTTCGGCCACGCCAGCGCTTGCTCTCGCGCGTCGTATCCGGATCGGGCGCCAATGGGCATTTTTGGGGGGTACGTAGTGTAGCTTTTGTAGCCTTCCGACCCGCGAATCGGTCATCATCGCATTCCCCATCGCGGTCCCGGCGCTGCGCTCGACGAGGATTGGGCCAGCGAATCGGACATGGCGGAACGGCGGGGTTGCCAACGCCTACGCCGCCAGCCAACCCTGATCGCCGACCGGGCGTCCCAAGCGGGCACGAGCGGCACTTATTCATGATGACATCAGGGGGTTTTAGATGCGGCAATGGATGGCGACGGCGGCGGTAGTGGCGATGACGGCGGCGGCGCAGCCGGCGATGGCGCAGCGCGCCGCGATCGAAGACACGAGTGTCGCGGCGGTGCAGGCCAACATGACCGCCAAGCGGACCACCAGCGAGCGGCTGACCCGCGCCTATCTCGCGCGGATCGCGGCGATCGATCGCAAGGGGCCGACGCTGCGCAGCGTCATCGCGCTCAACCCCGAAGCCGTCGCGCAAGCACGCGCGCTCGACGCCGAGCGCAAGGCGGGGCGGGTGCGCGGACCGCTGCACGGCGTGCCGGTGCTGCTGAAGGACAATATCGAGACCGTCGAGAACGCGACGACCGCGGGCAGCCTGGCGCTCAAGGACAATTTCACCCGCCGCGACGCGCCGCTCGTCACCCGGCTGCGCGCTGCCGGCGCGGTGATCCTCGGCAAGACCAACCTCTCCGAATGGGCGAATATCCGCTCGTCGAATTCGATGAGCGGGTGGAGCGCGGTCGGCGGGCTGGTGCGCAACCCCTATGCGCTCGATCGTTCGTCGTGCGGCTCGTCGAGCGGCACCGGCGCCGCGATCGCCGCCAGCCTCGCGGTGGTCGGGGTGGGGACCGAGACCGATGGGTCGGTCGTATGCCCCGCGGCGATGAACGGGCTGGTCGGGCTGAAGCCGACGATCGGCCTCGTCAGCCGCACCCATGTCGTGCCGATCAGCCATAGCCAGGATACCGCCGGGCCGATGGCGCGCAGCGTGCGCGACGCCGCCGCGCTCTTCTCGGCGATGATCGGCAGCGACGCCGCCGATGCGGTGACCAAGGATGCCGATCGCCACCGCCGCGATTATGCCGCGGCGCTCGATGCCAGCATCGTCAAGGGGCTGCGGATCGGCGTGCTGCGCCCCGAAATGTCGGGCGACCTGGCGGCGCGCTTCGATGCGTCGCTCGCGCTGCTCAAGGCGCAGGGCGCGGTGCTGGTCGATCTCAAGCGGCCCGATACCGAAGGCATGGGCGCCGCCGAATTCGACGTGCTCAAGATGGAGCTCAAGAGCGATCTCAACGCCTATCTCGCGACGACTCCCGCCAGCGTGAAGACACGGACACTCGCCGAAGTGATCGCGTTCAACCAGGCGAATGCGGCGGCCGAAATGCCGTTCTTCGCGCAGGAAATCTTTGAACAGGCGCAGGCGACCGGCGGGGTCGACGACCCCAAATACAAGGCGGCGCGCGCCAAGTCGCTCGGGCTCGCACGCGCGGCGATCGACGGGATGCTAAAGGCCGGCGATGTCCGGCTGATCGTCGCGCCGAGCTATGGCGCGCCCTGGCTGTCCGATCCGGTCCATGGTGACCAGTTCAGCGGCCCCTCGGCGAGCGCGCTCCCCGCGATCTCGGGCTATCCGCATCTGACGGTGCCGATGGGGCTGGTCGATGGCCTGCCGGTCGGCCTGTCCTTCTTCTCGACCGCGCTGACCGAGGGGCTGTTGCTCAATACGGGCTATGCGTTCGAACAGGCGGGGCCGATGCGCGTCGCGCCGGGCTATGCCGCATCGGCGAACGCGGGGCCGGGGATGGAGGGAACCCGCTAACCCCCTCCCGTTCGCACTGAGCTTGTCGAAGTGCCGTTCTTCTTTGGCCGGATCGAGAGGAAGAACAGTGCTTCGACAAGCTCACCACGAACGGGGGAGGGAGGTCAGGCGCGGTCCGCCGCAACCCGCCGCGCCACCCGCCGCTGCCACAGCAGGATCGCCGGCACCACGCCGAGCTCGATGCACAGCCCCACGACATGCCCGCGCGACGGCACCCCCACCAGCACCAAGCTCGCAAGCCGCGCCAGCCCCCCGACGATCACCATCGCGCCGAGCAACCGCAACCGCTGACCCTGCGCCTCGATCCGCGGCACCGTGGCGAGGAAGGCAAGTCCCATCACCAGGAACAGCCCCGAGAGATACCGGAAATGGCTGTCGAGGTCGGTCGGCACGGCGGTCACCCCGCCCAGCCAGCGCGGGCCGTGCCACAGCGATAGGGTCGAAGCCGACAAGGGCACGAAACAGACGAGTACCACCGCCAGCTGCAACAGCCGGCGTTCGGCGGACGGCGTCACTTGCGGCGGTCTTGTTCGAGCAGTTCGGCGCGGATGTGGCTCGCCTTCAGCGACATCCGCACCTCGACCAGAAAGCACAACAATCCGGTCATCAGCATCAGCATCGAAAGGATGAATGCCACCGCCACGATCGTGCCGATTTTGAGGTTGCTCAGCTCGGCGATGAACAGCAGCGCGACCACCAGGCAGATCAGCACCGCGCTGAGCGTGACCAGGAAGATCGCGGCGTTGATGACGCTGATCCGCCGGTCGATCCGGCGCAATTCCCAGACATGGCGGTCATGTTCGGGACCGGTCGAGCGCGGGTGCAGTTGCTCAAGGCTGCGCGCGCGATCGATGATCCGCGCCAGTCGCCCGGTCATCACGTTGAGGATGCCGCCGATCCCGGCGAGCAGGAATACCGGCGCGATGGCGACCTGGATCGTCGCGGCGACGGTCGAAATGACGGGAGAAAATTGCATCGCCGCCCTTGTGCGCAAAGCCGGGCTTTGCGGCAAGCCGTTCATCGCCTGCACGACCTGGTAACGGGTTGCAGGTAGAAAAGCGTGGATGACCAAGCCGATGCTGCCCACCGACTTCGAACGCCTGCCGCCCATCCACGCGATCGAGACGGTCGACGGGCTGGCATCGGCGATCGATACCGTGGCGCAAGGCGCGCACGCGACGCATCGTTTCCTGCGCTATGGCTGGTTCTCAGCGGCGCTCGCGGCCTATGGCGGGCAGGCGCGCACGCTGATCGCGTCACGCGATGGCGCGCCGGTGATCGCGCTGCCGATGGTGGGCCTTGGCCCCGCGATGCTGCGATTGGCCGCGGTGCCCGGCTGCTATTGGCCATTCCGCAGCTTTCCGGTGCGGCAGGATGTCGGGCCCGAGGCGTTCGAGGCGCTGCTCGACGCGCTGGCGCGATCGGTGACTGCGCTGCGGATCGGTCCGGTCTATGACGATGATCCGGGATTGTGCCTGTTGCGCATCGCCGCCGAAGCCCGCGGCTGGACCGCCCTGCCGCGCGACGTCGCCGAAAGCTTCCTGCTCGATATCGACGGCGCCCGCGCCGAAGGCACCTGGCCGCGCAGCTCGACGCTCAAGAAGAACCGCTTCCACGAAAAGCATCTGGCGGCGCATGGGGCACCCGCTTGGGACTTCGTCGCCGGCGATGGCTGGACCGAGGAAGCTTTCGACGATCTGGCGCTGATCGAACGCGCGAGCTGGATATCGGAACGTACCGACGGATCGGACGCAAAGTTCACCGACGAGGGCCATGGCGCCTTCTGGCGCGCGGCGGCGCAGGATCCGGTGCTCGCGCAAATGATGTGGGCGGCAATGCTGCGGATCGACGGCGCCCCCGCGGCCTTCTCGTTCGACCTCAATGTCGGCACGCTGAAATACGCGATCGCCAACAGCTATGTGCCGACCTTCGCCAAGCATTCGCCGGGAAAATTGCTCTATTACCGCAACCTGGTGCGCGCGATCGAAGACGGCATCACGCGCGTCGATTGGGGCGCGGGCGACAGTGGCTACAAGCGCACGATCGGGGCCGAGACAGGGCCGATGATCCGCGACTGGCTATTCGTGCGGCCGGGCGCGGCGAGTGTTGTGGGGCGGATGCTGCGTGGGCGGTGGGCCAAAAGCGGTCAGGGTTAGGAGGTTAGATCCGCATGTAACGGAAGTACCAGACTTCATGCCCCTGCCGCCGCGCTTTTCGCTCGTAGCGCGTCTCGGGCCAGTCCGCGGGTCGCGTCTGGAAATCGCCAGCCGTTGCTGCGGTCCATTCGAAGTCGCGGCGTTGGTTCATCACCATCATCGCCCAGCGGCAATAGGTCGGATCGTCGGTGCCCAGGCGAAACTCGCAGCCCGGCTTCAGCTTGGCGGCGATGAGGTCGAGCGGGCCGTGATTGACCATCCGGCGCTTGGCGTGCCGCGCCTTGGGCCAGGGATCGGGGTGCAGCAGATACACGCGCTCCAGGCTGGCATCGGGCAGCCGATCGAGCACGTCGAGCGCGTCGCCCATGTGCAGCCGGACATTGCCTAGAGCGCCATCGCGAACATGCCCCAGCGCGCTGACGACGCCGTTGAGGAACGGTTCGCAGCCGATAAAGCCGGTGCCGGGGCGCGCGGCGGCTTGCCCGGCGAGGTGCTCGCCACCGCCAAAGCCGATTTCGACCTCCATTGGGCGATCGGCACCGAACAAGGTGGCCGCGGAAAGCGGACCTTCGGGCACCGAAATGCGCGGCAGCAATTCGGCGACCAGCTCTTCTTGGGCCACGCGCAATTTGTGGCCCTGGCGGCGGCCATAGAGGCGGCGGATGACGGCGGGGTCGTTCATGGCGTGCGCGTGTGGCGGGTGGGGGCGGGCGTGTCCAGAGGCTAGGCGATCAGCCCGCCAATCCCTTGAGGCGGTACAGCGCGTCCAATGCCTCTCGCGGACTCAGCGCATCGACATCGATTCCCGCCAGCGCCGTACGCAGTTCGTCGACCGCCTCAGCCTCCTGCGCCGCGACCGCCGCGAAGAGCGGCAGGTCGTCGAGCCCTGCCGCAAGCCCGCCGGTCTTGGCGCGCCCCGCCTCGAGCTTGGCCAGCACCGATTTGGCGCGCGCGATCGTCGCGGGGGGCAACCCTGCGAGCCGCGCGACCGCAAGGCCATAGCTGCGGTCGGCGGGGCCGGTCGCGAGTTCGTGCAGCAGCACCAGTTCGCCCTTCCATTCGCGCGCGCGGACATGGTGCAGCGACAGCGCCTCGCAGCGTTCGGCCAGCCGCGTCAGCTCGTGGTAATGCGTCGCGAACAGGCAGCGGCAGCGATTATCCTCATGGATCGCCTCGACCACCGCCCAGGCGATCGCCAGCCCGTCATAGGTGCTCGTCCCGCGTCCCACCTCGTCGAGAATGACGAAGCTGCGCGGCGTCGCCTGCGCCAGGATCGCCGCTGTCTCGACCATCTCGACCATGAAGGTCGACCGCCCGCGCGCTAGGTTGTCTGACGCGCCGACTCGGCTGAACAGGCGATCGACCAGCCCCAGTTTGGCGCGGGTGGCGGGAACATAGCTGCCCGCCTGCGCCAGCACCGCGATCAGTGCGTTCTGGCGGAGGAAGGTCGATTTACCGCCCATGTTGGGGCCGGTGACCAGCCATAGCCGCGACGATTCGGACAGGTCGCAGTCGTTGGCGACGAAGCGCCCGCCCGCGCGGGCCACCGCCGCCTCGACCACCGGATGCCGCCCGCCCTCGACCTCGAAACAGGCGTGATCGACCAGCGCGGGTCGCGCCCAGCCGCCCTCTGCCGCGCGTTCGGCGAGCCCTGCGGCGACGTCGATCCGCGCCAACGCGTCGGCAGTGATCGCGATCTCGTGCCGGCGCGCGAGCGCGGTTTCGGTCAGGTCTTCGAGATGCGAGGCCTCGGCAGCCAGCGCGTGGTTGCCCGCCTGCGTCACCTGCATCGCCGCTTCGTGCAGATCGGCGGCGTTGAAGCGGACGACGCCCGCCAGCGTCTGACGATGGGTAAAGCCGCTGTCGGGCGCCATCAGCGCATCGGCGGCGCGCGCGGGCACTTCGACATGATAGCCGAGCACGCCGTTGTGGCGGATCTTGAGCGCGGCGATGCCGGTGCGCTTGCGATAGTCGGCCTCGAGCGCGGCGATCGCGCGCCGGCCGCCGGCACCGGTATGGCGCAGGTCGTCGAGCGCGGCGTCAAATCCTTCGGCGATATAGCCGCCACCGGCTGCGTCGATCGGCGGTTCGGGCACCAGGGCGCGTTTGAGCAAGTCGATCAGCGCGCCATGCCCTTGCAGCCGCGGCGCGATCTCGGCGAGCAAGGGCGGCGGCGCGGCAAGCTGGTGCAGCCGCTCGCCCAGCGCCCAGGCGGCGTCGAGCCCGTCGCGCAACTGTCCCAGGTCGCGCGGCGACCCACGCCCGGCGACGATCCGCCCCAGCGCTCGCCCGATATCGGGGAGCGCGCGCAGCGACGACCGCAGCGTCTCGCGCAAATTGGGTTCGTCGTGGAAGCGCTGCACCAGATCGAGCCGCGCGCCGATCGCGCCCGCGTCCATCAACGGCGCCGCGATATCCTGCGCCAGCAACCGCGCGCCCGCGCCGGTGACGGTGCGATCGACCGCGTCGAGCAGGCTGCCCTTGCGCGTGCCACCGGTGGCGAGCGTCAGCTCGAGGCTCTCGCGCGTCGCCGCGTCGATCGCCATGCTGGCGTCGCCCGCATGCAGCACCGGCGGACGCAGGAAGGGCAGCGCGCCCTTGGCGGTATGGTCGAGATAGGCGACCAGCCCGCCCGCCGCCGACAGCGCGGCACGCGAGAACTGGCCGAACCCGTCGAGCGTCGCGACCCCGTACAGCGACTTCAGCCGCGCCTCGCCCGCAGCGCTGTCGAACTGCGCGCGCGGGCGGTGCGAGGTCGCGTCGATTTCGCTCGCCTCACTGGCGACGACTTCGGCGGGGTTGAGCCGCGCGAGCGTCGCGCCAAGCCCCGCCATGTCGGTTTCGAAGATTTCGAACCGCCCGGTCGAAACATCGGCGGCGGCAACCGCGACATCGCCGCCGGCTTCGCCCACCGCGACGCACCAATTGGCCGCGCGCGCATCGAGCAGCGCCTCCTCGGTCAGCGTGCCCGCGGTCACTACGCGGACGATCGCGCGCGCCACCAGCGCCTTCGATCCGCCGCGCTTCTTGGCGGCTTCGGGGGTTTCGGTCTGTTCGGCGATCGCAACGCGATGCCCCGCCTTGATCAGCCGCTGCAGATAGGCGGTCGCGGCATGGACCGGCACGCCGCACATCGGAATCCGCTCGCCATCATGCTCGCCGCGCCCAGTGAGCGCGATGTCGAGACAGGCAGCCGCGATCCGCGCATCTTCGAAGAACATCTCGAAGAAATCGCCCATCCGGTAGAATAGCAGGCAATCTTGCGCCTCGGCCTTCAGCGCCAGATATTGCGCCATCATCGGCGTCGGGGCGGGGGTGGGGGTCGGGTTCGCGCTGGCCATCAACGCCTCGATAGAGGCTAAGCCGCAAAAGCGGAACCACCGCACGCTTGCCCTTACGGCGCCCGACCCCCTAGAGCGTACGCAATCGGCCCCACGGAGTTTGCGAATGACCGACGAATCGAGCGTCCAGTTTTCCGAGCGCGAAGCGCTTCGCTTTCATTCCGAGGGCCGTCCGGGCAAGATCGAGATCATCGCGTCGAAGCCGATGGCGACGCAGCGCGATCTGGCGCTGGCCTATTCGCCCGGCGTCGCGGTGCCGGTGAAGGCGATCTACGACGATCCCGCCACCGCCTATGACTATACCGCCAAGGGCAATCTCGTCGCGGTGATCTCAAATGGTACCGCTATCCTGGGGATGGGCAATCTCGGCGCGCTGGCGTCTAAGCCGGTGATGGAAGGCAAGGCGGTGCTGTTCAAGCGCTTCGCCGACGTCGATTCGATCGACCTCGAGGTCGATACCGAAGACGTCGATGCCTTCATCAACTGCGTCGCATTGCTCGAACCGAGCTTTGGCGGGATCAACCTCGAAGACATCAAGGCGCCCGAATGCTTCATCATCGAGCAGACGCTGCGCGAGCGGATGAACATCCCGGTCTTTCATGACGACCAGCACGGCACCGCGATCATCTGCGCTGCGGGGCTGATCAACGCCTGCCTGCTGACCGGGCGGCAGCTCAAGGACATCCGCGTCGTCGTCAACGGCGCGGGCGCCGCGGCGATTGCCTGCACCGAGCTGATGAAGGCGATGGGCGTCCGCGCCGATCACGTGCTGATGTGCGATCGCAAGGGCGTGATCTATCAGGGGCGCGACGATGTGAACCAGTGGCAGTCGGCGCACGCCGCTGCCACCGATCGCCGCACGCTCACCGAAGCGCTGCACGGCGCCGACGTGTTCCTGGGCCTGTCGGCTGCGGGGGCACTTCAGCCCGAGATGGTCAAGGACATGGCGCCTGCACCGATCATCTTTGCGATGGCCAATCCCGAGCCCGAGATCCGCCCCGAACTCGCCAAGGCCGCGCGTCCCGACGCGATCGTCGCCACCGGCCGGTCGGATTATCCCAACCAGGTCAACAACGTGCTCGGCTTCCCGTTCATCTTCCGCGGCGCGCTCGACGTGCGCGCGACGGGGATCAACGACGCGATGAAGATCGCTGCGGCCAACGCGATCGCCGAGCTGGCGCGCGAACGCGTGCCCGAGGAAGTCGCGATTGCGTACGGAGTCCAGCACAGCTTCGGCCCCGAATATATCATTCCTGCACCGTTCGATCCGCGGCTGATGGAGGTCGTGTCGGTCGCGGTCGCGACCGCGGCGATGGATTCGGGGGTGGCGACCCGCCCGATCCTCGACATGGGTGCCTATCGCCACACGCTGCGCGCGCGGCTCAACCCGACCACCTCGGTGTTGTCGCTGGCGCATGAAGGTGCGCGCGCACGCCCCAAGCGGGTGATTTTCGCCGAGGGCGAGGAAGAAGTGGTGCTGCGCGCGGCGATCGCGTTCCGCGACGGCGGCTATGGCACCCCGGTGCTGGTGGGCCGCGACGATGTGTATGACCGGCTGCGCGCGCTCGGCATCGACGACCCCGAAAGCTTCGAGGTCCACAACAGCCGCCATTCGCCGCTCGTGCCCAAGATGGTCGATTTCCTGTACGCCCGACTCCAGCGCCGCGGATTCTTGCGGCGCGAATGCGAGCGGATGGTGAACCAGGATCGCAACATCTTCGGCGCGCTGCTGCTGCAGCTGGGCGAGGGCGATACGATGATCACCGGCGTGACGCGCGCCTATGCCCAGTCGATCCGCGAGATCAAGCGCGTGATCGATCCCGAGCCGGGCCGTACGCCCTTCGGCATCCATGTGCTGGTCGGCAAGACGCACACGGTGTTCATCGCCGACACCACGGTCAACGAACGCCCTACCGCCGAGCAGCTCGCCGACTTCGCCGAACAGACCGCGCAGGTCGCGCGCCGCATGGGGCATGAGCCGCGCGTTGCGTTCCTCAGCTATTCGACCTTCGGCAACCCCGGCGGCCAGTGGCTCGACAATATCCGCGACGCCGTCGCGGTGCTCGACGCGCGCCAGCCGGGCTTCGAATATGAAGGCGAAATGGCACCCGATGTCGCGCTCAACGAAAAGCAGCTGAAGAATTATCCGTTCGCGCGGCTTTCGGGGCCGGCGAACATCCTGATCATGCCGGGGCTGCAATCGGCCAACATCTCGGCCAAGCTGCTGCGCGAGCTAGGTGGCGACACGATGATCGGGCCGATGCTGATCGGCATGGAAAAGAACGTCCAGATCGCGCCGATGACGAGCACCGCGAGCGAGCTCGTGACGCTGGCGGTGCTCGCGGCAGGCGGGATCGCGCGCTGATCGTGCATGGTTTGCGAACTGCCCTAACCCCGTTCGTGCCGAGCCTGTCGAAGCACTGTCCTTCTTTCCACCAAGGAGGACGGCACTTCGACAAGCTCAGTGCGAACGGGGGGATAAAATTGCTCAGCCTTGCGATATTCGCGCTCGCCACCCCCGCCGCCGCGCAGGAACCCGCAAAGGTCCGCGTCCGATTGGAAACCAGCGCAGGCCCGATCCTGATCGCGGTTGATACCAAGCGCGCGCCGGCCACCGCCAAGAACTTCCTCGCCTATGTCGATGACGGTCGGTTCGACGGCGTCACCTTCTATCGCGCCGCGCGCAGCAAGCGCACCCCCGGCACCGGCTTCGTCCAGGGCGGCATCCGCACCGATGCGCGCCGTATCCTGCCGCCATTCCCGCTCGAGCCGACATCTAAGACCGGCATCCGCCACCTCGACGCGACGATCTCGATGGCGCGCGGCGCGACGCCCGAGGCGGCGGGGGGCAATTTCTTCATCACGATCGGCCCCGCGCCCTCGATGGACGCGCGGCGCGATTATCCGGGCTATGCCGCCTTCGGCCGGGTGATCGGCGGGATGGATGCGGTGAAGCGGATCCTGGCGGTGAAGACCGGCGGCGGCTTCGACGCGTTTCGCGGCCAGATGATCCTCAAGCCGATCCGCATCACCCGCGCGGTTCGGCTCGACGGCGTGAAACGCCCGACCAAATTGCCGCGGATGTGGCTCACCGGGCCCAAACGCGCGCCCTGAGCCTTAGCCGTCGATCGAGGCTCCGACCGACGCGTTCACCAGCCCGCCATCGACGGTGATCGTCTCGCCCACCACATAATCGCCCGCGCGGCTGGCGAGATAGATCGCCGCCGCCGCCATATCCTCGGCCTCGCCGATCCGCTTGGCCGGGATTGCCTTGGCCACCGAATTGCCGTGATCGCGCGCCGCCTTGTTCATGTCGCTGGCAAAGGCACCCGGCGCGATCGAGGTGACGTTGATCCCGTCCTGAATCAGCCGCGCCGCCATCCGGCGGGTGAGGTGGATCAGCGCCGCCTTCGACGCCTGATAGCTATAGGTCTCCCACGCATTGAGCCGCTGGCCGTCGATCGAGGTGATGTTGATCACCTTGGCCGGCTTGTCGCGCGATCCCGCGGCCTTGAGCGCGCCGTGTAGCGCTTGGGTCAGGAAGAAGGGCGATTTGACGTTGAGGTCCATCACCTTGTCCCAGCCCTTTTCGGGAAAGCTGTCGAATGGCTCGCCCCATGCCGCGCCGGCGTTGTTAACCAGGATGTCGAGTGCGGGTTCGTATTCGGCAAATTGCGCCGCCAGCGCCTTGCAGCCATCGACGCTCGATACGTCGGCGGGCAGCGCGATGCAGTGTTCGCCCAGTTCGGCGGCGGTTTGTTCGCACGCGTCGGCGCGGCGCGACGAGATATACACCTTCGCGCCCATGCCGATGAAGCCGGTCGCGATCATCTTGCCGATGCCGCGCGACCCGCCGGTGACAAGCGCGACGCGGCCGTCGAGGCGGAACAGGGTGTTGGTGTCCATGTGATAACTCCCCTCCCGCTTGCGGGAGGGGCCGGGGGTGGGGCCATCCGCAAACAGGACAATAAGTAAGGCCCACCCCCAACCCCTCCCGCAAGCGGGAGGGGGATTTACCCGCCGCGCTTCATCATCTCGCGCGCAATGATCAGTTGCTGGATCTGGCTGGTGCCTTCGTAGATCCGAAACAGCCGGACATCGCGGTAGAGCCGTTCGATGCCGTAATCGGCGATATAGCCGGCGCCGCCATAGATCTGCACCGCACGATCGGCGACGCGGCCGACCATCTCCGAGGCAAAGAGCTTGGCGGCGGCGCTTTCGAGCACGACATCGTCGCCGCGATCCTTTTTATCGGCGGTTTCGAGCACCAGCGCGCGCGCCGCCAGCGCCTCGGTTTTCGAATCGGCGAGCATCGCCTGGATCAGTTGATGCTCGGCGAGCGGCTTGCCGAACTGCCTGCGCTCGCCGGCATAGCCGACGCAATCGGCGATCAGCCGCTCGGCGACGCCGACGCAGACCGCCGCGATATGCAGCCGCCCGCGATCGAGCACGCGCATCGCGATCTTGAAGCCTTCACCCTCGGCCCCCAGCCGATTGGCGGCGGGAACGGCCACGTCGTCGAGGTTGAGGTCGGCGACCTTGGCACCCTTTTGCCCCATCTTCTTTTCAGGCGTGCCGATCGACACGCCGGGCAGGTCACGCGGAACCAGGAACGCCGACACACCGCGTGCGCCGGGCTCGTCGCCAGTGCGCGCCATCACGGTGAACAGGTCGGCCTTGTCGGCATTGGTGATGTAGCGCTTGGTGCCCGACAGCCGATAGCTGTCACCGTCCTTCACCGCGCGCGTCTTCACCGCCCCCGAATCCGAACCGACATCGGGCTCGGTCAGCGCGAAGCTGGTGACGATCTCGCCGCTCGCGATGCGCGGCAGCCATTCGGCCTTCTGCTCAGGCGTGCCCGCCATCACCAGCCCCTGCGACCCGATCCCGACGTTGGTGCCGAAGGTCGACCGGAACGCCGGCGTCGTGCGCCCGAGTTCGATCGCGACGCGGCATTCCTCGCCCATCGTCAGCGCAAGCCCGCCATGTTCCTCGGCGATCGACAGCCCGAACAGTCCCAGCGCCTTCATCTCCTCGACGATGTCCTGCGGTATCGCATCGGCCTCTTCGACCGCAGCCTCGAGCGGGCGCAGCCGTTCGGCGACGAACCGGCGGACGGTATCGATCAGCGCGTCGAAAGTTTCGGCGTCGAGTGCCATCGTCATCCTCTCGCGCCCGTGCCCTTTGTTCGAAAGGCTATCGGACGCCGTTCACGGCGTTCACATATGAAGCCGTTCCTGCAGAACAATTAGGTATCGCTGGCCCTTGTGCTGCGCAACCCGTCTTCGCATACCCGTTCTTCCAAATCCGACATAATTGACGAGTGATAGGCTGCGTCTATGCTTCACAGCCACCCGCGTTTGGAGACATATTGCATGGCGACCGCACAGGCGCTTCCTCCGGTCGGCCGGGTCGAAACGCGCACGACGCTCGCCTTCGGCTTCGGCGCGGTCGCCTATGGCATCAAGGACAATGGCTTCGGCACCTTCCTGTTGCTGTTCTACAACCAGGTGATTGGACTGCCCTCGGCATCGGTGGGGTTCGTCATCATGTGCGCGTTGCTGGTCGATGCCTTCATCGATCCGGCGATCGGCGTCGCGTCGGACCGGACGCGCAGCCGCTGGGGGCGGCGGCATCCGTGGATGTACGCATCGGCGCTGCCGATCGCGCTCGGCTGGCTGCTGCTGTGGAACCCGCCGGTGCTCGATCCGACGATGACCTTGTTGTGGCTGTTCGGCGCCGCGGTGCTCGTGCGCAGCGCGGTCTCTGCCTATGAAGTGCCGAGCCAGGCGCTCACCCCCGAACTCAGCTCGGATTATAACGAGCGCACGCGGCTCACCGCCTATCGCTATATCTTCGGTTGGGCGGCAGGGCTGCTGATGCTGTTCGCTGCCTATCAGCTGTTCCTGGTGCCGACTCCCGCGCAGCCCAACGGGTTGCTCAACCGCGACGGCTATACCGCCTTCGCCGCGACGGGGGCGGCGATCATGGCGTTCGCGATCCTGGTGTCGGCGCTGGGGACGCATCGGCGTATCGCTGCCTTGCCGCGACCGCCGATCGCCGCGGGCGGGATCGGCACCGCGTTTCGCGAGCTGCGCGCGGCGGCGAGCAACCGCGCGTTCGTGCTGCTGATGGCGGCGGGGCTGTTCGCCTATACGATGCAGGGGATCAGCTTCGCGCTGTCGAACTATCTCTACAGCTTCGTGTGGCGCTTCGGCACCGCGACCTTCGGATGGCTGGCGGTTGTGCTGTTCGCGGGCGTCGTGCTCGCCTTTGTCGGTGCGCCCGCGCTGGCGCGGCGGATCGGCAAGCCGCGCGCGGCGGCGTGGCTGATCGTCTCGGCGGGGGTGTTCCAGGGCGTGCCCTTCGCGCTTCGCTTGCTCGATTGGTTCCCGCCGCCCGCAAGCGCGATGATGGTGCCGGTCTTGTTCGCGATCTACATCGTCAGCGGCGCGGCGAGCATCGGCGCGGCGATCGTCGGCGCATCGATGATGGCCGATGTCGTCGAACATGCCGAGGCGCGCACCGGCACGCGCAACGAGGGGGTGTTCTTCGCCGGGCTGTTCTTCGTCCAGAAATGTACCAGCGGGCTCGGGATCTTCGTGTCGGGGGCGATCCTGGCGCTGGCGGGGTTTCCCGAAAGAGCGACGCCGGGGCAGGTGCCCGAGGCGGTGCTCGACCGGCTGACGATCCTGTTCGCGGGCGGCTATTTCCTGCTGTCGCTGGCGGCGGGGTGGCTGTTCCTTCGCTTTCCCTTCGGCCCCGAGGAGCATCGGGCGCGGATCGAGCAGATCGCGGCGGCGCGGTAGGCAATTGAATGCCCGCCGGCGCCTTGCGGTGCCGACGGGCATCTTTCCTCCCCAGGAAAGCTGGTCGAACGGGTCAGGCGGCTTCGGCCTCCAAAGCGGGCGCGGCCTTCTTGAACTGGTCGGCCTCGGTCGATTCGCCGAGCGCGGTGGTCGAGCTTGCGCCGCCCGCCAGCGTCGTGGCGACGAGATCGAAATAGCCGGTGCCGACTTCGCGCTGGTGGCGGGTGGCGGTGTAGCCATGCTGCTCGGCGCCGAATTCGGCCTGTTGCAGCTCGCTATACGCCGCCATGCCGCGATCCTTGTAGCCGCGCGCCAGCTCGAACATGCCGTAGTTGAGCTGGTGGAAGCCCGCGAGCGTGACGAACTGGAACTTATAGCCCATCGCGCCGATTTCGCGCTGGAAGCGGGCGATGTCGTCCTTGTCGAGATTGGCCTCCCAATTGAAGCTGGGCGAGCAATTATACGCCAGCATCTTGTTCGGGAACTGCTTCTTGATCGTCTCGGCGAAGCGGCGCGCGTCGGCCAGGACGGGCTTCGACGTTTCCCACCACAGCAGATCGGCGTGCGGGGCAAAGGCGAGGCCGCGCTTGATGCAGTGATCGACGCCGGTGCCGTCCTTCAGGCGGAAAAAGCCTTCGGGGGTGCGTTCGCCGGTCAGGAACTCGCGGTCGCGTTCGTCGACATCGCTGGTGATCAGCTTGGCGCTTTCGGCGTCGGTGCGCGCGCAGATCACCGTCGGCACGCCCGAGACGTCGGCGGCGAGGCGCGCGGCGTCGAGGTTGCGGATGTGCGCCTGTGTCGGGATCAGCACCTTGCCGCCGAGATGGCCGCACTTCTTCTCGCTCGCCAGCTGGTCCTCGTAATGGACGCCGGCTGCACCTGCGGCGATATACGCCTTCATGATCTCGTAGCAGTTGAGCGGGCCGCCAAAGCCCGCTTCGGCATCGGCGACGATCGGGGCGAACCAGTCGCGGGTTACGCCGCCTTCGCTATGCTCGATCTGGTCGGCGCGCTGGAAGGTGTTGTTGATCCGGCGGGCAAGGTCGGGGCCGGCATTGGCGGGGTAGAGCGACTGATCGGGGTACATTTGCCCGGCGCTGTTGGCGTCGGCTGCGACCTGCCAGCCCGAGAGGTAGATCGCCTTGAGCCCGGCGCGGACCATCTGCATCGCCTGGTTGCCGCTCAGCGCGCCGAGCGCGTTGATATAATCCTCGGTCTTGAGCAGCTCCCACAATTTGTTCGCGCCCTTGGTCGCCAGCGTGTGTTCGATCGTGATCGAGCCGCGCAGGCGTTCGACATCGGCGGCGGTGTAGGGGCGTTCGATCCCGTCGAAGCGACCGGCGGGGGCGGGGATGAGGGTTTCGAAACTCGTCGTCATTGTCATCGCCTTCACAAATCGTCCTGCGGATGATTTGGAAGTATACAAAAGCTACACTACGCACCCCACAGATTCACTTTCCGCGCGGGTCGTGCTGTTGCCAGCAGCGACGTAAACGCTGCAAGGTTGTAAACAATTGACAAGGGCGAGTCGGATTGGCTCCTCGCGGAAGTGTGGCACGAAAGGGGGCTTGTAGGACATGGCCGAACGCAAGGTGATCGCGGGGCATGCGGTGCGGCGGGTGCGGCGGCAGGCTGGGCTGACGCAGGCGGCGATGGCCGAGGCGCTCGAGATATCGCCGAGCTACCTCAACCTGATCGAGCGCAACCAGCGGCCGGTGTCGGCGAACCTGCTGGTGCGGCTGGCGCAGCGATTCGATTTCGATGCGCGCGCGCTGGCGGCGGGCGAGCCGGGGGGCGGCGCGGCGGCGATGCGGCGAAGGCTTGCCGATCCGCTGTTCGCCGATCTCGAGGTCGACCGCAGCGAGGTCGACGAATGGCTCGCCGCCGCGCCGGGCGGGGCCGAGGCGTTCGCGCGGGTGTTCGATCGCGGCGGCGCGGGGAGCGGCACCGCGGCCGACGAAGGCGACACGATCGCGCGCGACGTCCGCCGCGCGATCGAGCGCTGGCGCAACCATTTCGCCGATCTCGACGCCGCCGCCGAACGCCTCGCCGACGAATTGCGGCTGGGCAGCGGCGATTTGGCGCAGGCGATCGCCGAGCGGCTGCGCGTGAAGCACCAATTATCGGTGCGCATCCTGCCGGTCGAGGTGACGCCCGACATGCTCAAGCGCGTCGACCTGCACGCGCGGCAATTGCAATTGTCCGAAATGCTCGACGCCGCCTCGCGCACCTTCGCGATGGCCGAGCGGCTGGGGGCGGAGGCGGGGGCGGAGATCGAGGCGCTGGTGCGCGGCGCCGAGCTGGCCGACCGCACCGCGCAGCGGTTGTTCCGCCGCCACGTTACCGCCTATTTCGCCGCCGCGCTGATGATGCCCTATGCCCGTTTCCTGCGCGCGTGCGAGGGGACGGGCTATGACATCGAGCTGCTGCAGCGGCGCTTCGGCGCTGGGTTCGAGCAGGTGGCGCACCGGCTGACGACGCTGCAGCGCGTGGGCGCGCGCGGGCTGCCCTTCTTCATGCTGCGCGTCGACCGCGCGGGGCAGGTGTCGAAACGCTATGCCGGCGCGAGCGCGTCGCCGCTGGTCGAGGGCGGACTGTGCCCGTTATGGGAATTGTTCGAGACCTTCGGCCGGCCGGGCGACCTGGTGCGCCAACTGGTCGAGACCGAGGACGGTGCGCGCTGGTTCACGCTGGCGCGCACGGTGCAGCCGCAGGGCGCACGCGCCGGCGGTGTGCGCGGGCGTTTCGCGATCGGGCTGGGGCTGGCGGCGAGCGACGCGGCGGCGCTGGCCGCGGCGCGCGGGGTCGATCTGGCGGGCGGCGCGGTGCCGGTGGGGCTTGGCTGCCGTGCCTGCACCCGCACCAACTGCCCGCAACGCAGCGCCCCGCCGGCGGGCCGCGCGCGGATCGTGAGCGATCGCGAGGCGGGGGTTACGCCGTTTGCTTTTGCGGGGGATTGAGGGGGGGGCTACAATTATAGCCTTCCAGAAGGGCGGTGCGATGGCCGCCGTCGACGGCTTTGCCACCTTTCTCAAGATGGGAGCGAAAATTGGGAAGTCGGTCGGGAGCCCTAGTGCGCTAATCGGCGGGTATGAAGCGAAGCGTACCCGCGCGCCGAGCTGGTCCGCCTGTGTCGTTTGGGTGCCTCACTCCGTCCAGCACGGGAACTTCGGCAAAGTCGAATGGGCTTACACCGTCTAAAACGGCGACGTTCACACCGTACTGTTTCTGATTAGATTGGCGCTGGTGATGCGTATATATCCCACAGGCCGAACAGAAGAAGTGTTGCGCCGATCCGGTGTTAAAGCGGTAGCTTGTCAGCGCATCCTCACCCCGGATGATTTTTATTCCGCCCGCCTCTACCGAAACGGCGATTGCGCCGCGCATACGACAATATGAGCAGGTACAACGGCGGATCGTATTAAAGCCATCGCTAAGCGTCGCTTCGAAGCGGACTGCACCGCAATGACATTGGCCGACGATCACCTTGTGTTCGGTGTCCACGGGAGGTTCTCCGCTGTTGTGTCGTACAGGTACCGTAGGGCGAGCGAACCCGCGTGGGAAGGGAACGCTCCGCCATATGGCCGACCTTTGACTTGGCCATTTTGGAATGTCAGGGTCGCGGCAGCGACGGGACCGCGCTCCTCGCTGCCACTGCATCCCTAAACCCAGTTCCAGACCGCATTTCCCAAAATGGCCAGGTTGTGATTAGCGCTGGCGTAGACATGCCGATTGCATAGTATCGGGCGGGCTTGATCGCGGGCGGATGGAGACGATTTCGATGCTGTCGTTGTTGCTGATCTCTTTGGCCGTTTGGGCGGTCCTTATCGCCGCACCGCGAACGCCTGTCGCTGCTTGGCTGCGTCGGGTCGCGGTCGAAGCGCCGGCGCGCTGGCTGAGCAATATTCAGCGCGGCACGATGATCGTCACCTTCCTGTTGCTGCTGATCGGCGGCGCGATGATGTGGCTGATGCAGAACGAAGGCGCGCTGCTGTTCGGCATGGCGATGCCCGAAATTGCCGGGATGATGCTGGCGTTCGATGTGGTCGCTTATGTCGATGCGTTGGTGGTCATCATCACCGCATCGTCGGCGGTGCGGTTGCGTGCGGTGCGGGGATGGCTGGTGGCGCGGTTGCCCAATCGCGGGCGGGCGCGGCGGTCGCGTCGGGGGGTAGAGAAAGCCGCGAACGATGATGATGACGGGCACCGAGGATATGCGCTGGCGGCGTGAGCGGTTTCTCGACTTCGCTCGAAACGAACGGTGGGGGCAGTAGGCACCTCCCTCAATCCTCATCCCCCACCCGTTCGAAGATCCATTCGTGCTTCTCGACCAGCGTCGAGGGTACCGGGCGGCCGCGATACTTCTGACGCCGATGCGGAAGTGGCGCGAATTCAGTCTCGACGCGTGGTTGGATCGCTCGGGGATTGGCGGAGGATCGGTGCGAGCGGCCAGGAGCGATCCGTCATCGGCGCGGCGCTTTGTCGAGGTGAATGCAGGCGAGGTTCCGCGCCCTGCTCGCTGATGAAGCGCACGACATGCTCGGCCACCGCGTCGTCGGCACCCAGCCAGATGTGCCCGCCGCGGAGGAGTATCACCAGCCTGGAATCGCGGATCGTCGCCGCCAGGTATCGTGCGGTTGCGGCGGTGCCGAACCGGTCGTCCTCGACCGACACGATCAAGGTCGGCACCGCGATATCGCGATAGGCGACCGCGCCCGGCGCGCTCGCACGCCGCGCATCGTTGCGGATCCCGCGCACGCGCGCGCTGACCGGCAGCATCTCGTCGAGGATCCGATACGCGCGGGCGCGTTCGCCGGGTTCGACGCGGTCGAGCAACGCGGGATCGGTCGCCAGCAGCGTGCCGATCAGCCGCTTGGGTGCGACCGTGCGCGCGCTCCAATAGGCAAAGTCCGAGCCGAGCACGCGCTCGACCAGTAGCTGTTGCAGCGCGGTCATCTCGACCGGATCGCGGCCGCTGACATTGGCGGCGGGCACCAGCAGGATCAGCAGCGAACAGCGCTCGGGATGGCGCAGCGCGAACGCCACCGCCGACAATGCCCCCGCCGATCCTCCCACCACCGGCAGCCGATCGATCCCGAGATGGTCGAGCAAGGCGACGAACGTATCGGCCTGGTTCGCCGAAGACGGCACGGCGGGATAATCGCTGCGCAGATAGCCGAAGCGCGAAGGCGCGATGATTTGGTACCCGCGCTGCCGCAAGCCGGCGCCGAAGCTCAGCCCCTGGTCGAACCCGCCGCCGGTGCCATGCACCATCAGGATCGGTGGCCCTTGCCCGCGCACCGCATATTCGAGCGTCCCGAACCGCGTCGCGATCACCTCGCTCGCTCGCGCCAGCCGCCGCTCTGCGCGGCGCAGCGCGGCGGTATAGGCTGCGGCGACGACCGCTACGGCAGCGAGCGCGCCGGTTGCCAGCGCGAACCGGCGGGCCGGGCGGGGCGGTCTGATCGACATGCGTTGGCTGCTTGGGGTCCGTCGCGCGCGAGCGTCAGGGCCGGATCGCCACCTTGAGCACGCCGTCGCGCTGGTGCGCGAACAGGTCGTAGGCGGTCTCGATATCGTCGAGCCCGAAATGGTGCGTGACCAGCGCGGCGGTATCGACCCTGCCGCCCGCCACCGCCGCCATCAGCCGCCGCATCCGCTCCTTGCCACCGGGGCACAGCGTCGTGACGATCCGATGATCGCCGAGCCCCGCGGCAAAGGCGTCGAGCGGGATCCGCAGGTCTTCGGAATAGACCCCCAGCGACGATAGCGTGCCGCCTGGCCGCAGGCAGCGCAGCGCCCATTCGAAGGTCTGTTGCCGGCCCAGCGCCTCGATCGCGACATCGACGCCGCGTCCGCGGGTGATCCGCATGATTTCGCTCACCGGGTCTTCGTGCGTGAAGTCGACGACATGATCGGCGCCCATCCTGCGCGAGATCGCCGCGCGCGCGGGCAGGCTTTCGACCGCGATGATCTCGGCCGCGCCCATCGCGCGGGCGCCCGCGGTGGCGCATAGGCCGATCGGACCCTGCGCGAACACCGCGACGGTGTCGCCGATCCGGATCTTGCCCGCCTCGGCACCGCCGAACCCGGTCGACAGGATATCGGGGCACATCAGCACCTGTTCGTCGGTCAGCCCGTCGGGGATCGGCGCGAGATTGGCCATCGCGTCGGGAACGAGCAGATATTCGGCCTGCGCGCCGTCGATCGTGTTGCCGAAACGCCAGCCGCCCAGCGGCTTGAACCCGTGCGGCGCGTCGCGCCCGCATTGCGAATGGCAGCCGTCGAGCGAGGCGTTCGACCAGCCCGACGGGGTGATGGCGCCGGCGATCACCCGCTGCCCCTCTTCATAGCCGAGCACCGCCGAGCCGAGCTTCTCGATCACCCCCACCGGCTCGTGGCCGATGGTGAGCCCCGATGCGACGGGATATTCGCCCTTGAGGATATGCACGTCGGTGCCGCAGATCGTCGTGGTGGTGATCCGAACCAGCGCGTCGAGCGGGCCGATATGCGGGATCGGCTTTTCGCCGAGCACGATCCGCCCGGGTTCGAGGAAGATCGTCGCGCGCATCTTGTCGGCCATGGCTTGCTCCTCTTTTGAAGGCTTTTCGCGTGCCAGGCCGGGCGCGTCGCTACGGAATGTCCCTAGGGCCGCGCCGGCGTTTGCGCCTCAGTCGTCCTTGGCTCGGGTTTCGAGCTCGAGCTCTAACAGTCGGATGCGGCTGACCACCGCGAAGAAGAATGCGGTCGACCAGCCGAGCAGGATGATGCCGTTGGCGCCCTCGATCGCGCCGAACACCCGCCAGCCGGGGGGAAGGACCACGTCGCCATAGCCGATCGTGGTGTAGGTCGAGGTCGAGAAATATAGCGCTTCCTCGAACGAGCCCAGCGCCCCCGCCGCGGCGTACAGCGCCGCATAGGCCCAGATCTCGATCGCATGCAGCGCGAACAGCCCGAACGCCGCCGCAAGAATGCCGACGCTGTCGTGCAGCAGGACATAGGCAACGGGCCGCCCGGCGTGATGCCGGCGCAACAGGCCGAGCAGCGCGGCCAGCCCGCCAAGGTGGACGCCGATCGTGAAGGTGACCATCAACGAGGCCAAAACGAGCTGGGCGGGCAAGGTCATCGCGCCACTATGCGCGAACACCGCACCGCCAACGATGCGGCGATCTACGTAGCGGGGTGCGCTGCATTGGGAGCATTACCTAGCGCCCGCCGCTTCGCCGCGCGCTATGCGGGGGTACGTGGGAAGGAGATGCGCCGATGACCGAAATCCGCCGCAAGCTGACGATCGCGATCCGACCGTGCGAGCCGCCGCCCGACACCATCGACCCGCACGGCCAGCCCGAAATGCCTGTCACCGCCCGCCCGAACGAAGTGCCGACCGAAGAACCTTCGAGCATGGCCCCTGCGCCGGTGTTCGAACAGCCGCCGCAATCGGTGCCCGAAATCCCCGCATTCGGCGACGACGGACGCTAGCGGGTGGCGCGCCGGGGAGCGATGGCCCGCGCCCGATGCCCGCGGTGATCCCGCGCGGCGATCCGATCGACGCCGATCTGATGACGCGGATCGACCTCGAACTATGCCCCGCGCCCGCACGCGTCGTGTTGCGGCCCTTCGTTCCCGCCGAAAGCGCGATCGATGCCGACCCGCGCGATGGATCGCGCGTCGAACATATCCTGCGGCATGTGCTCGCGCTCGATCGCGCAGGCCTCGACGCCGAGCTCGATTGGGTGGTCACCAGCCTCGCCACCCGCCACCGCGACGTCGAACGGCTGCTGCAGCGGCGGTTCGAGGAGATGGCCGATCGCTTTCTCGCCGGCCGCAGCGTCAGCCCCCGCCAGGCGCTGCTGGCGGGCGCCTATTTTGCCGAGGAATATGCCTTCGAGGCGGTCGCGCTGTTCAACCCCAGCATCGTCGCGCATCCCGATCAAAGCGGGGTGGAACCGGGGGCACTGCGCTTCGTGCTGTCGCTGCGCGGGGTGGGTGAGGGGCATGTGTCGTCGGTCAGCTTCCGGACCGGCCAGATCAGCGCGCAAGGTACCATCGCCGTCGACCCGCTCGATCGCTGGGCGACCTCGCCGATCATCGATCGCATCGCCGGCGATCGGCCCGACGATCCCGCGCTCCGGCTCGATTACGGCCCCGCCGGGGATATCGCGCAGGTCGTCATCTTCCCGATCAGCTTCCAGCAGCGTCACGGGATCGAGGATCTGCGGCTGGTTCGTTTCACCGACGATGACGGGCGCGCCACCTATATCGGCACCTACACCGCCTTCAGCGGCGAAACCGTGCGCCAGGAACTGCTGCGCACCGATGATTTCGTCACCTTCGAGCTCGCCGCGCTGCGCGGCAGCCTCAGCGCCAGCAAGGGCATGGCGCTGTTCCCGCGCAGGATCGACGGGCAATATGCGATGCTGGGGCGCCACGATCACGAGAATATCTGGCTGCTCAAATCGGACGACCTATATCGCTGGGACCGCGGCAGCGTGATCGTGTCACCGCGCTGGTCGTGGGAGTTCATCCAGATCGGCAATTGCGGCTCGCCGATCGAGATCGACGAGGGCTGGCTGGTCATCACCCATGGCGTCGGGCCGATCCGCAATTATTGCTTGGGCGCGTGCCTGCTCGACAAGCACGATCCGTCGAAGCTGATCGCGCGCTCGACGCGGCCGCTGATCCGCCCGAGCAACGACACGCGCGAGGGATATGTACCCAATGTCGTCTATAGCTGCGGCGCGATCGTGCTCGGCCGCGCGCTGTGGCTGCCCTATGGCGTCGCCGATTCCTTCACGGCCTTCGCGACGGTGCCGCTCGACGAACTGCTCGCGGCGATGGCGTAGCCGCTGCGCGGCGATGGCGTAACCGCTACAGCGTGAAGGCGAAGAACAGCGCCGATGCCGCCGCCATCACCAGCGTGGCGATCCACCCCATCAGCGTCGCGATCGGCGACAGCGTCAGCCGCCCCATCGCGCGCTTGTTGCGGACGATCAGCATCATCATCGCCATCAGCGGCGCGGCGAGCACGCCATTGACTACCGCCGCCCAATATAGCGCGCGCACCGGATCGACCGCGACCGAGGTCAGCGCCGCGCCCGCCAGCGTCGTCAGCGCGATCGTTGCATAGAACAGCCGGGCCTTGAGCGGCTTGGCGTCGAGGCTTCCGGCCTTGCCCACCATCTCGGTCACCGCATAGGCCGCCGATCCCGCCAGGATCGGCACCGCGAGCAACCCGGTGCCGATGATCCCCAGCGCGAACATCGCAAAGGCGAAATCGCCCGCGATCGGGCGCAGCGCCTCGGCCGCCTGCGCCGAGGTGGTGATGTCGGTGATGCCGTTGGCATTGAGCGTCGCGGCGGTCGCGAACACGATCGCCAGCGATACGATCGAGCTGAACGCCATTCCCACCAGCGTGTCGGTGCGAATGCGGCGGAGTTCGGGGCCGGCCTCGCTGGGGGCGATGCACAGCGGCTTGGCGTGATGGCGGCGCTGCTCCTCGATCTCCTGGCCCGCCTGCCAGAAGAACAGATAGGGGCTGATCGTGGTGCCGAGGATCGCGACGACCGCGGTCGCATAGGCTGCGTTCCATTGCAGTTCGGGTACCACCAGCGCGGTGAGCGCGCGGCCCCAAGGCACCCCCGCGACCATGACCACCCCGACATAGGCGAACAGCGACAGCGTCGTCCATTTGAGGATCGCGGCGTAGCGCGGATAGCTCAACCACACTTCGAGCACGACGCAGACCACGCCGAACAACAGCGTATAGGCGACCGCATTCCCGCCGGTCAGCAGCACCATCGCCGCGCCCATGGCGCTGAGGTCGGCCCCCAGATTGACGATGTTGGCGATCAGCAGCAGCACTACCATCGTCCAGAGCACCGGCCGCGGGTAGTGGCGCCGTAAATTCTGGGCGATGCCGCCGCCGGTGACCCGGCCGATCTCGGCGGCGACCTGCTGGATCACCACCATCAGCGGGAAGCTGAGGACGAAGGTCCAGGCGAGGCCATAGCCGAATTGTGCGCCGATCTGACTGTGCGTGCCGATCCCGCTGGGATCGTCGTCGGCCGCGCCGGTAACGAGCCCGGGGCCGAGCGTGCGCAGGAAGCCGGCGCGCGGCGGTGGGGAATCGTCGGGCTGGGTCGATTCGGCGGCGATTGCGACCGGCAGTTTGGTCACGCCGCGCCCGCTGCGCGGCGGTGGCGTTCAATCATTGGCTCGCGGGGCCGCTTCCACCTTGGCGCGCGGCAATATCATCCGGCACACGGCACCCTCGCGGGGATATTCGAGGATCACGTCGGTGCGAAAGGTGGCCTTGGTGATCTGCTGGATGAAGGTCGTGCCGAACCCCTGGCGTGTCGGCGGGTCGACCGGCGGGCCACCGGTTTCACGCCATTCGATCTCGTAGTGGCTGCCATCGGCGCTGAAGGCGGTGGTAATCGATACGTGGCCGCTCGCGGCGCTCAGCGCGCCATATTTGGACGAATTGGTCGCAAGCTCGTGAAAGACCAGCGCCAGCGTTTGCGCGGCGCTCGCGCCGACCAGCATCGCCGGGCCGTCGACGACGATGTTGGTCCCGTCGGCGGTGCGGAACTGCTCGAGCTCGGCCCATAAAAGCGCGTCGAACCGCGTACTCTGCTCCGCCCCGAAGCCCAGCACCGCCTGCGTGGCGGCGAGCGCATTCACCCGCCCGAGCAATGATTCCTTGAATTCACCGACATCGGCGGCGCATTGCGCGCTGAGTGAAACCAGGGCCTTGACCACCGAAAGCACGTTGCGCGTCCGGTGATCGAGTTCGCGGGCGATCGCATCGTTGCGTTCCTCGATCGCCTTGCGTTCGGTGATGTCGCGATGGACGACGGTCAGCACCGTCCGGCCGGCGATGCGGTGGCGCGACACCATCGCCTCGGCGGGGAATTCCTGGCCGTTCTTGCGAAGGCCTCTAACCTCGCGGCGCTTTCCCATGAGCCCGCTCGCCGGGCCGTGTCCCTGCGCGAAGGAAAATACCTGGCGCGCATGCTCGGCGCGGTTGCGCTCGGGAAGCAATATTTCGATCGGCTGGCCGATGATCTCGATGGCCGAATAGCCAAAGGCGCGTTCGGCGGCCTGGTTGAACAGCAGGATGCGGCCTTCTTCGTCGGCGCAAACCACGGCATCGGCGACAAGCGCTATGACATCGACGCTCTCTAGAGCCGGCAGCGGCGCGGAAACTAGCGATTCGGACACGGTTTACTGCCCTTGGCCAAGGAGCCTGACCTTGGAGCTGTACTATGGCGCATCGGCAGCCAAAAGTCGAATGTCGACGCTTGATCTATTTTGTCCTACCGTTGTCTTCCGGCGGCGTCCGGCTGGTCCTTCAGCCAAAGCTGCGCGGTCGAAGAGGAACGCATGGGCGACGAGATCGAACTGAAGCTCGAGCTGACGCCGCCGGCAGCTGATCTGATCGAAGCCAGCGGGCTCTGGCCCGATGGTATCGGGGTCTTGGCGCAGCGTTCGATCTATTTCGACACCCCCGATCTTGCCCTGGCGAAGGCAGGCCTATCGCTGCGGGTCCGCCATGCGCGCGGCGGCTGGGTGCAGACGGTGAAGGCCGATGGCGCGAGCACCGCCGGGCTGTTCGCGCGCGCCGAATGGGAGTTTCCGGTCGACGGCGACACCCCGGTGCTCGACGATCGGACCCCGGTGGCGGCGGCGCTCGGTGAGGCAACCGACGCCATCGCGCCGATCTTCGACGTGCTGATCGAACGGCGGCGCTCGATCGTCGAGCAGGATGGCGCGGTGATCGAAGTGGCGCTCGACCGCGGCGAGGCGGTGGCGGGCGAGCGGATCACGCCGATCTGCGAGCTCGAACTCGAACTCAAACAGGGCGATCCCGCCGCCTTGTTCGCGCTCGCGCGCCGCATCGACGCGGTCGCGCCGGTGCGGCTCGAGGTGCTCAGCAAGGCCGAGCGCGGCTATCGGCTGTCGGCTGAGGCACCGGCGATGGCGAAGGCGGGGCCGGTGGTGCTGCCCCGCGCCGCCACCGCCGCGCAGGCGTTCGGTCGGATCGTCCAGGCCAGCATCCGCCAGTTCCGGCTCAACGAAGCGCTGCTCCAGGCGGGGCGCAATCCGGCGGCGCTGCACCAGGCGAGGGTGGCGCTGCGCCGGCTGCGATCGGCCTTCGCGACCTTCAAGCCGATCGTCGCGGGCGCCGCCCAGGCGCATCTGGCGACCGAACTGCGCTGGCTGGCCTGCGAACTGGGGAATGCGCGCAACCTCGATGTGTTGCTCGGTCGGGTCGGGCCGGGCGGGCTGCACGACCGGCTCGCCGCCGCGCGCGACGCCGCCTATGCGCGCGTCGCGGAGGTGCTCGGCGCGCCGCGCGTCCGCACGCTGATGCTCGATCTCGCGGCATGGACGTTCGCGGGCGATTGGACGCGTTTGCCCACGCTGGCGCCCGACCGCGACGAGCCGGTGCGCGAAGCCGCGGGCAGGGCGCTCGACCGGTTCCACCGCAAGGTTATCAAGGGCGGCCGCCACCTCGAAACCATCGACGATGAGTCACGGCACCAGTTGCGCAAGGACGCCAAGAAGCTGCGCTACGCTTCGGACTTTTTCGCCAGCGTTTTCGGGCGGAAGCGTGAACGACGGCGGCACCGCAAGTTCGTCGCGGCTTTGGAGGCGCTACAGGACCAGCTCGGTGCGCTGAACGACCTCGCGACCGCGCCGCAGCTGCTCGCGACGCTGGGCATCGCGCCCGATGCTACGCCGCTCGCCGAGGGCGGCCATCGTGCCAAGCTGCTCAAACAAGCAGCGCGCGCGCACGCCGACCTGCACGACCGCAAGCGCTACTGGCGGTAGCGCCGCCGATCCGCGCCAGGAACCGTCGCGCCGCCCGCGCGTCGTCGTGCCACTGATAGCCCGTGCATGAGGGAGCGCTACGCGGATGCGGCATTCGATCGGCGTACGGCGGCATTTGTTGTGGGGCAATTTCTGGGCGCTGCCCTGTGCGATGATCCTCGCGGCGGTCGCGGCGACCTGCGTGTTGCTGGTGATCGACGACCGCGGCGGCGCGATATGGTTCGAAGCGCTCGGCTGGCCCTTCGCGATATCGCCGAGCACCGCCGATACGCTGGCCGCGGGCCTAGTGACGATCCACACCGCCTTTGCGGCGCTGTATTTCTCGATCACCTTGCTGGTGCTGACGCTCGCCGCGAGCAATCTGGGCGTCCGGCTGATCGATCGCTGGATCGGTGATTTTACGATCCGCTTCACGCTGGGGCTGTTGCTGTCGCTGCTGAGCGCGTCGTTGATCCTGCTCTATGCCGTCGATGCCGACGCACCCTCGGCGCGCGTCCCGCGCGTGTCGCTCACCGTGCTGACCGCGGTCACGATTTTGACGATCGCCTGGATGAGCAACGCGCTCCACCATCTCGGCCGCACCGTCCAGGTCGACACCTCGATCGCCAGGCTCGGTCGCGATGCGGCGAACAATCTGCCCGCCAAGCGCGCCAGCGGCGCCGCACCGACGGGGCGCGCGCAGGTGCCGATCCTCGCCAGCGCAACCGGCTATGTCGGCGAGATCGCGTCAACCGCGATCCTGGACGCCGCAGCAGAGCGCGAGGCCTATGTCAGCCTCGCGCTCACACCCGGCGACTATATGATCGCGCGCGAACCGATCGGCTGGGTCGCGGGCGATCCGGGCAGCGGCTGGGTGACCGCGCATATCCGCCATGTCCCTTATCGCACCGACAGCGGCGGCGCGGCGTTCGAGGCCAATTTGCTGGTCGAGGTCGCGGCGCGCGCCTTGTCGCCCGGCATCAACGATTTCTACACCGCGCTTGCCTGTTGCGACCGGTTGGGCAGCCTGCTCGCGGCCGCGTTCGATCAGGGCGAAGATGGCGACTGGCTGTGCGATGCCGCCGGGATCGCGCGGCTGCAACTGCCGCGCGATCGGGTGACGGTGTTCCTCGACGGCCCGCTCAAGGCGCTGCGCCAATCGGCGGCAAACTATCCCTCGGTGACGATCCACATGATCAACCTGTTCGCACGTGCCTGTTCGGCGTCGGCGGTCGACCAACGCCTGCGCGCCTTCGTGCTGCGCCATGCCGAGGCGTTCGCGCAGCACGCCGACGCGCGCGCGCAAACCGACAGCGACCGCGCCGACATCGCCGCCGCGCTCGTGCGCGCGCAATCGGCGGCGTCGGGCACTGCAACGCGGCCCGGCTGAACCGGCGTCAGCCGGCGCGCCTAGTCGAGCAACGCGCGAAGCCGCAGCGCGTCGCCCGTCGCCGCGCCCGACGCGGTATTGTCGAAGATGCACCACACCGGCCCCTTCGCTTCGGCGTCCGCGGCCATCGTCGCTGCCAGCGCCGCGAGATAGCCGTCGTCATAGGACGAATAATACATGCGGGGTGATCCGTGGAGGCGATAGTAGCGCAGCCCAGGCCAGCCCCCGGTGCGCTCGCTGCCCTCGGCCCGCGGCGGATCGGCCGCGACCCGCGCGACGCGGTGCTTGACCAGGCACGCTTCGGCGTCGGCGGCGAGCCACGATGCGTGGCGCGGCTCGCACGCGATCTGGACGTGCGGCGCGAGCCGTTGGCGTAGGGTTTCGAGAAAGCCCGGAGCGACCTCGGGATCAAAGGCCAGGCTCGGCGGCAATTGGAGCAGGACCACGCCGAGCTTCGCGCCGAGCCCTTCCGCTTCCTCCAAAAACGCATCGAGCAGCGCATCGGCATCGGCCAGCTTGTGCTGGCGCGAGATCGTCTTGGGCATCTTCACCGAGAAGCGGAAGCGATCGGGCGTACTCGCTGCCCAGCGCGCATAGGTCGAACGCCGGTGCGCCCGGTGGAACGACGAGTTGATCTCCGCAGCCGGCATCACCCGCGCATAGCGTTCGAGATGGCTGCCTGCGCCGGCAAAGGCGTCGCTCGCCTCGCGCGGGATCGACCAGCCTGCGGTGCCGATCATCATCGGCGGGGCAGCATCAGGGTATTTCATGCGAGAACCAGTCGAAGCTTGGAGCCATAAGGACTCCCGAGGATCGCCGCGGGTTCCGGCGCGATCGCAGCGCCGCCGCGTATCGGCGGCGCCGTCGCCATGCTACGCGGCGCGATGCCAGCGCCAGCATCCGCCCCGAACCCCTGCGGCCCCGCGATACCCACCGCGTTCTTCGCTCGCGACGCCAACATCGTGGCGCGCGCTTTGATCGGCGCCGACCTGCGTTTCGACGGCGTCGGCGGGATCATCGTCGAAACCGAAGCCTATGACGCGACCGATCCGGCGTCGCACAGCTTCAAGGGCGCGACCCCGCGCAACGCCGCGATGTTCGGCCCACCCGGCCGCGCCTATGTCTATCGAAGCTACGGCATCCATTGGTGTCTGAACCTCGTCTGCGGGGCCGAGGGGGAGGGCAGCGCGGTGCTGATCCGCGCAATCGAACCCACCGCCGGGCTGGCCGAGATGGCGCGCCGGCGCAGCCTCACCGATCCGCGGCGGTTGTGCTCGGGCCCCGGTCGGCTCTGCCAGGCGCTCGGCATCGACGGGTCGGCGAACCACGTGCCCCTCGATCGCCCGCCCTTCGAACTCTTCGCAGCCTCCGGGCTGCAGCCGGTCGTCGCCGGCCCGCGGATCGGCATCACGCGCGGCACCGATCTGCCATGGCGCTACAGCGCCAAAGGATCGAAATTCCTGAGCCGTCCACAGTGACGAAGGGGCGACCTGCCCCGCCGGTTTTGCGATGGCGTATTGCAAATGGCACCGGGAAATTCGCTGGACATATTGGGGCTCAAGACGGGTCGGTACCCGGCCCAAGCGCCGAGTGTCGTTGTTTGTCGCGCCCTCATCGTCGAAGCTGCTCCCCCCGAAGTTCGACGGTAAGGCCGCCAGGCCGTCGCACCGCTCCAACCAGGGATATGCCCTTGCCCGTGCTGCTCTGCTGAAGTCGGATCGGCTTTGACGACATGGCCGGCGGCGGCTTGGAGCCCGGTCGCGAACGAGCAAGGCCAAGCCTTTGGCGCGCCGGCAAAAACCGGCCCTGGGATTTGGCGCGGCACGTCCAACGCCCTTTTTGCCGGTGCGAGTGCCTGGGCGCTCGGGAACTTTACCTTGACCGGGCCGATCGCTCGCTAAAGTCGCATGCTGGGCGCCGCTCCCCGGGAAGTGAAAGCAAGGGTGACGCCTTGTGCGTTGACGACATCGGCCTCGTCGATGATTGAAGAGGAGCCATTGTTCGCGACCGCCGAAGCGCCATCGCATGTGCTGATCGACGACGCCGCCGCCGAGCTTCGCGCATTGCTGACGATGCGCTGTAGAGGGCTATTGCGTCTCCGGGGCGGCCAATGCCGCCGAGATGGACCAGACGCTGCAACGCGCGCCAGTCGACTTGGTGATCCTCGACGTGATGATGGCGCGAGGACGGCATTTCGATCTGTCGCCGCCTTTCTCAACGCCCGACGCCGCCGATCGTGATGCTGAGCGCCTTGGGCGACGAGCCCGATCGGATCCTGGGCCTCGAGCTTGGCGCGAGCTATTATCTCGCGAAGCCCTGCAGCGCCCGCGAAGTCTTGGCAACGGTGCGGGCGGCGCTGCGGACGCGCGTCAGGTTCGAGAGCGAAGCCCCGCGCTGGTTGCCGCTCTCGACGCGCGTGATCTGGTCATCGCTTCGGAGCAGCGCGAACGGCGTGCCGCATGTCGATGATCGCCGCGTGCAGCCTACATCCTGGCGGCATTAGCGGCGTGGCGTTCGTTCCAAAGGGCGAGCGGGGCAGGATGCTGGGCCACGCCGACAGCTCGCCGCTTGCACGGAAACGCCGCGTGCAATGCTGGCGGGCGGGGGGTACTCCCCCGCCCGCCACTAAAATTGCCTACACGGGCAGGCGGTAAGGCGCGCGGTAGCGCGGCGTGATCAGCGCATTCGCTTCGACGTCGCCCTTGAACTGCCCCGCCGCCGCGTCCCATTCGACCTTGCGACCGGTGCGCCACGCGACGTTGCCCATCTGGCAAACGATGGCGGTGTTGGCCGCCGATTCGATCGGGCAGGCGGGGGTGCGCGTGCGATCCTTCACGCAGGCGATGAAGTCCGCGGTGTGTCGATCGAGCCCGTCGTCCTTGGCCTGGGTCACCGGAATTGCCGGGGTCATGGGCTTGCCGTCGCTCATCTCGGGCGAGACCCACCATTTGCTGCGGTCGACCACCAACGTGCCCGTCTCGCCGACAAAGGCCACGCCATGATCATGGCCGCCGAAGGGGCCATGGCTGATACCGACCGCATGCTCCCATTCGACCGAATAGGCGCCGAAGTCGAACAGCGCGGTCTGGGTGTCGGGGGTCTCCATCGCCGAGTCGGGATAGCCATACGCGCCGCCCAGCGAGCTGACCGAACTGGGCACCTGCGCCTTCATCCCCAGCAGCGCGATGTCCATCAGGTGGACGCCCCAATCGGTCATCAGGCCGCCGGCATAGTCCCAATACCAGCGCCAGCTGAAGTGGAAGCGGTTGGGGTTGAAGGCGTGCAGCTGCGCCGGGCCGAGCCAGCGGTCATAGTCGACGCCCGGCGGCGGCGCCTGGTCGGGCTGCGGGGCGACGCGCTTCATCCAGCCCATATAGGCCCAGGCCTTCACCTTGCGCACGCGGCCGATGCCGCCCGAATGGACATGCGCGATCGCGTCCGCCCAATGCTGGTTGCTGCGCTGCCACTGGCCGACCTGGACGACGCGGTTGTGGCGCTGCTTGGCGGCGACCATGGCGCGGCATTCGGCGATCGAATTGCCGAGCGGCTTTTCGCAATACACGTCCTTGCCCGCCGACATGGCGTCGACGAGCTGGAGCGCGTGCCAGTGGTCGGGGGTGGCGATGATCACCGCGTCGACCGATTTGTCGTCGAGCATCTGGCGGTAGTCGCCATAAAGCTTCGGCGCGCGGCCCGAGGCCTTTTTGAGCTCGGCGCCGCGCTCGGCGAGGACCTTGGCATCGACGTCGCACAGCGCGACCGGGGTGACATCGGCACCCTTGCACATCGCGGTGAGGTCCGCCCAGCCCATGCCCTTGCAGCCGATCAAGCCGACCTGGACCTTGTCATTGGCCGATCCCCGCCTGCGCTGTGCGAACGCCTCGCTGATGGGCATGACGGTCGCGGCCGATGCGGCGAGGCCGCCGGCAAGCAGCGCGCGGCGATCGAAGTTGGCGGTCATTTGGTCCCCCCTGAATTATTGTTGCGACCTTGGTAGCGCGAAAGCATCATGTCGCAAGGCCCCGGAAGCGCGCGGACCGCCCCTCGGGGCGCGCTAAGGGGGAGCGCCGCGCCGGGGACGGGGGCGCAGCGGCGTCCTCGCCGCATCGGTCGGCCCGAGGTACACGTTCGCGTCAGGCGGCCAGTCGTTCCTCTCGAGAAATGGCGGGACCAAAGGCTGGCACCCGTGAGGAGGGGAGGGCTTTGCCGTACAATAACCCCGCTCAGAATGGACAACAGAAGCCGGCAATAGGTTCTCTTGATCGAGCGCTTCGATCCCCTCTGCCACCCTCGCGTGATTCAGGCTGCGTCCCTGGCTGATCACCGAACCGAGGATCGCAACGCTGCTGGCATCGGCGGGCACTTTCTGCATGAAGAAGTGATCTATCTTGATCAGGTCGGGCGAGCATTAACGCAGATAAGCCGCTAAAAACCAGACCTCGGCCCAACCTAGTGGCGTGACTAAGCAGGGCAGTCTTGGTGAAGAATGTCAGGGTTTGAATGATTTCGCTATAATGACCGGCGATCATGGCGTTATGCTGTCTGCCCGTCGAACTGTCACGGCGCGTCAAGCGACGTCGAACGCTACCGTAAGGCGCTCGCCGGTCCCGAACGAGACGGTGCCGTGATACAGAAAGCTGGGAAACAGGATCATCCGCCCCGGCACCGGCGCGAAGCTGACGAGGGGTTCGAGCGGCAGCGCGATGTCTGCCGGCGGGCGACCGAGTTCGAGCCAGCCTTCGTTGCCGCGGGTGTCCGGCGGCACCGTCAGGTGCAGCGCTGAGCTGAGCGCGCCGCCCGGATGGACGTGCGCGACGTGATGCCCGGGTCCTTCGATCCGGATCGACCATGCGGCGTTGATCTCGCCAGCGACCCCCGTCAGCGGGTGGTCGGGGTCGGCCGCGCGTACGTTCCGGGCCTGTTCGGCGAGCAACGGCCTCAGCCTGTCGAACAGCAGCGCGATCGAAGGCTCGGCGTTCAGCGCGAGGTTGCCGCGCGTCTGGGTGCCGCCGCGGACGCTTTGCCCGAGCGCCGGCCAGCCGACGCGATGCAATCGGCGCAGCGTCTCGACCACGCTGCTGCGCGTATCGGCATCGGCAACGACGTCGACCGCGGCGATCATCGTGCCGGGGTCGATCAACCACCGGTGGCGTGGGTCGTCGGTCGCGCGCCAGGCGAGTTCGGTAAGCGCCCACAACCCGATGTCCGCTGGATCGGCTGCGCGCGCGCGGTCGAGCATTGGCACCGCGGCCTGCGCGTCACCGCGTTGCAGCCGGTAGCGCGCCGATGCCGCGGCATGGCCGGGCAGTATCGCGTCCAAGCCATCGAGCAATGCTCCGGCACGATCGAGCGCGCCCGCGGCGCCGGCGTGGCGCGCTTCGATCAGCCGGAGCGCGGGCACGTCGCCGCCGCGGCGGCGCAAATCGGCTGCGACATCGGCGGCGCGCAACGGCTGCCCGCTCTCCGCGAGCAGCTCCATGTAGCGCATCCACAGCCCGGCATGGCGCGGCAGCACGCGTAGCGCCTGCTCGATCGATGCCGCGAACCCATCGCGATCGCCCGCGCCCCAGCGCAGCCGCGCCAATGCGACATGCCCGTCGATCCAGTCGGGCGCGCGCGCCAGCATCGCGATCAAGCGGTCGAGCGCATTGGGGCTTTGTCGTTCCAACGCCAGCGTGGCGTCGGCGATCAGCACGCCGCCGTCGAGCGGATCGGCGGCGAGCGCCGCTGCGACCAACCCTGCCGCATCGTCATCGCCGCGCGAATAGGCCGCCAGCGCGTGCGCCCGCAGGCTGGGTTCGGGGGTGTCGATCGGGCTGCTCATCTTGCGGCGCTATCAAGAACGATGGCGGGCAGCCACCCTGAGCACGTGCCGCCGACTCGGATTTCCGGCCAGCCCCCGTCAATACGGCACATCATCCCATCGCGTTTCATCGAACTGTCCGCGCGCTGTCATCAAAGCGCAATCCGCGGTCCCCAATGGGCGTGCGACAGCGGCCGACCAGAGCCGTTTGCGTTGCCATAATCGGGGAATAATCATGCGCCACACGCTGTTCGTGGGCGCGGCCATTGCCGCGCTCGTCTCTCCTGTTGCCGTTTCGGCGCAGCAGATCACCTCGGGGATCGAAGGGTCGGTCCGCGACGCCGCGGGCGCTGCGCTGCCGGGTGCCGAAGTGGTCGTCACCGACACGCGCACCGGTGCTTCGCGCACACTGACGGCGAACGACACCGGCGCTTTCCGCACCGATGGCCTGGTCACCGGCGGCCCCTACACGATCGCGGTCACCGCGGCGGGGTATGAAGGGCAGACGATCGAACAGGCGTTCATCGATCTCCAGGGCAACACCAGCTTCAACTTCGCGCTGGTCGAAGGCGCGGGCGAGATCGTCGTCACCGGCGCGCGGGCGCAGCAGACCCAGCTCGCGATCGGGCCAGGCCAGTCGTTCGGCACCGAAGACCTGCAGGATTTCCCCTCGATCACGCGTGACATCCGCGACATCATCCGCTTCGATCCGCGCGTGCGGCTCGATCGCGCGAACGAAGTCGATCGCATCTCGTGCCTGGGCGGCAACGACCGGTCGAACACCTTCACCGTCGACGGTGCGATCCAGACCGACACCTATGGCCTGAACGGTACGCCGTTTGCGTCGCGCAACACGCTGCCGCTGCCGTTCGACGCGATCCGCGAGACTTCGGTCGAATTCGCGCCCTATGACGTGCAATATGGCCAGTTCACCGGCTGCGCGATCAACGTCGTCACCAAGTCGGGTGAGAACAAGTTCCACGGCTCGGGTTTCTTCACCTATACCGATGGCAGCCTGCTGGGGTCGAAGATCGATGGCGAGGATTTCCCGCAAGTCAGCGGCAGCGAGAAGCGCTTCGGTGGCACGCTGTCGGGTCCGATCATCAAGGACCGGCTGTTCTTCTTCGCAGGCTATGAGCAGACCGAGCTCGGCGATACGCAGAATCTCGGGCCGCTGGGGGCAGGGTTCCCCAATGAGCAGGAATTCATCACCGAGGCGCAGTTCAACGAAGTCTCGACGATCGTCCGCGACGTCTATGGCATCGACAGCGGCGGTATCGCGCGCGACCTGACCGAAAGCAGCCAGCGTTATTTCGGCCGGCTCGACTGGTACATCACCGACGGCCAGCGGCTCGAAGTGTCGTATCAGCGGCTCGAGGAACAGAATACCGAGCCCGATGGCCTAGGCAACACGGTTGCAACCGGCATCAACAGCTTCGAATCCGAAGGCACCGTCTCGGATTATTATGCTGGACGCCTGTATTCAAATTGGACCGATAACTTCACCACCGAACTTCGCGTGTCGCACGCCAAGGTGCAGGACGTGCAGGGCCCGGTCGGTGGCGGCGAGGCGCAGTCGGACAATCCGATCCCCCGCATCGTTGTCGGTATCCAGAATGGCGACGAGCAGGGAAGCTTTCTGGCTGGCCCAGGTTTCTCGCGCACCTCGAACGAGTTGCTCACCGAAATCACCCAGGCCAAGGCGAAGGCCAGCCTGACCGCGGGCAACCACACCCTGACCTTGGGCGCCGAACTCAACCATCTGTACGTGCTGAACCTGTTCGGCCAGAACACCACCGGCACGCTGACCTTCGCCAACATCGCCGATCTGCGCGCCGGGCTGCTGTCGGGCGGCACCAACACCAACCCCAATGCCGAGGCGATCCTGGGGGGGCAGGGCGCGGGCGCCTATGGCAACTTCACCGCATCGGGCGACATCAACGACGCGACCGCGATCTGGTCGCGCTCGATCTACACCTTCTACGCGCAGGATGATTGGCAGGTGACGCCGCAGTTGAGCGTGCTGGGCGGCGTCCGCGTCGACTGGTTCGATGGCGATGCACCGACCAACAACCCGAATTTCGTCGACCGCTACGGCTTCAGCAATTCGGTGCCGTTCAGCAAGTTCGACCCGGTCGTGCTGCCGCGCGTGGGCTTCACTTATGATTTCGAGAATGACGGCTTCCTGTCGCGCACCGTGATCCAGGGCGGCGCGGGCATCTTTTCGGGTGGCGATCCCGCGGTGTATTTCTCGAACGCCTTCCAGAACAACGGCATCGCGCTCGGCTTCGGCTCGACGGGCACGACCGCAGCGCAGGGCGGCACCTGCGGCGCCGCGCGCATCAACGTGCTGCAGGGTGGCACCTTCACCGGGGTGCCGCAGTGCATCCGCAACGATGCCGCGCGCCAGGCGAGCACCGGCACCGCCGACACCCAGTCGGTTGATCCGAACTTCGCCCAGCCGACCGTGCTGCGCGCCAATATCGGGCTTCGGACGCGCTTCGGCGTCGGCACCGGCTTCTTCGACGATTGGAGCATCCAGCTCGACTATATCTATAGCCGCTTCCGCAACCCGATCAGCTTGGTCGATCTGTCGCAGGTCGTCGATACCCGGCTCGGCTTGAACGGGTACAGCATCGACGGTCGGCCGATCTATCGGGCGATCGATCCCAGCCGCAGCGGCTGCGATGCGGTATTGCTAGGCGGCGGCGGTTCGCCGCCACAGTATAGCAACGTCACCACGCAATGCTTCGGCGGAACGCGCGACGACGAACTGCAGCTGACGAACGGTCGCAGCTATAACGCGCACACCGTGTCGGCGATCCTGCAAAAGACCTTCCCGGGGCTGCTGACCGCGGGTGGCCAGACGCGCTTCAACCTTGGCTATGCGTACAACAACGCCAAGAACAACCGCTTCAACAACGGCACCGCTGCAACGGGCAATTTCGACGGCGCGGCGGTGTTCGATCTGCAGGACGTGGCAACCGCGACCGCCGAATATGAGACGCGGCACAACATCACCTTCGGGCTCGACTTCAGCGAGAAGTTCGTCGGCGACTATGCCACGCAGTTTGGCATCGCGTTCTTCGCCAGCGAGGGCACGCCGTACAGCTTCACGTTCAATCAGCCGAGCTTGCTGCTCCCGGCAACCATGAACCAGACTGCCACGAACACTGCGGTACGTTTTGCCGACGAACAATCGGGTGCGGGGCAGTTGCTCTATGTCCCAACGGGGCCAACCGATCCTAATGTCGTCTATATCAACGGCACCGGGACGCAGTTGAATGCGAATGCTACCCGCGACGCGCTCGACGCGTATATTTCGGGAGACGAATGCCTGTCGAAGGCGCGGGGCCGCAGCATATCGCGCAACACCTGCCGCAACGACTGGTATTATGATCTCGATCTTCGGATCAGCCAGGAACTGCCTGGGCCGGGCCGCTTGCTCGGGGTAGGCGATAAGCTGCGCGTTTATGCGGATTTCGACAATTTCCTGAATATTCTCGACAGTGCTTGGAACATCCGTCGCAGCCGCGGCACATCGATCCCGGTGCTGACGGGGGCGGTCGATCCGCAGGGCCGCTATGTTTATTCGAACTTCAACCCGAACGACGACAACGACGTGACGACTTCGGCTTCGCTGTGGCGGATCCAGGTCGGCGTGAACTATTCGTTCTAAGGACACAAACACCATGACCGATCGGCAGCGCACGACCCGCCTGGATTTGTCGCGGCGGCATCTGCTCCGGTGCTTCGGCGCCGGCGCGGTCACCGCCTTCGCCTTGCCCTGGGCGGGGCGCGCGCTCGCCGATCCGGTCTTTTCGACCTATCCGTTCCAGCTAGGCATCGCCTCGGGCGAGCCCGCGCCCGACGGGTTCGTCATCTGGACGCGGCTCGCCCCCGATCCCTTCGCGCTCGATCACGGGATGCCGTCGGCGGGGGTCGAGGTCGCGTGGGAAGTCGCCGAGGACGAGCGCTTCCAGACCGTGGCGCAAAAGGGCGTCGCGGTTGCCCGCCCCGAACTCGGCCATGCGGTGCATGTCGAGGTCGCGGGGCTACAGCCTGGGCGCCCCTATTGGTACCGCTTCGTCGCCGGGCGCGAGCGCAGCGGCGCCGGGCGTGCGATGACGACGCCCGCCTTTGGCGCGCCGCTCGATCGGGTGCGCTTCGCGGTCGCAGGGTGCCAGAATTACGAACAGGGCTATTTCACCGCGCACCGTCATCTCGCCAGCCAGAACCCCGATTTCGTGTTCTGCTATGGCGATTACATCTACGAAGGCCGCGGCAATCGCCTGCGCAATGGCCCCGACGGCCCGGTCGAAAGCGTCCGCCAGCATTTCGGCGGCGAGATATATTCGATCGAGGATTATCGCCGCCGCTACGCGCAGTACAAGATGGACACCGACCTGCAGGCGGCGCACGCCGCAGCGCCCTGGTTCGTGACCTGGGACGATCACGAGATCGACAATAATTGGGTCGATTCGCTCGATCAGGATGGCACCCCGGCGCCGATCTTCGCGCTTCGCCGCCAGATGGCGATGCAGGCCTATTACGAGCATATGCCGCTGCGCGCGTCGTCGCTGCCGGTCGGGCCGTCGATGCAATTGTACCGCCAGGCGCGCTACGGCAATCTGCTCGACCTGAACCTGCTCGACACCCGGCAATATCGTACCGACCAGCCTTGCGGCGATCGCTGGGGTGCGGGTTGTGCCGACATTTCGCAGGCCCGTGCCGAGGTGCTCGGCAAGCGCCAGCACGACTGGCTGATGGCCAATCTATCGGGGTCGAAGGCGAAGTGGAAGGCGCTCGCGCAGCAGGTGATGGTGATGGACCTCGACCGCGATCCGGGGCCCGAGACGACCGAGAACCTCGATAGCTGGGCGGGCTATCGCGTCCCGCGCGAGCGGCTGCTGTCGGGGCTGCGCGACCGGCGGATCGCCAATGCGGTGGTGCTGACCGGCGACGAGCACCAGAATTATGCCGGCGAATTGCATATCGACGGCAAGAACCCCGGCCGCGACCCGATCGCGACCGAGTTCGTCGCGACCTCGATCACCAGCGGCGGCGATGGCGAGGACCAGCGACCGCAGACCGTCGAGATCCAGAAGGTCAACCCGCAGCTCAAATTCCACAACTCGCGGCGCGGGTATCTGATGTGCGACGTCGACGGCGAGCGCTGGCAGACCGACTATATCGTCATGGACCAGGTGAGCGACCGCAAGGGGATCGCGAGTTCGCGGCAGAAGCTGGTGGTGGAGGCTGGGGCTGCGCGGCTGCAGATGGGGTGACCGCTAAGCGCGGCGGAACGGCGAGGCAGCACAGGCCGCGTGGCTCGATACCCGATCCGAATTGCCGGACCGAGGGCACGGTTCCGGTCCACGTTGCCTCGAATCGCGTGTTGACCATAGGAACGGGGCGTCGAACCAACCTTACCATGCCCAAGGCTTTGCCCGGCGTTTGCCCCCACCAGCTTCGGTAGCACCAGCAGGTCGAAGGGCTGGCCGATGATCACGTTGCTACCGTAATCGACGATCGAGGTGGGGTAGTTGCCGGCGATCCTGGTACCGAATGCCGCGATCACACACGGGCCAGGGCGCCTGAACGCAGCGGCGGCTGACGTGCTCCCCTGAAACTCCGCCAGTCTGAGCTAGAGTCCTTCATGAAGGAGGACGACGATGAAGCGCAGCAGGTTTACCGAGGAGCAGATCATAGCGATCTTGCGGGAGCAGGAGGCTGGATCGAAGACGGCGGACGTTTGCCGCAAGCACGGCGTGAGCAGTGCGACGTTCGACAGATGGAAGGCGACCTATGGCGGCATGGACGTGTCGCAGGCGCGCAAGCTGAAGGTGCTTGAGGACGAGAACGCGCGACTGAAGCGCCTGTTGGCCGATGCGATGCTGGACAATGCGGTGCTGAAGGAGGTTGCCTCAAAAAACTGGTGAGGCCTGCCGTTCGTCGGAGGGCTGTCGAGGATGTTCGGCAGCTCTTCGGCATCAGCGAGCGTCGGGCCTGTGCCATCCTTGGCGTGGATCGATCGTCGATGCGCTATGCGCATAGGCGTGGTGATGATGGCGACCTGCGGTCGCGTCTTCGCGAGATCGCGCTGGAACGTCGCCGGTTCGGTTATCGGCGTCTGGGGATCATGCTGGCCAGCGAGGGCATCGTGATGAACCACAAGAAGCTGCTGCGGCTGTATCGCGAGGAGAACCTGCGTGTGCGGCGTCGGCGGGGCCGCAAGCGAGCGATGGGAACGCGGGCACCGATGACGCTGCCGCAAGGACCGAACCAGCGTTGGAGCCTGGACTTTGTGAGTGATACGCTGGTGTGCAGCCGGCGTATCCGCATCCTTGCCGTTGTCGATGACTTCACGCGCGAGAACCTGGCGCTGGTGGTCGATACGTCGCTGTCGGGTGCTCGCGTGGCACGTGAGCTTGATGCGATCATCGCGATGCGCGGCAAGCCGCTGATGATCGTCAGCGACAATGGGACCGAGCTGACCAGTCTGGCAATCCTGCGCTGGTCGCAAGACCGGCAGATCGAGTGGCACTATATCGCGCCCGGCAAGCCGCAGCAGAACGGCTACGTCGAGAGCTTTAATGGTCGCTTGCGCGACGAATGCCTGAACGAAACGCTGTTCGCCTCGCTCAGCCATGCCCGGTCAGTGCTGCGGGCATGGCGCGACGACTACAACCATGTGCGGCCGCATAGCGGGATAGGCGGGCTGACGCCCGCCGATGCTGCCAGGCGAGTTGCACAACCCCACCTGCCAGGGCACCCTGGCAGCCCCGGACTCTACTTATGAGTGGAGGAGCTTTGGGGAGCACGTCACGGCCGCTAATCTTCAGAGGTAACAGGATCAGACTCAGTTGAATCAGCGACGGCGTCCAGATTCGCCACGAGTAATGTGCTCAGTTGAACAGCGATGCCTGATCGTCCTTCCGGCGCCGATACAATCCCGATGCTTGAGCCTCGCTCGGCTGAGAGCACCCTATGCATTCGGCCCAGGCCGCAAGCACTCCTGCCTGCGTACGGTTTGCCACACCAAGCTTCGTGAGCAATGCACGTACGCGCATTTTTACGGTATTTTCGGTGCAAGCTATGCCGCGCGCAATTTCCTTGTTCGACATGCCCTGCGAAATCAATTGCAGCAATTCCTTCTGACCACGATCAAGCTTTGCGGTTAAGATGGCTTTGCTGCGGGACTGGTATCGGATGATGCCGTTTTGCTCTCCGATACAGATCCTAGGAACTTCAGCCGCCAGGGCCACGAGATGACCCAACGCTTCGCAAGAAAGATCGGTCGGAACGCTGCAGGCCGGCTTGCCGCGAGCGACCATTGCCGAATAGAAATCGCTATCGTTTTCGTCATGCATTACGATCCAGTTTGCAACTGGAACATTCGCGGCCATGGCAGCTAGCTGCTCACCATCGGCGGAATGGTGGGTGTCCACATAGATGCCGACGTCGGCCGGATTGACGACTGTCTTGGCGGCCACCTGAAAATTTCGTGTCGACGCCGATACAGTCATCCCTTCGGCCTTTAGCGCTTTACCGATCATTTCGCAGAACAGTGAACCCTGACAAACTAGGACCACAGATAGCGGCTTGGACATGATACTCTCGCTTGATCTGAACCGTCAAAACATAGTGATCAAAAACAAGCGGGTGCCTTTGCGACATGCAAAAGCGACGCTTTGGCGGCCATGAATTCGGGTGAAGGGCGTTCCCTTTTGTCCCGTTCGCCAAGCGACGAAGCCATTTGTTCCCGATCACCGATACGCAATGCGACTCGGACCCGACGGGCTGAACAATAGGTAAAAAAAACGTAAATTCAATCCGAAATGGATCGACCCTAAAGTGTCGATTCGAGCGCAAAAGCGCAGTCGGCGAAACGCAATATCAAAACGCCACTCCGCATTCGAACTTGCTTTTGCGATCGGTACTTTCTGACCAACTCATTGGTGCCCAAAGCACCCTACCGCGTGCCACCGCTACCCCATGATTTCGGTAAATTGGCTGCCGGGACACGACAGCATGTAGCAGCAATAAGGTTGGTCGCCTGCGCGCGTGTTTGGGGGTCCTGTCACGGAAGAGCCAACAGGAGACAGATCATGAAGACCATCGTAAAACTCGCCAGTGTTGCAGCCAGCTCGCTTATGCTCGCGGCGACCCCCGCAATGGCACAAGATTCCGAAAGCTATGCGATTGCCCTTTCTGGGACGGTCGCCAGCAATTGTGAGCTGGTGCCCGAAGGCAGCGGCTCCTATAGCGTCGATATGCTGGAGACCGGCAATCAGGGCGTGCTCACCGTCCTTTATTCCTGCAACTCGCCCTATACCGTGTCACTGCAGTCGCAGAACGGCGGCATGCGGCATGTAGAGAGCGCAGGCGCGGTCAACATCGATTATGACGTGGAAGCCAGCTTCCTGGGTCTGGGCATTGGTGCCACCAGCACCAATTCCGCATCGATGCAGGCGGCGCCCGTCGTTATTGTCACCAACAACGACTGGACCAACATCCTGCTGAATGGCGGCACTCGCACCGGCAATCTCGATCTTTCGTTCGACAGCCTGGCTGAATATGCGGTCGCGGGAACGTACGAGGACGAGCTGACGATTACGCTGAAAGCCAACCTCTAAGCGCCCCCGCATAGAGGTTGTCTTGGGTCGGGAGGAACGCGTCCTCCCGACCCACTTCAGTTATGACCAGACATGAGAGGGGGCTGCCATGTCGACGCGTATGAAAGTCACACGATCATTTGTTGTAGTAGCAGCGATCGCAACAACCGCCCATGTGGGCGCTTACGATCTTAAGCCAATCGTCTTCCAGCTGGCGCCTTCTGGCCCTGGTTCAAGCCAAGCCATGATGATCACCAATTCGCACGAAGTGCCGATCGCTATCGAAGTGCGCGCGTACGGGCGAAAGCAATTGGCTGACGGGGAGGATGTGCTTACGCCAGAGGATGACGATATCGTCATATATCCGCCCCAAATGGTGATTCAGCCCAAGACCAGCCAAAGCTTTAAAGTTCAGTGGGTCGGGGATCCAGCTCCAAAGCACGAGCTTTCCTATCGAATCGTGACGAACCAGCTCCCGATCAAATTCAAACGCGCAGAGTCAAACGGCCGCGTCGCCGATGTGACGATGAAATATCGTTATGAGGCAGCGCTGTATGTGGTTCCCAAGGGGGCGACGCCATCAGCCTCTTTAACGTCAGTCACGAGAGTTGCCGAAGCCGGTGGTGCGGCTTCTCTGGAGCTGCGAATCCGTTCGGATGGCACGCTCCGAGCCGTTCTCGACCAGCCATCGTTACAACTGACCACGGCCACGGGCCGAATCCTCAGTTTGACGGGCGATCAAGTCAAACCCCTGGCTGGGCTTAACATCCTGCCTGGCGTGGAACGGGTCGTGCGTATTCCCGCGCCAGATGGCCTTGAGACGGGGGCACTACAGGGACAGCTGAAAACTAAGTATACGACGCTTTAAGGGATATGGCGTGCACATATCCCTTCAGATACCGATGGCAGCGGCGGGTCTATTGATAAGCTGCGCCACCCACGCGTACGCAATGCGCCGCCAGGTGACTGCACCGGCCGCCGCGGCCGATACCTTAAAACCATTGGATCAGGAGGTGCCGCGGGTTACTGATACCCAAGATACGGACGCATTGTTTCGCCAGGTTTTCGGCACGGATCGTCCAGCCCCGGCCGCGGGCGAATACTCTGTGCTCGTCGATGACATCAACGTCGGTGATTACCGGATAACCCCAGGGAGAAGCGACGACGGCAGTGTTGACGCTGGCTTGGTCCGCAACGCACTCTTACCCATAGCGCTGCCCGAATTGGCCGCGAAGCTTAGGTCTGTCTCGCAAAAGCCAATCGTTGCGTTTCAGGATTTGCGATCGCTGGGATTGGAAGTGACATTCGATCCGGGGCAATTGGTGCTTCGTATTCGTGTGCCGGCCAGCTTGCGAAATGTCCGCGAACTGATCCTGAGAACCGCGCGGCGTCGTCAGGATATCGATTATGCCGATCAGGCTGTCGTTTCGGCCTATGCCTCATTCCGAGCAGGCGTCGATGTTATCGCCCAAACGACGACGCGGGATCGGGGGGTTAGCGGCAAGGCGGCTGATATCGATCTAGGCGCCAATCTGTTTGGTGTGGCCGCCCAAGCGCGGTTTCGGTATGATGAGCGCCGCCGGAACCGCTGGTCTCGCGGGGATATCCGTCTGACCTATGACGATGTCAGCCGCTTGATCCGATACGAGTTGGGCGACCTCAGCGTGGGTACTCGGCCCTTCCAGCTAGCCCCTAGAATGGCTGGAATTTCGGCCTATCGTGAGTACCCGATTGATCCCTACCGTAATATCAGGCCCGTCTCTGAGCGGGGCTTTGAGCTCGATCGGCCCGCCAGGGTGGAAATTGTCCTCAACGGCGTTCCGACCCGCAGCTTCGACCTGCCAGCGGGCAGGTTCAGTTTGCGAGATTTTCCGCTTGTTCCATCGGCTGCCAACGATATCGAGCTGCGGATTACCTACGCCACTGGTGAAGTGGAGATCATTTCCTTTCCCGCATTTTATGACATCGAGCTGCTGAGCCCGGGTTTGATCGACTTCGCGTTCAACCTTGGCGTTCCCTATCAAGACGATGATCGGGGCAGGGTCTATGATCGCGGCAACTATAACCTACTTGGCTATGTGCGCTATGGATTGAGCGACACGCTGACGATCGGTGCGAATATCGAAGGTGATCGCTATTTCAATCTCGTCGGCGCTGAGGGCATCTGGGCATCTCCCATTGGATCGATTGCTCTCAATATCGGGATGAATGCCAATAATCCCGGGCTTTCTAGCAGTCGCGTTGCCCTCCAATATGCCTGGCGGGATGCGGATGCCCAAAGAGGTCGGGCGATCGATGCCCTGCTTACCGTGACGGGTGAGGATTATCGTTCGCTAAACGGGATTTTCGGAAGCAACCTAATCACAACGTCCGCATCGCTTCGCGCTGGGCAAATGATCAACGAGCGAACACGACTGCAAGGTTATGGCGGATATGAAGAGGTTAGGGGTTTTGGAAGTCGTTACTATGTCGGCACCAATATTTCGTATCAACTCCCTTGGGGGTCGTTTTCTATGGGTGGCGAATATCAGAAAAGTCCTGAGGAAACAGGACCGGTCGTCCGGGCATCTCTGTCGGTGCCGTTGGGTCGCGGAGCTCTCAATGCCAGCTACACTTCCCAGAATAATACCTCCCGCGTAGAATATAATCGATTGGCCGCCTTGGGTGTCGGGGCCATCGGTGTGAGTGCGGGTGCCGAGCATCGAGACGACTTTGACAGGCAGTTCGCGCGGATGAGCTATATCGGAAATCGTTTCGAGGCCGCGGCAGACTTGACCCGTTCCACGGGTCAAAGCGGACAAAATGATCTTCGAACTGGCCTGTCATTCGGTTCGTCAATCGTCATGGCAGACGGAGCATTTGCGATCGGGCGCCCCATCAGTAACAGCTTTGCCTTGGTCGATCTTGTATCGGGTGCGGCCGATTATCAAATCGCGGTAGAGCCGCGTCAGGGGTTTGGCTCCACTACGACCCGCTACACCGCGTACAGTGGTGCCCTAGGGGCTGCGGTCATCCCCAATCTTCCAGCCTATTTTGATCGTACCATCCAGGTGGATGCGCCGTCTGCACCTGCCGGGACCTCTGTTGGCGGTCAGATCTTCGTCGTCCGCCCGGGATATCGCAGTGGCTTCAAGCTCCTCGTGGGTAGCGATAACAACGCCTCCCTCATCGGAACACTGGTGGATAAGGTCGGCAAACCGGTGAGTTTTGCGTCGGGACAGGCTCGTAAAGTCGGGGCGGGAGAGAAGGACGAGCCGTTGCTCATCTTCACGAACGGCAGCGGACGTTTCTTTCTTGAAAACGTTGCTGAAGGTACTTCTTATGAAATCACGATTTCCGCGGGTGATATCGTCGCCCGCACCACTGTTAGCGTACCTGCGGAAACAGTAGGCATTCATCGGATTGAACAGCCCGTTCCACTCGACTTGGAAATGCCTGCGCGCAAAGGAGATCAGCCGTGAGCCTCGATCGTTTTGCCGCCTTCTGGTGCGCCGCCGGCACCATAGCATTTTCGCCGGAAATGGCAGTTGCTCAAGACCTGCCCGACGATGCAGAATGTCGACTGGAAATGCGGGTGGAAAATGACGTGGAATGGCGAGGGCTCTACGGCCGTGGCTATGAAGTTTTCGACCAAGGCGACGAGTTCGAGGTTGTACCGATCACCATTCGGCACGAAGGCGCTGGGTGCCGCTACTTCATAACTGCATCATGGTTATCGACAGGCGGAGAGCATTTTCTGGCGGGACCGCAGGACCGGCTACGATTTGATCTGTTACGTGACCCCAATGGGCCGTCCGTGTTGTCTCCCGATTTCGCGGGCAATCAGCTGAGCCGGATCGCCGGGGCTTTCAGGACTGGTGCGTCCGCAATCTCAATCCCGCTCTATGTTTCCGTGCCTGCGGGTCAATTCGTACGCGGGGGGAGCTATCAGGGACAGGCGGTCATTCGGCTCTTCAGGGACGACAATGGACCAGAGCTGGCCGACGAAGGGAGCGTGGGTATCGCGGTTCCGGTGGCGTCAGTGCTAAAAGTGGAAAGCCCCGATGCCGGCCCAGGGGTCAAAGACTTAACCGTCGACTTGGGGGACCTCACCCAAGGATCGCGCCACACTGTCACCTTTGCAATCCGCAGCAACGCCAACGTGACAGCACGGTTCGAATCGGCAAATAACGGCGTCCTCAAGCATTCTGCCGGAGCGCCCCCGATTAAATATGACGTCGCGCTGGCGGGAGTCCCGGTCGATCTGACCGGCACAGGATGGCAATCGCTGTCTGTGTTCGGTCAGAATGAAATGTCGGTGCCGTTAGACTTTGTCGTCGGCCCGCAGCAACATGCTGGGGCCGGCTACTATTCCGATATGGTGACTGTGACGTTTCGGGCAGACTGATAAGCGTAACTTGGTCCTTGGATTTCGGTGGATGCGTGGCAGTGCGATCGGCGCTTCGCCGGTTAACAGGTCCGCGAAGGCACCGTTGAGGATCGAGGTTGCGCGGATCGGCGCTGCATCGACGCGCGCCATGAAGCGCCGCCGAAGGTCCATGTTGCGATTGTCGCCGGGGCGGGTCTTGGTGAAGCCTAGCAAAAAGTTGACGGGATGAAACGGGGTACGCCCGCCGCGACCGCCGCATCGAGCAGTGGGGCTTGGAGATCGAGAATGACCGGCTGCGGCCCGTTCAGGACCGAGACGACGCACTCTCACCATCCAGCGCATCCGAGAGCGCAGCGTGATCGGCAAAATCGGCCGGGACCGGTGCACCGCCACGCGCGCGCACGGCATCCTGCGCCGCGGCCGGCGGGCCGCTGCGGACCAGCGCCCGCACCCCCACGCCACGCCGGACCAGCGCCGACAGCGCGCTGCCCCCAATTTTCTGTGGTCTGAACCTCAGGTCAAGATGATCCATTTCGATGGAAACCGATTGCCGTATGTCCGATGACAGACCCGAAAACGATAGCCGCGCATTCTTCGAGGGTGTCTTGCCCATCCGCTTCTGAAGTCGCGTCGTTCAACGCTTTGGGCACGTAGACGGTAGCCGGTCCGCTTAAAGGGTAAGTCGTTATCGCTGTGCCTTTTGGTGATCGTCGACGCGATAACGTGCCACGGCCCGTATGGGCCACATCGCCGCCAAGCCCCTGCCGTCCGATCGAAAAATCGTTGCAAAGGCCGATCCCGGTAAGAATCACAAGAATGCGCGATCCCATAGCCCTCACGCGCGCGTCAAAACACCATCGCTGACCCTGGATGCCATCGAAAGTACCATCAGCTGCCCGAGGTGTTTTGCGTCGGATTGGGGCGATGGACCGCCAAAATTGGAACCGCCGTGCGCGGATGCCCAATGACTAAATTCGTGCTGCTTGCCGACTGCTAGGCTTCGGCAAACGATTCGGGGAAAGCTGCGGTTTGCAGACCCAACGAAAGCAGTCTGTGTCCGGAAACCGGAGGTTCAAGCGCTACCTCGACATTCTCACAACTCCATCTTCAACGGCATATTTGGGGCAAAGCGCAATTGTTAACAAATTCTGCGAAAATGCCCGCATCGATGGCAGGGAGGGTAACAATTCGGTGGCTGCCATCTCACCGAACGTTCGTTTTCGGGAAAGCCAGATGAACCGCGGCCACCCTGCTATTGTAATCGTTCCTGCCGAACCAAGTGAATCACATCAAACCTTGCGCAAGCCGACCGCTCGATATGCGACGCCGCGCTCGAGCCCGCGCAGTTCGGCAAGACCTCGCATTCGTCCGAGCAGCGAATAACCGGGGGACGACTTGCGCTGGAGGTCGTCGAGCATCTGATGGCCGTGGTCCGGCCGCATCGGGATGCTGCGTGCCTCCCGGATGGAGATCTCGTGGACGGCTGCAACCACCTCCGCCATGCCTGCCGAACCGTCGAGATGCGGCGCCTCATGGAACGAGCGCCCCTCTTCCCTCTGGACGGAACGGAGGTGGAGGAAGCCAATACGATCCCCGAAGCGCCGAACCATGCCGGGGAGATCGTTGTCCTCGCGCGCACCGAAGGATCCCGTGCAGAAGCACAGGCCGTTCGACTCTTCTGGGACAGCCGCGAACAACTGGTCCAGGTCCCCCCCGGTACTGACCACCCGCGGCAGGCCGAAGATGGGGAAAGGGGGATCGTCGGGATGGACGACCAATCGGATACCAACCTCCTGGGCAATCGGGCACACCGCACGAAGGAAGGCGTGATGGTTCGCCCGCAGTTGGTGGGCGTCAATATCGCAGTAGCCGTTAATTGCCTCAAGGAACTGTACCGAGTTGAAGCTTGCCTCGCTGCCGGGCAGCCCGGCTATGATGTTGCGCTCAAGCTGCCGCCGTTCCCGTTCATTCATTGCAGAATGCAACTCCTGCGCCGCAACGCGCACAGCGTCATCGTAGTCCGCCTCGGCGCCGGGGCGCCGGAGAATGTGAATGTCGTACGCGGCAACCGCGATCCAATCAAAACGGAGCGCGCGCGCGCCGTCGGGCAGCTCAAAGGCAAGATCAGTCCGCGTCCAATCCAGCAGCGGCATGAAGTTGTAGGTCACCACCGTGATGCCGCCCGCGGCGAGGTTGCGCAGGCTTTCGCAATAGGCGGCAACCAGTCGGCCCCAATCGTCGCTGCGCTGCTTTAGACCTTCGTGGACCGGCAGGCTCTCCACCACCGACCATTCTAGGCCTGCCGCCTCGATTATCTTCCGACGTTCGGCGATTGCCGCCAACGGCCAAACCTCGCCGTTGGGAACCTCGTGGAGTGCGGTGACGATCCCGGAGGCACCGGCTTGCCGGATGTGCCCTAGCCCGACAGGATCCGACGGGCCGAACCAGCGCATTGTCTGCTGCATCAACATGGCGTTGGCCCTTTCTTCCAGACCCGGGGCGGGTTCAACCGTAATCTTCCCGGTGCACGGGTCGCCCGACGCCGCTACCCGAAGGGGAAGCAGGTTCAAAGGTCTTGGTTCGGCAGGGCAACGGTCTGCATAGGACCGCACGGATGCCGGGTTGCGAGCCGCAGTCGACGTCTTGCGCGCTGCGGACGCTCGTGAGAGGAAGCCCGCATGCACAGCGTTGGCCGTAAACTATACCAGCAGATCTCCGAGCAGATCGCCCTTGAGATCAAAGAGAATGTCCATCCTGCAGGATCTCGCCTTCCCGCAGAACGCGATTTGGCAGACAGATTCGGCGTCAGCCGTCCAACGATCCGCGAAGCGATGATAGCGCTTGAGATGCGAGGACTAGTCGAAGCTCGACATGGCTCCGGCATTTACGTGACATTCTTGAATCCCCTTGAGATGGCGACGGCCGAGCTGGACGTCGGTGCATTCGAGCTGGTTGAGGCTCGGGTCCTTGTTGAGGGGGAAGCGGCAGCCCTTGCCGCAACCGCCATCACCGAAAGCATGATCGCGCGATTGGACGATACGTTGATGGAGATGACGTCCGTTCCTCCAGCCTCTGACGAGGCGCGGGTCCTGGACCGAAAATTCCATCTATTGATTGCGGAAGCCACCGGGAACACGGTTGTTCATTCGTTTGTGGGAGCGCTCTGGGACATTCGCGAGCAGTCCCCTTTGAGTGTTCACATGTTCGCCCAAGCGCAACATGAGGGTGTCCACCCACGAATCGATGAACACCAATCGATAGTGGAGGCGCTCCGCGCGAACGACGCTGCTGGAGCGCGTCAGGCAATGCATGTCCATCTGCAACGCGTTACCGATGACCTGCTCGTGGCGACGGAGCTCCAACTCATTGGACGGGCGCGGCTCGAGGCTGCCGCCAAGCGGTAATAATTCCCTCAACGTCCGAAAAAACTGCGATAAAATTGGCTTGACCAATTCGCAGCAGCCCTTCATGTTTGCGCTATCAAAGGGAAGTCGGCAAATTTCCTGGTAACGCGAAGACAATAGCCAGCGTTACCCTTAATTCGCAAGACAATGCCGATCTCCTGCGAACATGCTGACGCAAAATTGCGCTGTCTGGAGAGGGAAAATGCGAGCAAGCCTAAATAAATCCGCCGGTCGCGTATCGCGCTTCATGGCGACGACTAGGGTCGGGACCCATAAATCGGATACCCTTTGGGGCGCGAATGTGATTCAGGCTCGGCAACAGCAGGAGCGTGGATTTGAGCGAGTTCTGGTTGAGCGAGGAGCAGTTCGAGCGGCTTCGGCCATTGTTGCCGGACAAGGTGCGCGGTGTTGCGCGGGTAGATGACCGACGGGTGATCAGCGGCATCATCCATGTGGTCAAATCGGGCGGGCGCTGGGTCGATGCACCGGCCTGCTACGGTCCGAGAAAGACGCTCTACAACCGGTTCGTGCGGTGGGCGGCGAAAGGCGTCTGGCAAGAGATGTTCGTCACGCTGGCGGCAGCGGGTGGACCGCCCGCCGAAGTCCTGATCGACAGCACGCATATGAAGGCCCACCGCTCGGCGGGCGGCGGAAAAGGGGGGCGCTCGTCCAGGCAATCGGGATCAGCAGAGGCGGTCGCAACAGCAAGCTCCACGCGCTCACCGACGGTCAAGGCCGCCCGCTCCGCTTCCTGCTGACCGGCGGTAACGTCGCCGACTGCCGTGCTGCTGATGTCCTGCTCAACGATCTCGCGCCACGCACCATCGTGCTGGCCGACAAGGCGTATGACAGCAATGCGATCCGCGACCTGATCGAGCGCCAGGGTGCCGTGCCCAACATCCCCTCCAAGGTGAACCGGCGCTGGAAAAGCTGCTTCTCCCGCACGCTCTACAAAGGCAGGAACGCTATCGAGCGCATGTTCTGCCGCCTCAAGGATTATCGGCGCATCGCCACCCGCTACGACAAACTTGCCACCAACTTCCTCGGCGCAATCTACCTCGTGGCAGCCGTCACCTGGTGGTTATGAGTCCCGACCCTAGCATTATTGTTGCGGCAAGCTCGCAGTTCGCCGCTGCCCAGACCATGCCGGTGGTTTCCGCGACACCGCAGTCCGCCCGGCCGACACCAGCGCCAGCACCTCGCACTACTACCGGCATCCAGGCGGATCCAACGACAACGACTAGCCGTGACGAAACCGGCGTGACGCAAGGCGGTAGCTCCACGACATCGGCTGATGACGCATCCACTCAAGCCACCACTGGCCAGTCACCCGGTGCCGGCGGTACCGCGGTCGATGACGGCGGCATTGGTGCCCAGCAGTCGGGCGGTACGGGCACTGGGAACCAGGTTGGTGCTGAAGGCGACATCATTATCACCGGCTATCGGCGGTCTCTTGAAGACTCGGCCAACGCCAAAAAGAACGCCACCAACTTCATCGACTCCATCTACGCCGAAGATGTCGGCAAGTTTCCCGACCTTAACCTCGCCGAATCGTTGCAGCGTTTGCCCGGCGTCGTCATTGATCGCGACCGGTCAGGCGAGGGGACGACTGTCAACGTGCGCGGTTTAAGCGCTGGCTTCACCGTCACAACAATCAACGGTTTCGCGACGACCACCTCTGCCTATTCGGGCAACGAAGGCCGCGGATCGGGCTTGGACGTGCTGCCCAACGAACTATTCCGCCGCTTGACCTTAAGCAAATCGCCGACCGCCAGCACCGTCGAGGGCGGCACGGCGGGGGTGATTGACCTTCAGCCGCTGCGCGCGTTTGACCGCAAGGGGTTTAACATCAGCCTGCAGGCGCAGGCGCAGTATCAGGATGCGAGCGGCACCACCACGCCGCGCGCGGCACTGATCGTCAGCAACCGCTTCGACACCGGCATCGGCGAGTTCGGCATCCTTGGCGCCGTGGCGTGGGCGAAGCGCGATTATCGCAGCGAAAACTTCGACACGATTGGGTGGACGACATTGGCCGTAGGTGCCTGCCCCAACAACACCGCGGGCATCGCGCGTGGATGTAATTCTGGCAACCCTGCTACTGGCGGCTATGGCCGTGGTGCGGGAGCCACGCTGGCCCGAGTTCCAGGAAACGTTCCCGCATCGCTCGGCCTTGGGGCACAGGGCTCGCCACTGACTCAATGTCTGGATGGGGCGCCGGGCGGCACCTCGGGTCTGAGTTGCCAAGATTTGAGCTTTGCGCTTGTCCCGCGCCTGATGCGAGCCGAACAGACCATCGGCACGCGCCAGCGTACCGGCGGCCTCGTGAACCTGGAATACCGGCCTATCGAATCTCTGCGCTTCCGGGCTGATTTCTTGTTTAGTGACGTCAAGAACGAGTTCAAACAACATCAATTGATGATGGTGGTGCGAAGCTACAACAATCAAATCCCAGTCGACTTCGAATTGAACGACGATCGCGTGCTGACCTCCGGCACGTTTGCGAATACCTATTTCCTTAACCAGTCGGACGGCGGCAACACGCCTTCCGACCTGTTTTACCGCTCAGCGGCGATGGAATGGGACGTGTCACCTACGTTGCGATTCAACGTGTCGGGCATGATGAACAGCGCCAACCTGCTTAACGAGTCGCTTCAGTACACGATTCAGTCCGCGCGACCCACGATCCCGCTTTCGTTCCACCCTGCAGGAACGCCGGCGCCGGCAAGCACGCCCGCCGTAAATCTGACGCCGAACAACACCGGCCAAGTCGGATACTATAACTATAATCCCGGCGACCTGACACCGTCGATCGAAACCAATCTCGATCTGCCCACCTACCGTGATTACTTCTGGCAGGAAGGCCGAAACGGCGTTTCCCAGCAAGACCTTGAGCAAAAATCGATCCGGTTCGATCTTATCGGGGGCGACGTAGACAGCTTCCAATGGTCTGTCGGGTATATGAAAAATGTGTTTGATCGCCGGATTAGCGCTTGGGCGGGAGGCCAGATCGCCGGGTGCTTCACACGGGGCTTCTGTGGATCAACCTTTGCGTCACAGCGACCTTCGCTGGTCGAGGCAATCCCCGACTCTGAACTGCCCAATTACATGATCGAATTGCCTTCGATGGAATTGTTCAAAGGCGCGCCGTTCAACGCCGGGTTCGATAATGGGTGGCTGGTTCCGGACTTTGACAAGATTGCGCAGACCGTCGATCTAGACTATTTCCGTAATGGCATTAATCCCGGCGAAACTGCGGAAAGCTATCTTGGTTCCTTTGCGCGGAGGGATCTTAAGGAAGATACCGACGCGGCCTATTTTATGCTGGACGGGCGAAACGAGCTGTTCGGCATGGAACTTAGAGCCAACGCAGGGCTGCGTTACGCACGTACGTTTCAAAGTGCCAACGGCCGGGTCAACGACTTTATTTTGAACGACGGCACCGGTCCAACGATCCGGGCATTCTCCAACGAGTATGATAATTTCTTGCCGAGTGCGAACTTCGCGCTCTTCCTGCGGCCTGACCTCGTGCTGCGCGGTGCTGGTGCCAAGACGGTTACCGGGGTCAGCCCGGCCGATTTGTTGCCCGGTTTCTCGCTGAACCTCGATGCGACAAACTACGACCTTGGCAATCCGGAGCTTCAGCCGTTCACGGCGGACAATTTCGACGTCGGTATCGAATGGTATCCGCGCTCGCGAACGGTGCTGACTTTCAACGCATGGTGGAAGCGAATCTACAACTATCCCTTCGTCCTTCGTACCCAGCAACCGTTCAATACGCTTAACATCAATTTCGACCGCCTAACGACGCGCCAACAGGAAGGGATTAATTCGCTTGGCGGCCCTGATGTCGCGACTATACAGGTGTCGCAACGTGACAACTCTGATCTGGTCATCAACCTAGCCGGGCAAGAGTTCCAGTGGGTGCAGCCGCTCGACTTCCTGTTCAAAGGCCTCGGGTTCAACGCCAACGTTACTCATATCAAGCAGTCGCTTAGTGGTAACGTACCCGCTGGTTTCAATCCTAACGCTCTACTTGCTGGGCTGGCCCCCTGGACCTACAATCTTACCGGATATTATGAATCAAAGATCTTCCAGGTGCGCCTGTCCTACGTGCATCGTGATGCAACGCTTGCCTTTGTTTGCCCGTGCGATAACGTTCCGGGTGCCGACAACTACAACATCGCGACGGACTATTTGGACGCACAGCTATCGTTTCCGCTGCCATTCTATCCAAAGGCTGCCATTACCGTTCAGGCCCAGAATCTGCTGCAACAGGTATCCTTGTCGCGGTTCGGCAATCAGGAAGCCAGGCCCTACAACGGCAGCTTCGCTGGTCGTAACTTCGTAGTTGGCCTTCGCTCGAACTTTTGACGTTCTCCCCCAACTGGGGCGGCATCCTTAAATGCCGTCCCTTTTTTTATTTTGCTGGCATAAAGCGGCACCTTACCGCGCTAGTGGCACATCATATTTGGCTGGCCGGACTAGGGCCAGGACCCATTGATGTGAGGCGTGCGATCTGATTCGGGCTTCGCAAGGAGGCCTGGGATGAGCGACCTGTCCTGGCTGACGGATGAGCAGATGGCTCGCCTGCAACCGTATTTTCCCAAAAGCCACAGCAGACCTCGTGTCCATGATCGACGGGTGTTGAGCGGCATCGTCTTCGTCAACCGCAATGGTGGGATGCGGTGGCGGGATGCGCCCAGCGCTTATGGACCGCACAAGACGCGGTTCAACCGGTGGAAGTGGTGGGGCGAGCGGGGCGTGTTCCTGCGCATGATGGAGGGGATTTCGGGCGCCTGTTTGTCCGCACCATAAGTGGCATGAACCCCAAGCTGCCCGCCGTCAGCGATGCGAAGGGGCGCCCGCTCAGCTTCTTGATGACCGCCGGACAGGTCAGCGACTACATCGGTGCAGCCGCGCTGCTGGACGATCGGCCGAAGGCGCAATGGCTGCTCGGCGATCCTGGCTATGACGCCGACTGGTTCAGGGACGCTCGGCAAGCCAAGGGCATCGAACCCCGCATCCCAAGGCCGGAAATCACGGCTCCGCGTCGCTATCCGCTACGACCGTTGCCCAACCGGCTTCTGCTCCGCCGTCGCTCTCGCTGTCACCGTATTCTTCTGGCTATGACCAATGAGTCCTCACCCTAGGGGCGCTCAACCTTCATCCCCTTTAGTCATCCTCTTCCACCCGCTCGAAAATCCATTCGTGCTTCTCGACCAGCGTCGAGGGTACCGGGCGGCCGCTTGCGTCGCGCGAGGGGTCGAAGCGGTAGCGGCGGGTGATCAGGCGGCAGGTGGTCTGGTCGAGGATCGCATAGCCGCTCGAGCGGGTGATCTCGCAATCGGCGACGCGGCCGTTGGGGAGGACGGTGTAGGCGATCTCTACCGTGCCGCTGAGCCCCGCCTCGATCGCGGCGCGCGGGAAGTCGTTGTTGCTCATCCGGCCGCTGCGCCAGACCGGCGGGGTCTGCGATCCTCCCGCGCCGTCGCCATCGCCGCGCCCGCCGCTGCCGGTGCCGTCGCCCACGCCGCCCGCGCCGGTGCCGGGGCCGACGATCTCGGCGCTGCCGGTGGAGGTGTCGGCGCCGGTGCCCGCCTTGGGTGCGACGATTACCGGGGGCGGGGGGATCGGCAGGCGGATTTCGGGCGGCGGGGCCACCAGTTCGGTGGCGCGCGAGCGGAGGTTGGGGGGCGATGCCTCGCCCTCGGGACGGGTGTCGGCGACGGGGTTGGGCTCGATCCGCGCTGGCGGCGGCGGCGCGGGTTCGGGGGGGATGGTGAAGAGGTTGAGCGTGTCGGCGACGGGGGCGGGGAGGCGCACCTGCAGCCCGTCGATCAGGACCCAGGCCAGCAGCGCGGGGAGCGCCAGCGCGGCCAGCGCTGAGGCGGTTCGGTCGCGGGGGGTGGCTGGGGTGTAGGGCATGGGTTTGGGGTAACGGGGTTTGGGTGAATGGGGCATTTCCCCTTCTCCCGCTGCCGGAAGAGGGGGCGAGACTTGGGGGCGCTCTTGCGGCCCCTAGTCGCAGCGGTGAGGGTATTTTCTTCTTTGGGAGTAGAAGAAGAAGGCCCTCACCCAACCCTCTCCCGCAGGCGGGAGAGGGCTTTTAGAAGTTAGACTCTGGCTTCGTTCAACGCCTCCAGCTGGTCTTCGCTCAGCTTCAGTTCCCAGCCGTCGATCAGTTCGTCGAGCTGCGCCACGCTCGTCGCGCTGGCGATCGGGGCGACGACGCCTTCCTGTGCGGCTAGCCAGGCGAGCGCGATCTGGGCGTGGGTGGCGCCGGTTTCGGTGGCGATCGTGTCCATCACGCTCAGCACCTCGGCGCCCTTGCCTTCGAGCAGCTTCGCCATGCCGCCGCCGCGCACGCTCTGGCCGAAGTCTTCGGGCTTGCGATATTTGCCGGTGAGGAAGCCCGAGGCGAGGCCGTAATAGGGCGCGACGCCGATGTTGTGCTCGACGCACAGATTCTGCAGCTCGCCTTCGAACTTGTGGCGGCTGACCAGATTATATTCGGGCTGGAGCACGCGGTAATGCGGCAGACCCTGTTCGCGCGCGAGGTCGAGCGCCGATTTGAGCCGCATCGCACCGAAGTTCGACGCGCCGATCTCGCGCACCAGCCCCGCGTCGATCAGCTCGCCGAACGCTGCGAGCACCTCGGCCTGCGGCACCTCGGGATCGTCCTGGTGCGCGTAATAGAGGTCGATGCGGTCGATGCCGAGCCGGTCGAGCGAGGCGCGCGCCGCGGCGGCGATGCGCGCGGGGGCGAGGCCGGTGCCGCCCTCGCCGGGGAGCATGCCGACCTTGGTGGCGATCAATACCTTGTCGCGCTTGCCCGATTGCTTGAGCCAGCGGCCGATCAGCGCCTCGGATTCACCGCCCTGGTGGCCGGGCACCCAGGCCGAATAGCCATCGGCGGTGTCGATCATCGTGCCGCCGCGCTCGACGAAGCGATCGAGGATCGCGAAGCTGGTCGGCTCGTCGGCGGTCCAGCCGAAGACGTTGCCGCCCAGGATCATCGGCGGGGTCTGCATATCGGTGGACCCGAGCGTCCTGGGATCGTTGGGGGCGGGGTGGCGATCGGTCATGGCGCGGTTCCTTCGTTGGCGACGGCATCGGGGGCGATGGCGTCAAGCGACACGCTGTTGGCGTCGAGCATCTCGGCGGCCTCGTTGAGTTCGCGCGCTTCGTCGGGGCTGACACCGCCCGGCGCGGTGGCGGCGGGGTCGCCGCAGCCGGCGAGCGCCAGCGAGAGCAGCAACGGCAAGATCGGACGCATCATCATCCTCGCAAGGCTCGGGGAAGGGGGAACGAAGGGGCAAAACAAAAGGGGCCGCGTCTTCCAACGCAGCCCCCCGTGCAATCGATCCTTTGGCGGATGCGATCAGTTCTGCATGTCGCGGCCGGCTTCCTCGACTTCTTCGCCGGTCTCGCGCGCTGCGTTGTCGGCAGCGGCTTCGGTGCGGTCGCCGGCGTTCTCGATCGACTGGCCGGCCTGGTCGAGGCCGTTCTCGGCGGCGCCGAAGGCTTCTTCGCTGGCGGCTTCGACGTCCGACGCGGCTTCGCTGGTGGTCGTCTCGACATCGGTGGCGATCGCGTTGGCGGCTTCGCCGGTCTCGTTCTGCGCGTTTTCGCTGCAAGCGGCGAGGCCGAGTGCGGCTGCGGCGACGATCGGCAGCAGGAACAGGTTCTTCATGGGATTTCCCTTTCTTCGAAACAAATACTGGCCCGCTGAGGGCAAAGCCGGCGCGACGCTATGCGGCTGCGGGCCTTCGTGCAAGGCGAAGCGCGATGAGCCGCGTGTGGGGACCCCGATCGGCCGATGCCCGAACACTTCGATTGACCACATATAAAGATATCTTTATATGTCGCGACATGGACACCGCAACCGAAACCTTCCGTGCCCTGGCGGACTCGACCCGGCTGCGCATCCTTGCGCTGCTGCGGTCGATGGAATTGTCGGTCGGCGAACTGGCGCAGGTGCTGGGGCAAAGCCAGCCGCGCGTCAGCCGGCATGTGAAGATATTGTGCGACGCGGGGCTCGCGGCGCGGCGCAAGGAGGGCAGCTGGGTGTTCGTGGCGCTGGGCGCGGCGCGGCGGGTGCGGCCGGTGCTCGACGCGCTCGACGCCTGGAGCGAGGATTCGCCCGATCATTGGGCGGTCGCCGACAGCGCGCGGCTGGCGGCGGTGCGCGCCGATCGCGCCGCATCGGCGGCCGAATGGTTCGAGGCGAATGCCGGGCAGTGGGACGCGATCCGCTCGCTCCACGTCGCCGACAGCGAGGTCGAGGCGGCGATGTTGCGCGTGCTGGGCGACGGCGCGATCGATCAGCTGATCGACATCGGCACCGGCACCGGGCGGATGCTCGAGCTGTTCGGGCCGCGCGCGGCGCGGGCGCTGGGGATCGACCGGTCGTCGGAGATGCTGCGGCTGGCGCGCGCCAAGCTCGCCGAGCGTGGGCTCGACCATGCCGAGCTGCGGCAGGCCGATCTGTACGCGCTTCCGCTGGGCGATGGTGATGCCGATGCCGCGATCCTGCATCATGTGCTCCATTTCGCGCAGCAGCCCGGCGCCGCGATCGTCGAGGCGGGGCGGGTGCTGGCACCCGGCGGGCGGCTGCTGATCGTCGATTTCGCGCCGCACGAGCGCGAAGAGTTGCGGCTGCGCGATGCGCATGCGCGGCTGGGCTTTTCGGACGAACAGATATTGGGGTGGTTCGCCACCGCCGGGCTGGCGCCGGTGCAGACCGAGACGCTCGAAGGCGGCGAACTCACGGTGAAACTATGGTTGGCCCGCAAACGCCCCGAAGGGGCTGGGCTGCGTAAATTGGAGGTTGCGGCATGACCCTGTCGGTTGGACAGCTCGAGGAAGCCCGGCGCGCATTGGATGCGCCCTTGTTCGCCGATGTCGCGGGCGATTGCGCGGTGTCGTTCGAATTCTTCCCGCCCAAGAACGAGAAGATGGAAGCGACCTTGTGGCAGTCGGTCGAGACGCTGACCCCGCTCAATCCGCGCTTCGTGTCGGTAACCTATGGCGCCGGCGGCTCGACCCGCGAGCGGACCCACGCGACGGTGGCGCGGATCGCGCGCGAGACGCCGATCCCCGCCGCGGCGCATCTGACCTGCGTCGAGGCAAGCCGCGCCGAGATCGATGCGGTGGCCGAGGAATATTGGGCGGCGGGCGTGCGCCACATCGTCGCGCTGCGCGGCGACATGCCGACGCCGGGTGCGAAGTTCGAGCCGCGCCCCGACGGGTACGAAAATGCCGCGGCTTTGGTCGAGGGGCTGCGGCGGTTGCATCCGTTCGAACTGTCGGTCGCCGCCTATCCCGAGGGGCATCCCGATTCGGCCGACCTTGCCGCCGATCTCGACAACCTCAAGCGCAAGCTCGATGCCGGCGCGAACCAGGCGATTACGCAGTTTTTCTTCGAGGCCGAGACCTTCTTCCGCTTCCGCGATGCCGCGGCAGCGGCGGGGATCAAGGCCGAGCTGGTGCCGGGGATCATGCCGGTGACCAATTTCGCGGCGGTCCAGCGGATGTCGGCGATGTGCGGCACCGACGTGCCGCAATGGATGGGGCGGCTGTTCGAAGGGCTCGATTCGCTCCCCGACGCGCGGCAATTGGTGTCGGCGACGCTGGCGGCGGAGCTTAGCCGCAAGCTGTACGCCGGCGGGGTGCGGCATCTGCACTTCTACACGCTCAACCGCGCCGAATTGAGCTATGCGATCTGCCACCTGCTGGGGCTTCGGCCGCAGCCGGGCGAGGCGCGCGTGGCGGCTTGAACAACCTACCGTCACCCCAGCGAAAGCTGGGGTCTCGTGCCGCAAGGGCACGCAATCTAACCGGGAGACCCCAGCTTTCGCTGGGGTGACGAAACCATGACCCCACGCCAACAATTCCTCGCGCAGGCAGCGCAGCGTATCCTCATCACCGACGGCGCGTTCGGCACCGAGATCCAGAACTGGAAGCTGTCCGAGGCCGATTATGCCGGCACGCTGACGCTCGGCCGCGACCAAAAGGGCAACAATGACATCCTCGCGCTGACCAAGCCCGAAGTGCCCGAATCGATCCACCGCGCCTATTTCGAGGCGGGGGCCGACATCGCCGAGACCAACACCTTTTCGGCCAACCGGATCAGCCAGGCCGATTACGGCGCCGAGGGGCTGGTGCGCGAGATCAATGTCGAGAGCGCGAAGCTGGCACGGCGGCTGGCCGATGAATTCGCGGCCAAGGATGGCCGTCCGCGCTTCGTCGCGGGCGCGATCGGGCCGACCAACAAGACGCTGTCGCTGAGCCCCGACGTCAACGATCCGGGGTTTCGCGAGATCGATTTCGATTATCTGAAAGACGTGTATCGCGAGCAGATCGACGCGCTGCTCGAAGGCGGGGCCGATTTCATCCTGATCGAGACGGTGTTCGACACGCTCAACGCCAAGGCAGGCATCATGGCGGCGATCGAGGCGGGCAACGACCTGGGGCGCGACGTGCCGATCATGCTGTCGATGACGCTGACCGACCTGTCGGGACGCAATTTGTCGGGGCATACCGTCGAGGCGTTCTGGTGCGCGGTCCGCCATGCGCGGCCGCTGACGATCGGGCTCAATTGCTCGTTCGGCGCCGAGCAGCTGCGGCCGCATGTCCGCACGCTGTCCGACACCGCCGATACGCTGATCATGGTCTATCCCAATGCCGGCCTGCCCAACGAGCTGGGCGAATATGACGAGATGCCGGTGACCACCGCGGGCCTGGTCAAGGAATGGGCCGATGCGGGGCAGGTGAACGTGCTGGGTGGCTGCTGCGGATCGACGCCGGCGCATATCAAGGCGATCGCCGATGCGGTGACCGGGCTGCCGCCGCGCACGATGCCGGTGCCGCCGGTGCAGACCAAGCTTGCCGGGTTGGAGCCGTTCGTGATGGCGGCCTGATTTTCCCGTCACCCCGGCGAAGGCCGGGGCCAGAGCCAAGTGCGGCGTCGCCGGCGACCCTGGGTCCCGGCTTTCGCCGGGATGACGAATTAGGATTTACAATGACCACCCCCTCCTCGACCCATTTCGTCAATATCGGCGAACGCACCAACGTCACCGGCTCGGCGCGGTTCAAGAAGCTCGTGATGGCGGACGATTATGCCGCCGCGGTCGAGGTCGCGCGCCAGCAGGTCGAAAGCGGCGCGCAGGTGATCGACGTCAACATGGACGAGGGATTGCTCGACGCGCATTATGCGATGACGACGTTCCTGAAGCTGATCCAGGCCGAGCCCGATATCGCGCGGGTGCCGGTGATGGTCGACAGCTCGAAATGGTCGGTGATCGAGGCGGGGCTGAAGTGCGTCAGCGGCAAGCCGATCGTCAATTCGATCAGCATGAAGGAAGGCGAGGCGCAGTTCCTGGAGCAGGCGCGCAAGTGCATGGCCTATGGCGCGGCGGTGGTGGTGATGGCGTTCGACGAAGTTGGACAGGCCGACACCAAGGAGCGCAAGGTCGAGATTTGCGAACGCGCCTACAAGCTGCTGACCGGGATCGGCTTCCCGCCCGAAGACATCATCTTTGACCCCAATGTCTTCGCGGTCGCGACGGGGATCGAAGAGCATAACAACTACGGCGTCGATTTCATCGAGGCGTGCCGCGAGATCAAGGCGCGCTGCCCGCATGTCCATATCTCGGGCGGCTTGTCCAATTTGTCCTTCTCGTTCCGCGGCAACGAGCCGGTGCGCAAAGCGATGCACAGCATCTTTCTGTACCATGCGATCCCGGCGGGGATGGACATGGCGATCGTCAATGCCGGGCAACTCGACATTTACGACCAGATCGACCCAAAGCTGCGAGTGGCGTGCGAGGATGTCATCCTCAACCGCGATCCCGACGCCACCGAGCGGCTGATCGCGCTTGCCGAAACCTTCAAGGGCACCGACGTCGTCGCCGAAAAGGCCGCCGCCGAATGGCGCGGCTGGAGCGTGACCAAGCGGCTCGAACATGCGCTGGTCAAGGGAATCGACCTGCATGTCGTCGACGATACCGAAGAGGCGCGGTTGCAATTCGCGCGCCCGATCGAGGTGATCGAGGGGCCGTTGATGGACGGCATGAACGTCGTCGGCGACCTGTTCGGCAGCGGCAAGATGTTCCTGCCGCAGGTGGTGAAATCGGCGCGCGTGATGAAGAAGGCGGTGGCGCATCTGCTGCCCTATATCGAGGCGGCCAAGGAGCCCGGTGCCAAGGGCAAGGGCAAGGTCATCATGGCCACGGTGAAGGGCGACGTCCACGACATCGGCAAGAACATCGTCGGCGTGGTGCTGCAGTGCAACGGCTTCGACGTGGTCGATCTTGGCGTGATGGTGCCCTGGCCCAAGATCATCGAGGCGGCGAACGAGAATGATGCCGACATGATCGGGCTGTCGGGGCTGATCACGCCCTCGCTCGACGAGATGGTGACCGTTGCCGAGGAGATGAAGCGCGCTGGGATGACGATGCCGCTGCTGATCGGCGGCGCGACGACGTCGAAGGTGCATACCGCGCTGCGGATCTCGCCTGTCTATGACGGGCCGGTGGTGCATGTGCTCGACGCCAGCCGCGCGGTGGGCGTTGCCACTACGCTGGTGAGCGATACCCAGCGCAACGACTATGTCGCCAAGATCGCCGACGAATATGAAGCGGTGCGGGTCGCGCGCGCGAACAAGGGGCAGAGCGAGCTGATCCCGCTCGAAGCCGCGCGCGCCAATGGTTTCGTTGCCGATTTTTCGCTGAAGCCCAGCGCGCCTAAGCAGCCGGGGCTGCATGTGTTCGACGCCTGGGACTTGAGCGATCTGCGCGAGGTGATCGACTGGACGCCGTTCTTCCGTTCGTGGGAGCTGGCGGGCAATTTTCCCGCGATCCTCGATGACGAGATTGTGGGGGAGAGTGCGCGGTCGCTGTACGCCGATGCGCAGGCGATGCTCGATACGATCGTGGCAGAGAAATGGCTCACCGCGCGCGGGGTGGTTGGGCTGTGGCCGTGCGTTCGGGATGGCGATGATGTGGTGGTGACTGCAGACCGGAAAACCCAACCGTTCGCTTCGAGCGAAGTCGAGAAGCCTGCACTCGACCACGGTTTCTCGACTTCGCTCGAAACGAACGGGGAGGGGCACGCGCATGAAACCCGCTTCCCCTTCCTGCGCCAGCAGATCGCCAAGCGCGAGGGGCGGCCCAACATGTGCCTCGCCGATTTCGTCGACCCCAATGGCGACTGGATCGGCGGGTTTGCCGTCGGCATCCACGGGATCGACGAGCATATCGCGCGCTTCAAGAGCCAGCATGACGATTATCAGGACATCCTGCTCAAGGCGCTGGCCGATCGCTTCGCCGAAGCCTTTGCCGAGCGGTTGCACCAGCATGTGCGGCAGGAATTGTGGGGCTATGCCGAGGGCGAGCAATTGACCACCGAGGCGCTGATCCGCGAGCAATATCGCGGCATCCGCCCGGCGCCTGGCTATCCGGCTTGCCCCGATCATTCGGCCAAGCCGATGCTGTTCGACCTGCTCGACGCGCCCACGACCACCGGACTGACGCTGACCGAAAGCTTTGCGATGTGGCCGACGGCGGCGGTGTCGGGGTTCTACTTCGGGCATCCCGAGGCTTCGTATTTCGGCGTCGCGCGCGTCGGGCGCGACCAGCTCGAGGATTATGCCGGGCGGCGCGGGGTGGATCTGGCGCAGGCCGAACGTTGGCTGCGGCCGAACTTGGACTAATCATAATCCTCCCCCGCAAGGGGGAGGGGGACCGCCGCGAAGCGGTGGTGGAGGGGGCGGACGCCAACACGCCGCTCGTGTCCTCCCCCTCCACCAGCTTCGCTGGTCCCCCTCCCCCTGGCGGGGGAGGATTTAAGAGGTTCGCCCCACCAACCCCGTCACCCGTTTCAGCTTCGGCGCGACGATCGGCACCGTCAGCATCGTGCTCGCCACTGCCATCAGCAGCAAGGCGGTGAAGGTCTCGTTGGTGATGATCTGCCGGTCGAGCAGGATGTTGGCGAAGATGATCATGATCAGCGCCTTGGTCTGGAGCAGCCAGCCGATGGTCGAGGCCTCGCCCGGCGCCCATTTGAGGATCCGCCCGGCGATGCCGACGCCGAGTAGCTTGCCGCCGACCGACGCCGCCAGCAGCAACGCCGCCGCGCCGAACACCGCGACGCCGCCGACCCCCCATTGGGTGCGAAGCCCGGTCGAGAGGAAGAATACCGGCATCACGGTGAGCAGGATGGTGCCGCGGAAGCGGTCCATCGCTTCCTCGTCGAACCATTTCGAATCGAGCACCGCGCCCGACAGGAACGCGCCGACCATATAATGCAGCCCCGCCCAGTCGGCGGCGAACCCACAGGCCGCTAACCAGATCAGGCTGACATACCAGCGATCGGCCTCGGGGATTCGCTGCATCAGCCGGCGGATCGCCCAGGTCGCGACCGCGAAGGCGGCGAGGAAGGCGACCTGCCGGCCGACGCGCTCCCAATCGAGCAGGATCAGCGCAAGCACCCCCCAGATTGCGATGTCGTCGAGGCTGGCATAGCGCAGGATCCGCTGGCCGAGCGGCTGGCGCAGGATCGCGAGCTTGTCCATCAGCAGCACCAGGATCGGCAGCGCGGTGACCGCGCACGCCATGCCGATGCCGAGCACGACCTGCCAGGGCTGGCCGGCGGGTCCCGCCCAGCCGGGGGTGTGCAGCATGACGATCGCGGCGAGGCTGCCGAAGACGAGCGGGGTGACGAGCGCGAGCCCGGCGGTGATTCCGGTCTCGCGGCGGCTTGCCCAGGCTTGGCCGAGGTCGAGCTCGATTCCCGCGATCCAGACGAAGATCATCACCCCCCACCAGGCGATGCCGTTGAGCGTGGTGATGACCTGCGGGCTGAACACGAAGGCGTAATAATCGGGGAAGGCGGCACCGAGCACGCCGGGGCCGAGCAGCACCCCGCCGACGATCTGCACCACCACCAAGGGCGCCCAATAATCGAGCCGCCCCAATCGCCAGACCAGATAGGGAACGCTGAAGATCAGCAGCATCGCGATCAGAAAGGTCTCGGTCAGTGTCATCGCGTGCATGCGTATCTCCCCCGTAGCGGGCGTAGCGGGGTTTTCGGCAGGGAGACAAGAGGGGCGGGCGGGGCGTGGCGCGAGGCCGCGCGGGGGCATTGTCGCGGGCGTGGGAGGTCGGTACGCGATCGGGCATGACAAACGCTTCCGCTCCGCTTCGGCTGCACCTCGACGGTGCCGCGCTGGTCGCCAATTGGCGTGTGATGGCCGCGATGAGCGGCGGGGCGGCGTGCGGCGCGGCGGTGAAGGCCGATGGCTATGGCCTGGGTGCGCGCGCGGTGGTGCAGCGGCTGGCGGCGGCGGGGTGCCGCGACTTTTTCGTCGCGACCTGGGCCGAGGCGGCGGCGCTCGCCGATCTGGTCGTCGCGCACGACCTGTCGCTGTCGGTGCTGCACGGGGTGCGTCCCGAGGACATGGGCGCGGCGATCGACAGCCCTGCTCGACCAGTGCTCAACACGCCGGGCCAGGTCGCGCGCTGGCGCGAGGCTGGCGGCGGGCGGGCGTGCGACGTGATGGTCGACACGGGCATGCACCGGCTGGGGGTGTCGATCGAGGATGTGGCCGCCGGGTTGCTCGACGGGTTGGCGATCGAGACGCTGATGAGCCACCTTGCCTGCGCCGACGAGGATGTGCCGATGAACGAGGCGCAGCGTTCGGCGTTCGCAGGGCTGGCGGGGCGGACGCGCGCGCGGCGGATGAGCCTCGCCAATTCGGCGGGGGTGGCGCTGGGGCAGGGCTATGGCTTCGACCTCACCCGGCCCGGGATCGCGCTATACGGCGGCGAGCCGAGCGCGGCGCTGGCGGAACGGATTGCGCAGGTGGTGTTCCCACAGGCGCAGATATTGCAGCGGCGGCGCGTGCCGGCGGGCGGCGCGGTGGGCTACAACGCGATGTGGACCGCGCCGCGCGATACCGAGGTGGCGATCCTGAACTTGGGCTATGCCGACGGCTATCTGCGCGGCTTTTCGGGCACCGGCATGGCGAGCGCGGGCGGCGCGGCGTTGCCGGTGATCGGGCGGGTGTCGATGGACCTCACCGCGATCGACGTGTCGGCGGCGCCGGGACTGGCCGAGGGCGACTGGGTGACGATCGACTATGCGCTGCCTGTGGCAAGCGCGGCGAGCGGGCTATCGCAATATGAGTTGCTGACGGGGCTGGGCGACCGGTTCGATCGGCTCTGGGCATAAGAAAAAGGGGGGCCGCAGCGGCCCCCCTTTCCCCCTGTAGTCTCGATACCTTTTAGAACTTGATCGAGGCACCAGCGTAGAGGCTGCGTCCCAGATTACCGTAAGGAACGTTGCCTTCGGTGCCCAACAGGCCAAGCGGCGGCAGCGTGTCGAAGATGTTGTCGACGCCGAGATAGAAGCGGAAGTTTTCCGCCGCCTTCAGCCCAAGGCGGACGTTGTGGTAGAAAGTCTCCGGATAATAGACCAGCGAGTTGGAGTCGGGATTGAGCGGTGCCCGTCCATCGAACGCGAAGAACGTTTCATAGGCGCCGATCACCTGCTTATCGATGTAACGCATCTGATAGAACAGGTCGAAAGACGGCATTTCGAGATTGGCCGAAACCTGCCCTTCCCAGCGCGGCTCACCCAGTTCCGACAGCGTGCGGTCGCGGAAGTCGGGCGCCGACACGTCGGTGAAGTTGTTGCGCCGGAACACGTGGCTCACCACCGAACGCAAGCTGAGCGACCCAGCGCCGACTTCCATGCGGTAGTTCATATCGACATCGATGCCGTTGGTCTGGAACTTGGCGAAGTTGAACGGCTGGTTGAAGAAGGCAGGACCGGTGCGTGGAATGGTAACCGTCCCACCATCGTGGAGAACGTCCTGCTGGCCCGCGAACGTTCCGTTGGGATTGCGGAAGACGACCGCGCAGAACGGATTGTCGATGCCGCTTTCGTTGTCGTAGCACTGGTTGATGATCGTCTGACCGGTCAGGCCCTGGATCGCCTGCTCGATCTCGATGTTGTAGTAATCGATCGACAGCGTGAAGCCGGGCAGGAAGGTTGGTTGGAACACCGCACCGATGGTGAGGCTGAGGCTTTCCTCGGGATCGAGCAGCGGATTGCCGCGGTTGAAGCCCGACACGCCCGACGCCGCGCGGTTGCTGAACGGCTCGGTCACGCCGTTGAAGGTCTGCGTGGTGGGCACGCCCGCCGCGGCGCAGTTGCGAACGCGGTTGGGGTTGTTGTTGATGTTCTGCAGTCCGCAGGGATCCGCAAGGCCGTTGGCGAAGGTCTGCGTTTCGGCTGAGAACAGGTTCGACTGGGTGGGTGCGCGCACCGATTTCGCATAGCTCGCGCGAAGCCGGACATCGCGGATCGGCGCGTAGATACCACCGATGTTCCAGGTGAAGGTCTGACGCTTGTTGCCGACATTGTAGCCGGTCAAACGACCTGCGCCTTCGATGCTCAGTTCGTGCGCGAACGGCATGTTGGCGAGCAGCGGAACGCGAACCTCGCCGAACACTTCCTTCACCTCGAGCGCCGGCGGCGCAAAATCGGCAATCGCGTTCAGGAAGGTCAGTCCTGCCTTGGTGGTTTCGTCGTACGAAGACGAGGCCGTCTCGCGGCGATATTCGGCACCTACTGCAAAGCCGATCGGTCCACCCGGAAGGGTGAACAGCTGGCCAAGGTTACCCGAAACGAACGCCGATGCCACGAACTGCTCGGCCAGCTCTTCACGAGCAGAGGTGTAGCCGAAATAGTCGAGCGCAGCCTGGCCGGGCTGCCCTTCACCGAACAGATTGACGGGAACGCATGCGGGGTCGTCGTTCGCCGTGCTGGCGTCATTGTTGACCGCGCAGACGATCTGCCCCTGCGTGTTGCGGACCGCGTTGATCGACCGACCATATTCGGCGATCAAGACGTTACCGCGCGTCTCGTAATAACCTTCGGTCCGACCGTAATTGGCCGCGACTTCGTAGCGCCAGTCGTTGTTGAACGTACCGTCGATCCCGCCGACGATACGGAAGGTGTCTTTTCGGTGATCCTCGCCGCGACCGGCAAAATCGGTATTGAAACGCTGCGCCGTAAAGGTCGTCACGCCGGGTGCCAAGATGCCCTGGAGCTGCCCGCGCGCCTGGTCGGTCAGGAACGGGTTGTTGATGCTGAACGTGTTGTTGAAGAAGGTCGGCTGACCTTCCTGCAGCGATTCGACGCGGACGAACTTCGCTTCGATGAAGGGCCGGAAGCCCTGCGAGACTTCGAAGCTTGCCAGCAGGTTGGCAGCATAGCGATCGATCTGCGGCTGTAGCATGCCGGTTTCACGCAACGTCGAGCCTTCGCCGCCTACGCAGTTGGCCGAACCGACCGGACGAAAATCGGTGATGCAGTTGTTGCGGACGAGCGATCCATCGGGACGGAAGACATAGGTATTGCCGAACTGCGACAGCGGGTTCGACGAACCCGGGTTGGCAAGACCGCTGCAAACACGGCCGCGGCGTGCCTGGAATGCCGCGTTGCTTTCGCCGGTCGCCGCAGCGACGGGGCAAGCTGCCGTCAGGAGTCCGCCCAGCGAGATGTTGGTGTTCCGAACGCCAGTGATGAACGCATTGTCGGGAACGCCGTTGCCGGTGGCTGCCTCAGGCGTCGGGCGAAGCGCGCCGGCGTTGGGGTTTAGGTTCGGGCCGGTATTTTCGACCAGCTGGAGCTGGCTGCGACCGCTGTACGCGCCCGTCAGGTCGTCACGCTCGGTGAAATACAGCACGTCGCTACGCGCATATTCCAGGTTGACCGCGATGTTGCCGCGGTTGTCGGCAAAATTCTCACCCGCGGTTACGCTGACGAAATAATTGCCCGCATCACCGCGGTCGGACATGCCCGCCTGGCCGCGTACCGCGATACCGTCGAAATCGCGGCGAAGCCGGAAGTTGACTACGCCGGCGACCGCATCGGGGCCGTAAATGGCCGAGTTGCCGCCGGTGAGGATATCGATCCCCTCGACCAGATCGGTCGGGATGGTGTTGACGTCGACCGAGTTGGAGCCGGGCTGGGCGGTGACATGACGTCGACCATTGACGAGCACGAGCGTGCGCGCAGTGCCCAGGTTACGAAGATCGAGGATGCTTAGACCGGAGGTGCCGATGAAGCGCGTCGAGTTGCCCGACGTGTAGGTCTGCCCGAGCTGCGGCAGGTTGCTGAGCGCGTTGCCCAGCGAAACGTCGCCGGTGACGATCTCGTCGATCTCGACCGTGGTGATCGGATTGGTCGAATCGAGATTCGGGCGAGTGATGCGCGACCCTGTGATGACGATCGCGTCGCCTTCATCCGTCTGCGCATCATCGGTCGTTTGCACCGCGGCTTCATCCGCAGGCGCGGTCTGGGCTGCCGCAAGCTGCGGCAGGGTAAGAACGACGCCAGCGAATGCCGTGGCGCAAAGGAACCTGGTCGATTTCATTGAAAGCCCCCAATTCGTAATGAACTGGGGGTAGTTCACCCCTCCCAAGCGCTACTGACAATACGGGCCAGGCGTCAAAACCAAATTAAGTTTCAATTGTTGCGGGATTGTCACATATGTGTGGCATGTTACTAACACACTGTAACAATCGATACTAGTTGCTCACGCGCGCTCGACGCACATCGCGATCCCCATGCCGCCGCCGATGCACAACGTCGCCAACCCCTTCTTCGCATCGCGCTTTTGCATCTCGTAGAGCAGCGTCGTCAGCACGCGCGCGCCGCTCGCGCCGATCGGGTGGCCGATCGCGATCGCGCCGCCGTTGACGTTTACCCGCTCGGTATCCCAGCCCATGTCCTTGCCCACCGCGAGCGCCTGCGCGGCGAAGGCTTCGTTGGCTTCGATGAGGTCGAGGTCGCCGACGGTCCAGCCCGCCTTCTCAAGCGCGCGGCGACTCGCCGGGACGGGGCCGATTCCCATGATCGAGGGATCGACGCCGGCGCTGGCGAAGCTCTTGATCGTTGCGAGCGGGGTGATGCCGCGGCGCTGCGCTTCCTCGGCGGTCATCAGCACCAGCGCGGCCGCGCCGTCGTTGAGGCCGCTGGCGTTGGCGGCGGTGACGCTGCCGTCCTTCTTGAAGGCGGGGCGGAGCCCGGCGATGCCGTCGACGGTGGCGCCGGCGCGGATATATTCGTCGTCGCTGACGATCGTATCACCCTTGCGGCCCTTGATCGTCACCGGTGCGATCTCGTCCTTGAAGCGACCGGCGGCGCGGGCGGCTTCGGCGCGGTTCTGCGAGCGGACCGCGAATGCATCCTGGTCGGCGCGGGTGACCTGATATTGCTCGGCGAGATTCTCGGCGGTGATGCCCATGTGATAGCCGTTGAAGACGTCGGTGAGCCCGTCCTTGATCATCGTATCGACCAGGCTGGCGTCGCCCATCTTGGTGCCCGCGCGCATCGGCAGCGCGTGCGCCGACAGCGACATGCTTTCCTGGCCGCCCGCGACGACGATCGTCGCGTCGCCATTGGCGATCGCCTGCATGCCGAGCGCGACCGAGCGGAGCCCCGAGCCGCAGACCTGGTTGACGCCCCAGGCAGGGACTTCCTTGGGAACCCCCGCTGCCATCGATGCCTGGCGCGCGGGGTTCTGCCCCTGCGCGGCGGTGAGGACCTGGCCCAGGATCACTTCGGACACGTCCTCGCCCTTGATGCCGGCCTGTTCGAGCGCTGCTTCGATCGCGATGCGGCCGAGTTCGTGCGCGGGGGTGGTGGCGAAGGCGCCGAGGAAGCTGCCGACGGGGGTGCGCTTGGCGGCGACGATGACGATTTCGGGCATGCAGAGCTCTCCTTGGATGTTTGCGCCTATCTAGCGGAGGGTATGGCGGTTAGCCAGTCGGCGAGCGGCTGCCAGAGCTGCGCGCGCGCCGAGGAGCCGACGATCATCCCGACATGCCCCGCCGCCAGGATGCGCGCATCGGGCAGCCCGATCGCGCTGGCGGCGGGGACGATGCGGTCGTTGGCCGAGACGAACTCGACGAGCGGGCAAGCGAGCGCGTGCGGATCGACCAGCGTATCGCCGATCCGCCAGCGGCGGGTGCCGGGCAGGTCGGCATCGAACAGGTCGTCGAACATCTGGCGCCCCGCGGCATAGGCGATCGGCGCGCCGTCATTCGCCCAATCCTCGAGCGCGACGAAGCGGTGCGCGGCGGCGCTGTCGGGGGCGATATCGGCAAAGGATTCGAACTTGCCGATCGTGCGCGCGGGATCGAGCCGCCAGAAGCCCGATTGGAGCACTTCGATCGGCACCAGGCCGAGCTGGTCGCAGGCGGGTTGCGCGTCGGTCCAGAGACCGGCGATGTCGGCGCGCGCGGCGTCGCCGAAGCCGGCAAAGCGCCAGGGGGCGGCGATAAGCGCGACGCCGGCGACGGGGGTGAGCGCGGCAGCGGCGAGCGCGATTGTGCCGCCGAGGCAATAGCCGACCAGCAGCGGTGGCTCGCCGATGCTGCGCAGCAAGGGGAGCAGCAGCTGCTCGATATGCGAATCGATATCCTGCGCGCGATCGTCGGGGCCGGGCTGGCCCCAATCAACCAGCAAGGGCGCGAACCCCTGGGCCGCTAACCAGCGCAGCAGCGAGGTGTCGGGCGACAGGTCGAGGATGTAGGGCGGGTTGATGAGCGAGGGGACGAAGACCACCGGGCGCCCGGTGACGGCATAGCTGCGCAGCGTCGCGCGTCCGGCGGTGGCGACGATCTCGCCCGCTGGCGCGCGCGGTCGGCGCGGCGCGGCCTGATAGGCGCGAAGCCCCCCGAGTGCGCGCGCGCGGCGGTCGGGCGCGTCTTCGGTCTGGTTCCTGAGCATTTCCAGAAACAAAGGCAGCGGTCGCGGCGCTTGTTGCGGTGCAGTATCGAACGGTGTTACGGTTGCGTCCATCACTTGCGAGGGTCGTCCATGAAGAAGTCAACGCCAGACGGTGGGCCCGTCATCGTCAAGAAGTACGCCAACCGTCGTCTCTACAATACCGAGACATCGTCTTACATAACGCTCGAACATCTCGCAGTGATGACTCGCGAAGGCCGCGACTTCAAGGTCGTCGACGCGCGAAGCGACGAGGATATCACGCATAATGTGCTGACCCAGATCATCATGGAGGAAGAATCGCGCGGTGGGCAGACGATGCTGCCGGTGAGCTTCCTGCGCCAGCTGATCAGCCTGTACGGCGACAGCATGCAGGCGATGGTGCCGGGCTATCTCGAAGCGTCGATGGACAGCTTCAGCCGCAACCAGGAGCAGTTCAAATCGGCGGTCGAGGGTGCGTTCGCGCATTCGCCCTTCGCCGAGATCGCCAAGCGCAACATGGAAATGTTCGAGGCGGCGACCGCGGCGTTCAAGAGCGCTGGCGTGGTGCCGGGGGCGCCGCCGGTCGCGGCGGGTGCGGCTGCAGCGCCGGCGGCAACGGCTGGCGCGAGCAAGGACGACGAGATCGCGGCGCTGAAATCGCAGCTGTCGGCATTGCAGGCCAAGGTCGACAAGCTGGCCTGATCCGCGGTTAGCGTTCGCCGGCGGCGCAGCTTCGCTGCAGCCGGCGCGCGCGCTCGGCGGTGAGGCCCTGGTTGCTTGTCGCGCAGGGTTCGCCGCGGTGATCGGTTAGTACCGCATAGGGTAGGCCCACCGCGCGCTGCATCAGGCTACGGCGCAGCTCGCGCCGCGCCGGGGTGTCGATCGGCCAGCGGCGATTTGCGTCGATGTTGCGCAGCATCGCCCGCGTCGCGCGGGTGTCGTCATAGGCGACCACCAAGGTACGCGCTGGCCGGGCGGCGGCGGCGATCGCGTCGAGCTCGCGAAGCTCGCGGTGGCACGGCGCGCACCACGATGCGACGAACAGCAGCAAGGTGTCGGGCGGGGTGGTCTCCTGCGCCGCGGCGGGCGCTGCGGCAAGCGCAAGAACCGCCATTACGACTGGTCGCAACCGCGATCGAATCCCCCTCGACGATGACATGGTGGCCGGCATAGGTTCCTGCAAAACCGGGGGAATCGGACATGACGACTACCGCACTCGTTTCGTCGATGGCAATCGCCATCGCCAGCGTCGTCGCCGGCGGCGCGGCGACGGCGCAGGAGGCGGCGCCCAAGCCAATGACCGCGCAGGCGCGCTTCGATGCCGCCACCGCCGCTGGCGAGGCTGGCAAATGTGCCGAGGCGGTGGCGCAGTTCGAATCGATCGAGCAACTGCCGGTCGCGCGCCGCGAAGGCTTCCTCAAATCGGCGATCGCGGTGCGCAAGGGGCGCTGTCTCGCCCGGCTGGGGCGCGGCGATGAGGCCGAGGGGCTGATCCGGCAGGGGCTGCCGGCAATGGCGGCGGCGGGGGACAGTTTCGCCGACGAGCGGCGTGAGGCGCATCTGGTGCTGGCGCGTCAGGCACGCGCGCGGCTAGATTACGATGCCGCGCTGATTGATGCGAAGGCGGCGCTGGCGCTGTCGGCGGGACTGGGGCGGGTCAACCCGTTGCTGATGCTGGTGACGCTGACGCGATTCGACGGCGACGGCGCGGCGATCAGCTATGGTAAGGAAGCGCTGGCATTGGCGCAGGCGCAGGGCTTCGAAAAGCCAGCGTTCGCGCAAGTGCAAACGCATCTCGCGCGCGCGAGCTCAACCAAGGGCAGGCGGCGGCGGCATATCCGTTGCTGCAGGAGGCGGTTACCAATCAGGGTGGGTTGACGATGCGGGTATCCCAGATCGAGGTCGCGACACGCGGCGACCTGGCGCTGGCGGCATCGCTGCTCGGGAGGAAGGAGGAGGCGGCGAAATATCTTAGCTATACCGGTGCCGGACGGATCGCCAACGCGCCGTTCCAACGCGCGGTTTCGATGGATGCGCCTTTCTGCGGCGAATCGACGGGGCTCAAGCCCGAGGACGTCGCGGTCGTGGAGTTTGCGATCCGCGAAGATGGATCGGTTCTCGACCCCGAACCGATCTATGCCACCAGCGGTCGAACCGGTGCGCTGGCCTTTGCACAGGCAGTCGCCGATTGGTCTTGGGCGCCCGAGAAGATTCAGGAAGTACCCGCTTTTTTCCGAGCATCGACGCGGATCGAACTGCGCTGCACCACCGGTGCCGACGTCGGATCAGTAATGGCCCCGCTCGACGAGGCGGTCGCCGCATGGATCGATAGCAAGGGCGTGGTACCGGTCGATCCCCAGCTTAGCACCGCGCAGCAACTGCCGCTGTGGCGTGCGATGTTGGCCAAGGCGGTCGGGGCGGGCGATCAGGCCGCGGAGTTCGCCGCGAGTTGGTGGCTCGCCAAGTCGCCGTTGATCGATGTGGCGGAGCGTCGAACGCACACTGCGCGCGCAATCGCGTTGGCGCAGGCGATGCAGGCGCCAGCGCCGGCGATGGGCCGGCTCGCGATCACGCGCATCGACAACGCCAATGAACGACCCTCGGCCTGGCGAAAGGGGCAGCGGGCGATGTTGGCCGATCCGCGATATGGGGCCGATCCGCTGACCGCATCGACGCTGAGCCTGCGGATCGCGGCGCCGGGCGAGGGGCAACGCGAACCCGAAGATGCGTCTGCATTGCTTGACGCGGTGATCGCTCAGCCGGCGCTTGACGCGCGGCATCCGCTCAAGATCGCCGCCCGGCTCCGCCGTGCCAATCTGGCCGCCAAGGCAGGCGATCTCGCCGCTGCGCAGGCGCAGTTTCAGCAGACCGGGCTTACCGAGCAGCAATGCGCATTAATCGGGGTGAAACCCGCGCTGCGCTCGCACGGCATGGGCAATAGTGATTATCCGATGTTGGCCAGCAAGATCGGGTTCGAAGGGTGGGTTAGCCTCGAGCTCGACGTTTCGGCCGATGGTTCGACGCTTCGGCCCAGGACGTTGATCGCGTATCCGCCCTTCGTCTTCGGCGAATCCGCAGTCGCCGCAGCGAAAAACTTCCGTTTCGAATCAAGCTACCGGCCAAGCGGAGGCACAGCATGTACCGCCAGCCAACACGTCATTCGATACGGGCTCAACTACGACTGAAACGCCGCGTATCGTTCACTTGGGCTTGCGGAACTTGATCGTCATGCGGTCGCTTTCGCCGATCGTTTGATATTTCGCGCGGTCGACGTCCTTCAGGCGAAGCGAGGGCGGCAGCGTCCATACGCCCTCGGGCCAGTCGGCGGTGTCCTTGGGGTTGGCGTTCACCTCGGACTGGCCGGCGACCTCGAAGCCTGCCTTCTTGGCGAAGCCGATGACGCTGCTGGTCTTCATATAGCCGCTCTTTTCCTCGAGCGCTGAATCGCGCGCCTCGGGCAGGCGGTGCTCGACCACGCCGAGCGTGCCGCCGGGCTTGAGCATCGCGAACGCCGCGTTGAAGGCGGTCTGTGCGGCATCGGCACCGCCGAAGCGCCAGTTATGGACGTTGCGGAAGGTGAGGACGACGTCGGCGCTGCCCGCGGGGACCGTAGGCTCGCCGGGCTTAGCGGGGAAGGCGGCGACCTTGACCTTGCCATAGGTCGCGGCGTCCTTGGCGATCAGCGTCTGCAGCCCCTTCACACCATTGGGCATCGGCGCTGCGGCATAATAGGTGCCGCGCGCGCTCAGATACGGCGCGAGGATCTCGGTGTACCAGCCGCCGCCGGGATACAGCTCTACCACGGTGTCGGTGGGACGGACGCCGAAAAAGGCGAGCGTCTCGGCGGGGTGGCGATAGCGATCGCGCAGCTTGTTCGCGGGCGTGCGGGTGGGGGCGTCGACCGCCGCCTTGAGCGCCGAGGATGCGGTTTGCGGCGCGCCGATCGCGACGCTGGTGACGGCGGCGACGGTGGTCGCAAGGACGATGGCGGCAAGGGACTGGCGCATGACGATTCCTTCGGCGATGGGGTGCGGCACAGGATTAAGCGGGTAACGAAACGATGCAAGCGTGGTTTTGGACACACAAGGCATGGGCCGCGGTCGCGGCATTGCTCGCGGTGGCGGTGTGGGCCGGGGTCGCCGAGCATCGTCGCGCGCAGCGTGCCGATTGGGATCGGGTGGGCATGGTCTATTGGCCGAGCGTGCAGATGTTCGCACTGATCGGTGCGTTTATCGGCGCGCTGCTGGCGATCCGCGGCTGACGCCTGCTCAATAGAATTGGCGCAGCGTCAGCCGGCGCTGGGTGCCGTTGCACAGCCCGAGCTCGACGGTGCGGCCGGGGGTGCCCGCCGACCAGCCGGTATCGACGCTACCGCCGGCGTTGATCGGCGGGATCGGCGCGCCATCGACGGTGCAGATCTGGTCGCCCGCACGCCAGCCGGTCGCCGCGGCAGGACCGCCGCGCATCACGTGGAGCACGCGCAGCCGGCCATTGTCATAGCCGATCAGCAGGCCGCTGGTCGACCGCACCGGTGGTCGATCGACCGCCTTGCCCGGCGCGGTGACCATCCGCCCCGCGCGCGGATCGAGCAGCACGCGATAGCGTTGCAGCAGCCCCGACCCGATCCGCCCCGAGGTGCTGGTGAGATCGGAAAAGCCGCCCTTGCCCTCGATCCGCACCTCGACATTGCTGAGCGGCTGGGTGCCCAGGCGGGCGCTGGGGAGGATCGCCAGCTCGGTTTCGATCTGGCCGCCCAGGCCGAAGGCGACCGCGGTGGTGACCGCTTGCGGCTTGGCGCCCGACAGCGCCCACGCGGCGCGCGAGAGCGTCAGCGACGAGCCGTCGCCGGTGTCGACGATCAGCGGGCGCAGCCTTTTGTCGCCGATCGTGACCTCGCTGATGAACACCTTCGAGCGTGGGCCGACCGACAGCGGCGCGGTCGCGCCCTGGAACGGCAGGCGGCCGGTGGGAAGCAGGCGGAAGCGGCTGGCGTCGAAATCGATGTCGAGCGCGCAGCACGACAATATGTCGCTGCCGACGAGGATCTCGACAGGTTCGGCGCTACCCGTGGCGACCGCCTTGAGATCGACGACCGCGAACCGCCCGCCGCTGCGCTGGAGCCCGCCGAAGCCGAGGGTGCGCGTGGCGACCCAGCTGATCGGCACCGCGCCGCCGATCGCCTCGGCACGCACCGCGGGCGCGCGCGCGACATCGAGCCGCGCGGCGCTGGCGAAACGCTGCGACGCGACGCTGAAGCTGACCCCGGTATCGAGGATCGCGGCGGCGGGGCTGCCGTTGACCAGCATCGTGAAGCGAAGCTGGTTGCCGGGGGTGAGGGTGAAATCGACCCAGCGCGCCTCGCTGTCGGCGGTGAGCGCGACGCCGGCCACGGGGGTGGGCAGCGTCGCGGGGGGCGATTGGGCGGAGACCGTTGAAGCGGCGAAAAGCAGCGGCAGCGACGCCAGCCATGGGTAGTGCATGGCCGGGTGGTAGCGTGGGGGTGCGGCGAAGCGAAGCGGAATCGGGTTGGGAGGTTCTCTTGTCCAAATCCCCCGTTCGTCCTGAGTAGGGGCTGAGCGGAGGCGAAGACCCGTATCGAAGGACAGTGCCCCAAGCGGGCGGGTGCTTCGATACGCCGCTTCGACAAGCTCAGCGGCTACTCAGCACGAACGGGTGGGGTAAGACCTACCCCCCGCTGCGAACCCCGCCGCGATCGGCGACGATGCTCGGCGAAGGCCCGGTCGCCGGGCGAAGCGACTCGCGTTCGGCCGCCGATACCGGCGCGGTGGGGTCGGGGCGGAAGGCCACCGGCGCGCGCGCGCTGCCATCGGGGCGCGGCGCGTCGAGCGCCAAGTCAGGTGCGGCGTGTTCGGGCGAGGCGGCGTTGCGGTTGCGCAGCCAAAAGCCCGCCGCGACCGCGCCGATGCCAGCGACCAGCGCGCCGACCGAGGCGAGCGAGAGGGTCTTGCGGCGCGAAGGAGTCTGGTGGGTCATGGGCGATGCTTTCCGAAACGATGATGAGGGCTAAACCACCGGGTGCGGCCCGCGTTCCTTGGAGTTAGCAAGGTCGCGGGCGGCGGGGTCAGGCGGCGGTGTCGGCGCCCAATTGCTTCATCACCGCGGCATGGAGCCAGATGTTCATCTCGGCCGAGCCGTCCTTGGCGCCGGTATAGCCGAGCTCGGTCGCGAGCTCCTTGCGGTTGTCGAGGCTCGAATCGAGGTCGAGCAGCTTCATCAGGTCGACGATCGAGGTCCGCCAGTTGAGGTCAGGATTGCCCTTGAATTCGGCGAGCTCGACCAGCCGCTGTTCGGCCGATTGCGCGACCGGGGCGGCGGCTGCAGGTGCTGCGGGCGCGGGTTGGGCGGGGGCGGGGACCGGCGCGGGGCGCGTTGGCTGGGCGGTGGGGGCAGGGGCTGCCTGCGGTGTGGCCTGCGGCTCGGGCTTGCGACCGCCGATATAGCCGTCGCCCATCGGGCCGCCATTGGTGCCGAAGATCGCGTCCTTGATCTTGCCGAAAATGCTCATGCGCCTGCTCCTGGGGTTGTTCGGGGGCTGAACGCGCGGGCATGAACATGGTGCCCGCGTAATGATTATTCGGGCATCGGCGTCGCCAAGGCGCGCCCTTAGGCCGGTCCGAGTGATCTACGCGCCCCCTTATTCAAGTCTGCCAGACCAAGGCGGGGGTAAAAAGGAACGGCACTTGGACAGGCTGAGTGCGAACGGGGACTGGATAACGGGAGGCCTAATCGACCTCGGCGGGCCGCAATTTCGCGATACCCGCTTCCTTCTGGCGCTTGAGTTCGGCCTTCAGCCGCTGCGGATCGGGCGCCAGGATGAAGCCGAAGCTGACCCCGCCTTCTTTCCCGATCGTCGCATGGTGCAGCTTGTGCGCCTGCACCAGCCGCTTGGCATAGCCGCGCTTGGGCACCCAGCGGAAGAAGCGCTGGTGCACCAGCCCGTCATGGATGAAGGCGTAGATCAGCCCGTAGACGGTGATGCCGAGCGCGGTCCACCACAGCGGCTCGGACCAGCCCGCCTGCGGGTTCAGATACGCCGCAACGAACATCGCGCTGACGATCGTGCCGAAGACGACCGCATACAGGTCGTTGCGTTCGAGCGCGTGATCGTGCGGCTCGTGATGGTCGCGATGCCAGCCCCAGCCCCAGCCGTGCATGATGTAGCGATGCGCGGTCCACGCGAACAGCTCCATGCCCGCGACGGCGGCGAGGACGATGGCGATCTTTTCGAACGCGGTCATTGGATGCTTCCACTGCGCAGCGTCGCCCGGCGGCAGGCGGGCAGCCCCCACCAGGGCACGCCGGGGTTCACATGATGCTCGTGATGATAGCCAAAATGGAAACACGACGCCAGGCTGGCGAGCGTGCCGAAGCCTTCGCTGCGCGCATTGTGGCGGTCGGTGAAGCCGTCATCGTCGTGGCGGTGCGGGCGATAGGTGCCGAAATAGAAGAGCTGGAGCGACGACAGGATCGCGGGCAGGCCATAGAGCAGGATAATGTTGGCGAGCGGCACGCCGAACACCAGCCAATACACGTTGACCACGGTCATCACGTACAGCCCCGATTGCCAGCCGAAATAGCGCTTCAGGAAGGTCGTGTACCAGCGCACGAAATTGCGCGGGTTGGCGGCATCGAAATCGGGGTCGCGCTCGCTGCCGGCATGGCGGTGATGCTCGAAATGCGCGTCGCGCATCTTGGCCCAGCCAAAGCCCGCATAGAGCAGCAGCAGCCCCGCGCCGATGCGCGCGTTGAGCGTCGGCCGCCCCGGGGCGAGCGATCCGTGCATCGCATCGTGCGCGACGATGAACATCCCGACCGACAACCAGCATTGCAGCGCCATCAGCACCGCCACCAGCGGCAGGGTGACAAGCTCGATCTCGAGCACGAACATCGAAACGAAGTGGATAGCGAGCCACGCGGTGCAGATCGCCGCGGCGAGCGACGTCCCGATCAACGCCTGCCGCGGCGCGGCCCAGCGATAGCGTGCGGGGGTTTCGGGGGAGTGGGCGACCGCTGTCATGAAGGTTGCACATAGGGGCTGGCGGCGCGCTTCGATAGTGGGCGTGGGGCGGTAGGGGGGCGATGCGGTGTTCCTCCCCCTGGCGGGGGAGGATTTGGGTTGGGGTGGTCGTTGTCGGCGGCTCCGGCCGGCAAACAGGTGGTTCGTGCCGATGGGATCGGCCTCTGCGTCAAAACATCCTCCCCCGCCAGGGGGAGGTGGCGCCGGAGGCGACGGAGGGGGAGGGTGCGGCGAGGGTTGATTGTGGCGGCTTGCTCCTAGACCGCGAGCCGGACCGCCGCCCGCCCCCTCCGTCAGCCCTGCGGGCTGCCACCTCCCCCTGGCGGGGGAGGATTGGGGTTGGGAGGTCGTTGTTGGGGGCTTTCCGGGTTGCAGAGGAGGTGGTTCGTGCCGGTCGGATCGGCAAGTGCGTCAAAACATCCTCCCCCGCCAGGGGGAGGTGGCGCCGGAGGCGACGGAGGGGGAGGGTGCGGCGAGGGTTGATTGGGGCGCCGTCTACCAGACCGCGCGCCGGACCGCCGCCCGCCCCCTCCGTCAGCCCTGCGGGCTGCCACCTCCCCCTGGCGGGGGAGGATTTGGGTTGGGGTGGTCGTTGTTGGCGGCTTTCCGGCCGGCAAAGAGGTGGTTCGTGCCGGTCGGATCGGCCTGTGCGTCAAAACATCCTCCCCCGCCAGGGGGGGGTGGCGCCGGAGGCGACGGAGGGGGAGGGTACGGGGCGGGTCGATTGTGGCGCCGTCTCCCAGACCGCGAGCCGGACCGCCGTCCTCCCCCTCCGCCAGCCCTGCGGGCTGCCACCTCCCCCTGGCGGGGGAGGATGGGGAGCGACATAATGTGACGCGGCGGCTTGCCCTGGCGCACAAAAACGTTAGAGCGCGGCGGCATGGCCAGTCCGCTAACCATGTATGAAAAGATCTGGGCCGATCATGTCGTCGAACGGCGCGATGACGGCACCTGCCTGATCTATATCGACCGTCACCTCGTCCACGAAGTCACCAGTCCGCAGGCGTTTTCGGGGCTTCGCGCCGCTGGCCGCGCGGTGCGCCGGCCCGAGCTGACTCTGGCGGTGCCCGACCATAACCTTCCGACCACCGCGCGGGTCGATGCCGAAGGCAACCGCCTGGCGATCGCCGACCCGGCCAGCGCCGAACAGCTCGCCGCGCTGGAGCGCAACGTCGCCGAATTCGGCATCACCTATATCGACGCGATCGAGGCGCGGCAGGGGATCGTCCATGTCGTGGGGCCGGAGCAGGGCTTTACGCTTCCGGGTACGACCTTGGTGTGCGGCGACAGCCATACGTCGGCGCATGGCGCGCTGGGGGCGCTGGCGTTCGGGATCGGCACCAGCGAAGTCGAGCATGTGCTCGCGACGCAGACCTTGCTGTTGCAACAGGCCAGGACGATGGAAGTCCGCGTCGACGGCACGCTGGGCTTCGGCGTGTCGGCCAAGGACGCCATCCTGGCGATCATCGGCAAGATCGGCGCGGCTGGCGGCACCGGCCATGTCATCGAATATACCGGCGAAGTCATTCGCGGGCTTTCGATCGAGGGGCGGCTGACGATCAGCAACATGTCGATCGAGGGCGGCGCGCGCGCCGGGCTGATCGCGCCCGACGAGACGACCTTCGCCTATCTGAAGGGGCGGCCGATGGCGCCGCAGGGTGAGGATTGGGAGCGCGCGGTCGCCTATTGGCGGACGCTGCCGAGCGATGCCGGCGCGGTATTCGACAAGACCGTGCTGCTGCATGCCGACGACATCGCGCCGTCGCTCACCTGGGGCACCAGCCCCGAGGATGTCGTGCCGATCACCGGCGTGGTGCCCGCGCCCGAAAGCTTCGCCGATCCGTCGAAACAGGCGGCGGCGCGCAAGTCGCTCGACTATATGGGGCTGACGCCGGGGATGCGGATGCAGGACGTCGCGGTCGAGCATATCTTCATCGGCAGCTGCACCAACAGCCGGATCGAGGATCTGCGTGCCGCCGCCGCCGTCGTGCGCGGGCGCACGATCGCGGGCGGGATCAAGCAGGCGCTGGTCGTCCCCGGATCGGGGCTGGTGAAGCGCCAGGCCGAGGCTGAGGGGCTCGACCGCATCTTCGTCGAGGCGGGCTTTGAATGGCGCGAGCCGGGCTGTTCGATGTGCCTGGCGATGAACCCCGACAAAGTTCCGCCAGGCGAACGCTGCGCTTCCACTTCGAACCGCAATTTTGTAGGACGGCAGGGACCGGGCGCGCGCACGCATCTGGTTTCGCCGGCGATGGCGGCTGCCGCGGCGGTAACGGGGCGGCTGGCCGATGTCAGGGAGTTGATCGGGCGCGCGGACTGACCGGTCGAAACGGAACCGGGGACCACCCGGAAGGGGTCGAGTAGATGCGTAAGGTATTGGCGTTGTTGATCGCGGGAACGCTGTTGAGCGGGCTCGCCGCGGCGTATGCGGGTACGGCGAAGCGCGGCACGCTCGTGGCGGCGACGCCGGGCAGCCCGGTCAAGGCGCTCGCCGAAGATTAAGGCCGGCCGGTTGCGGCCCTGCCTGCCATCCCGCCCCCCAAAGGGCGGGCCATTCGTGTTGGGGAGAAATCTGTGATCCGTCGTCTTGCCTTGTCGGCCGCGCTGTTGGCCGCCCCCGCGTCGCAGGCCGCCGCGCCGCAAGCCGCGCCGGCGATTGCGGTCACGCTTGCCGCGTTCGAATGCGGGCGGCTGGTGCATGACGATCTGGGGCGCTTCAACGACACCTTCCGCTTCGCGGGCGAACGGCGTGAGGCGATCGCCGGCTGCTTTCTGATCCGCCATCCCAAGGGGGTGCTGCTATGGGATACCGGGATTTCGCGCGAAATGGCGGCGGGATCGAAGGGGCGGCTGACCTTCGTCGCGCCGATCGCGCAGCGATTGCGGGCGGCGGGGCTCACGCCGACGCAGGTAACGCATGTCGGGATCAGCCATTATCATGCCGACCATAGCGGCAGCGCGAAGGACTTCCCCAAGGCCGAACTGCTGATCGGCGAGCGCGACTGGGCGGCGGTCCAGGGGTTCAAGCCCGACGATGCGCAGCGGCTGGCGCTCGCGCCCTGGGTGAGCGGCGGCGGCAAGGTGGTGCCGGTGAAGGGCGATCGCGACGTCTTTGGCGACGGCAGCGTGATGATGCTGCAGATGCCAGGGCACACGCCGGGGCACAGCGCGCTGCTGGTGCGGCTCCCCGGCGCTGGCCCGGTGCTGATCAGCGGCGACCAATATCATTTCCGCGAAAACCGCGAAGTGCGCGGGGTGCCGACCTTCAACACCGATCGCGCCGACACGCTGGCATCGCACGATCGTTTCGAGGGGATCGCCAAGCAGCTGAAGGCGCGCGTCATCATCCAGCATGATCCGCGCGACATGGCGGGCCTGCCCGCGTTTCCCAAGGTGCTGAACTGACCATGCAACCCGTGATCCGCATCGACGGCCAGGCCTATCCTTATGGTGTAAAGAATGTCGACACCGACATCATCATCCCCGCGCATTGGCTGAAGACCACCAGCCGCGAGGGGCTGGGCAAAGGGGCGTTCGAAACGGTGCGCGCGGTGCCGGGCAACGTGTTCGACGATCCTGCTTATGCCGGCAGCCCGCTGCTGATCGCCGGCGACAATTTCGGCTGCGGCTCCAGCCGCGAACACGCTGCCTGGGCATTGGCCGACATGGGGGTGCGCGCGGTGATCGCGCCGAGCTATTCGGACATCTTCTCGGGCAACGCGATCAAGAACGGGATCGTCCCCGTCGTGCTGGCGCAGGACGCGATCGACCGGCTGCTCGATGTCGCGCGTGATGGCCAGCCGATCACCGTCGATCTCGAGACGATGACGGTGACGACCAGCTTCCAGGATCGCTTCGGCTTCGAACTCGACCCGTTTCGCCGCCAATGCCTGATGGAAGGGCTGGACGAGATCGGCATCACGCTGGCAAGAGATACCGCGATTTCGAATTACGAGGCGCAGGCACTCAAGTCGCGCCCGTGGATCGCGGGAGAGAGCCGAAATGCGGGCATTGCTATCGAGGGCGCCGGGCGGACCTGAAACTCTGGAATTGGCCGAGCTGCCCGATCCGGTCGCTGGCCGCGGGCAGGTGATCGTCGCGGTGAAGGCGTGTTCGATCAACTTTCCCGACGTGCTGATCATCGAGGATAAATATCAGTTCAAGCCGCAGCGCCCGTTTGCGCCGGGCAGCGAGATCGCCGGGGTGATCGACAGCGTTGGTGACGGCGTCGAGGGCTGGGCGGTCGGCGACCGGGTGATCGCGATGACCGGCCATGGGGGCCTCAGCGAAAAGGTCGCGGTCGATGCGGCGCGGCTGTACCGCCTACCCGAAGGGCGAAGCTTCGAAGAAGGCGCGGCGCTGCTGCTGACCTATGGCACGACGATCCACGCGCTGCTCGATCGCGGGCATCTGAAGGCGGGGCAGACGTTGCTGGTGCTCGGTGCGGCGGGCGGCGTCGGGCTGGCGGCGGTCGAGCTCGGCAAGGCGTTCGGCGCGCGGGTGATCGCGGCGGTATCGTCGCAAGAAAAGGCCGCTGCGGCAGCGCAGGCGGGGGCCGACGAGACGCTGGTGTACGAGCGGGCGCCGTTCGACAAGGCGCAGTCGAAGGCGCTCGCCGATCAGTTCAAGGCGCTGCTCGGCCCCGATGGCGCCGACGTGATCTATGACCCGGTCGGCGGTGATTATGCCGAACCGGCGCTCCGCTCGATCGGTTGGGAAGGGCGCTATCTGGTGGTCGGCTTCCCTGCGGGTATCCCCAGGCTGCCGCTCAACCTGACCCTGCTCAAAAGCTGCGACGTCTGCGGCGTGTTCTGGGGCGCTTTCGCCGCGCGCGATCCGCAGGCCAACGCCGCGCATGTCGAACGGCTGTTCGAGCTATGGGCCAATGGCGCGATCGCTCCCCGCGTGACGCGCACCTTCGCGTTCGAGGATGGCGGCCAGGCGATCGCGGCGATGGCAGCGCGTCAGGCGATCGGCAAACTGGTGGTGCGGGTGGGCTAGCGATCCAACGCTCCCGTTCGTTTCGAGCGAAGTCGAGAAACAGTGCAAAGCGCGAATGGCCGGTTTCTCGACTTCGCTCGAACCGAACGGGTTTCCCTTGTGCGCTGGCACTAGCGCGGTCGTTTCGGGTGCCCTATCTCCCAAGCATACAGCCTAAAGGGAAGATGAGCACATGACGACCTTCGACGATCGCGAACGGGCATTCGAAGCGAAGTTCGCGCGCGACGGTGAGATGGAGTTCCGCATCTCGGCGCGGCGCAACCGGCTGCTCGGCCAATGGGCCGCGGGCCACATGAAGCTGACGCCCGAAGAGACCGACGCCTATGCCAAGGCGGTGGTCCAGGCCGATTTCGAGGAAGCCGGCGACGACGACGTCGTCCGCAAGGTGCTGGGCGACCTGACCGCCGCGGGCGTCGAGGTCGACGAGGCGATGGTCCGCGAGGCGCTCGCCGCGCAGACGATCGAGGCACGCCGCCAGATGATGGAAGTGCGCTGATCCGATGCCGATGGCCGCCGACGATATCGAAACGCTGATCCGCACCGCGATCCCCGATGCGCAGATCACGATCACCGACCTGGCCGGCGACGGCGATCACTACGCCGCGCATGTCGTGGCCGAAAGCTTTCGCGGCCTCCCGCGCGTGCGCCAGCACCAGGCGGTCTATGCAGCACTTGGCGGTCGGATGGGCGGGGTGCTCCACGCACTTCAGCTGACCACCGCAGTTCCCAAGGAGTAATATCGATGACCGACGACATCCACGCTCGCCTGCAAGGCCTGGTCGACGCCAACGACGTCGTGCTGTTCATGAAAGGCAGCCCGCTATTCCCGCAATGCGGTTTCTCGAGCCGCGCGATCGCGATCCTGGGCCACCTCAACGTCGCCTATGAAAGCGTCGACGTGCTGCAGGACCAGGGCGTGCGCCAGGGCATCAAGGCGTTCAGCGACTGGCCGACGATCCCGCAGCTCTACGTCAAGGGCGAGTTTGTCGGCGGTTCGGACATCATGATGGAGATGTTCGAAAGCGGCGAGCTGCAGCAGCTGATGGAAGAAAAGGGCGTCGCGCAAGCCGCGTGAGCCGCACGGGCTCGGGGTGAATCGCTCGGGCCGGAATTTCGGAAAATACCCGGGCGGGCGGGTCGTCGCAAAACGGGGGGAGCGACGACCCGCCCTTTGAAGCGCGGGAGCGCGACAGGTACGCCCCACACTATGCAGTGACCGTGCCAAGCCGGTAGTCTCGCCGATATCCGTAGCTTCCCAAGGTTAACGCAGCCGATGCCGCCAAGCCGGTTGTAAGCGCTACCGACACGCTGAAAGCTCCTTGACTACGCGCGTAATCGATGTGATTACATGCGTAGTCGAGGAGGGTTTATGGTCGAGCGTATCAGTGATGCCGAACATGCGGTGATGGAGGTGCTGTGGGATGAAAGTCCGCTCAGCGCCCAGGAAGTCGTCGAACGTATCCCCGCCGATCGCGACTGGAGCGCGAACACCGTCAAGACGCTGCTCGGGCGGCTGCTGGGCAAGCAGGTGATCGCGCATGAGGAAGATGGGCGGCGCTATCTGTACCGCCCCGTCGTCGCGCGCGAATCCTACGTCGCGGGCGAATCGCAGCGGATGATCGACCGGCTGTTCGGCGGCCGGCTCAGCCCGCTGGTGGCGCACCTGGCCGAGCGCGACGCGCTGACCGGCGACGACATCGCCGAGATCGAGGCTTTGCTCAAGGAGTTGAAGCAATGACCGGCTGGATCATCGAAACGCTGGTAGCAACCACGCTGTTAATGGCGCTGGTGCTGCTGCTGCGCGAACGCGTGCGGCGCGCGTTCGGGCCGGGCATGGCCTATGCGCTCTGGGCGCTCCCGGTGCTGCGGATGCTGTTGCCGCCGATGCCCGACGAGTTGCGTCCGCTCGACATCGCGCCGATCGGCGCCGCGACCGAACCCGGCACGGTGATGATGATGGTGCCGGTCGCCGAGATCCCCGCGCTGCCGCAAGGGTGGGGGATGAGCGACGTTCCGGTCGCGGTGATGCTGTGCTGGGCGATCGGCGCGGCGCTGTTCGTCGGCTATCACGTCTTCAGCCATTCGCGCTTCTGTGCGCGGCTGCGCGGCAGCGCGCGGCGGACGGTTTCGATCGTCGGCGGGCGGGTCGACATGATCGAGAGCGACGCCGCGAGCGGCCCGCTGGCGTTCGGCATCTGGCGCAAGGCGGTCGCATTTCCGGCCGATTTCGAGGAGCGCTATGACGAGCTCGAGCGTGACCTGGCGCTGGCGCACGAGCTTGGCCACCATGCGCGCGGCGACCTGCTCGCCAACTGGGTCGCGCTGGCGATGCTGGGGTTCCACTGGTTCAACCCGATCGCCTGGCGTGCCTATCGCGCCTTCCGCGCCGACCAGGAAATGGCGTGCGACGCGATGGTGCTGAGCGACCGGCATCCCGCGCTGCGCCACGCTTATGGCCGCGCGATCGTCAAATCGGCGCATGGCGGCGCGGTTTCGGCTGCCTGCCATCTGCACAGCGTCAACGAGATCAAGGGGAGACTGCGGATGTTGACCAAGCACAGCAAGCCTTCGCGTGGGAAGCGGATCATCGGCGCGGCAGGGATCGGCGCGCTGACACTGGCGGGGCTGGCGGTAACCGCCTCGGGCACCGCCGCCGCCGACGAATTGCGCGCCAAGGTAGAAAGCCGGATCGGGATGCCGCTCGACGAGATCGTGCTGCCGATCCCACCCGAAATGCCCGAAATGCCCGAAATCCCCGGAACGCCGGAGACCCCGGAGACCTCGGAGGTGCCGACAATGTTCGAGCAGGTCGCTGACTTCGCCGAGCCGCCGATGCAGGCTGCCGACATGCCCGCGCCGCCACCGCCGCCGCCGGTGCCGGACTTCCCTGCGGTGCCCGAAGCCCCCGCGATGCCCGTCCCGGCCGCGCCCCCCGCACCGCCGTTGCCGCCGTTCCCTTCGGAGGGGGAGGGGACCTATGTCTATCGCTACTCGCATGACGGCAAGACCACCGAACTGCGCCGCAAATGGGCCAAGCGCGGCGGCGGCGATGTCGATGTGACCGAAATCCGGCGCGTTCGTTGCGGCAAGGGGACGGGCAATGTCACCAACCGCGTCGAGGGGCGCAAGCGGATCACCACGATCTGCATCGACCGGATCGAACGCCAGGCCCAGCAGGCCGAGCTTGCCGCCGAAAAGGCGAAGCGCTCGGCGGTATTTGCCAAGGCTAACGCGCTGGCGAGCCTGACCAACGCGCGGCGGACCGTGGCGGCGCAGGAGGGGCTATCCGAAGCGCAGCGGCGCGAGGCGCTGGTGGGGATCGACTTGGCGTTGGCCGAGCTGCGGACGCCCGACTGATACCCGGGGGCGGGGGCGCATGGGTGCGCGTCACCCTTGCGCCGCCGCCCCCGACCGGCCATCTCGGTCGCATGACCGAAGCACCGACCGGCGTGGCCGTCACGCTCGACCCGCTGGTGGCGCGGGTGCTGGCGCCCAATCCCTCCCCCTTCACGCATACCGGCACCCAGACGCATCTGGTGGGCAGCGACACGCTCGCGGTGATCGATCCCGGCCCCGACGATCCGCGCCACCTTGCCGCGCTGCTCGCCGCGATCGACGGGCGCCGCGTCGCCGCGATCGTCGTCACCCACACGCATCGCGACCACAGCCCGCTTTCGCGCGCGCTCAAGGCGGCGACCGGCGCGCCGATCGTCGGCTGCGCGCCGCTGGCGATGGAGGATCTGGGGCCGCGCGCCGACGCCGCGTTCGATTTCGATTACGCCCCCGATCGCGTGCTCGCCGATGGCGAGGCGATCGTGGGCGGGGGCTGGACGCTCGAGGCGGTCGCGACCCCCGGCCATACCTCGAACCATCTCGCCTTCGCGCTGCCGGAAACCGGGGCGCTGTTCAGCGGCGATCATGTGATGGGCTGGTCGACCACGATCGTCTCGCCCCCCGATGGCGACATGGCGGCGTATATGGCGAGCCTCGACAAATTGATGCAGCGCGAAGACCGGATCTATTATCCCGGCCACGGCGAGGCGATCGAGAATCCGCGCCGGCTGGTGCGCGGGTTGCTCGGGCATCGCAAGCAGCGCGAGGGGCAGATATTGCGGCTGCTGAACGCGGGCACCGGCGAGGTGCCCGCGATGGTCGAGCGGATGTATGCCGGGATCGACCGCCGGATGTGGCCCGCCGCCGAACGATCGGTGCTGGCGCATCTGATCGATCTGGGCCAGCGCGGATTGGCGATCGAGGAGGGCGACTGGTGGAAACCGGTCTTATATGACACTCACCTCAAACCTTGAAATGCAAGGCGGGGATGTAAGAATGCGAAAGTCGGGTTTCGGTCTCTATCTATTTATTAGTTTTTGTTTGCTGTTGGCAGCAGGAACATACCTTGGAACAGTTTATATATCCAAGATAGATGCCATCGAAGATAATAGCCGGGTCGAGGATGACGGCAAAAGCGTGACAACAATTGTTGCCGTAAAGTTAGCAAGCACGTCCGAGCTGATTGTAAGTAGATTAACCGGTAAAATCCGTATTACAAGCAGCGCTGATCGCCTATGGGGATGGATGAGGTCGTCAATGACGGCTAGCATGCCATTAAGTGTTGCGTATACGGTGCCTTTGGCAAAAGTGCGCGGTAGTGACTTTGAGTGGGACGCTGAGCGTAGGCTTTTATTGATTGATGTTCCCGATATTGTCGTCGGCGATCCTAATATCGACGAGACGAAAATCACGATTGAAAACGAAGAGGGCGTAATCGTAACTCGATCGCAATCGAATGAAATGAGGCAGAAGATTTCGATTGCTGCACAGAAGAGAGCTGGAGATGAAGCGCGAAGCGCAGATCGAATGAACAATGTTCGCGATCGTGCGCGAGTGGAGCTGGAGCGCTTGTTCTCTGCTCCGGTAAAATCTGCTGGGTACTTGGACGTCACGGTCAAGGTTCGCTTTCCGTCTGACCCTGAATTCGATGGCGAGCGCTGGGACGTGTCGAAGTCGGTCGAAGAGGTGTTGGCGAACCGGCGGTGAGCGGGCGCGCGCCGGCGTAGGGGCCGCAGCGACCGCGCACCCCTTACCCCGTTCGTGCTGAGCCTGTCGAAGCATCGGCCTGAACCCGCCGCTGGTGCGCCGGCGGATCGTGCGGGCCGACCCTTCGACAAGCTCAGGGCGAACGGGGGGAGGGGGCAGCACTCATTGCCCCGTTGGGCAGTGGTAAATCGCTCCGCGCCGCTCTACATCGCCCTCGAACGGAGGGTATGCTTTCATGGACGCACGCAATGGCATCGGCGGCACGCTTGGCGGGGTCGATCTGCTCGCTGAGATCGATCGGCTGCGCAAGGAGCGCAACGCGGTCATCCTCGCGCATTATTACCAGAAGCCCGAAATCCAGGACTTGGCCGATTTCGTCGGCGACAGTTTCGACCTCAGCCGCAAGGCCGCCGACACCGATGCCGATGTGATCGCCTTTTGCGGCGTGCGCTTCATGGCCGAGACCGCCAAGGTGCTCAGCCCGCAAAAGACCGTGATCCTGCCCGACATGGACGCCGGTTGCAGCCTGGAAGACAGCTGCCCGCCCGATCAGTTCGCGGCGTTCCGCGCGCAGCATCCCGATCACATCGCGCTGACCTACATCAACTGCTCGGTCGAGGTGAAGGCGCTGTCCGACGTCATCGTCACCTCGTCGTCGGCCGAAAAGATCCTCAGCCAGATCCCCAAGGAGCAGAAGATCATCTTCGGCCCCGACAAGCACCTGGGCGGCTATATCAACCGCAAGCTGGGACGCGACATGCTGTTGTGGCCGGGCGTGTGCATTGTCCATGAGGCGTTCAGCGAGACCGAGCTGCTCAAGCTCAAGGCGCAGCACCCCGACGCCCCGGTCGCGGCGCATCCCGAATGCCCGCCGCATGTGATCGACCATGCCGATTATGTCGGGTCGACCAGCGGCATCCTCGCCTTTGCCGAGAGCTTCACCGGCGACACGCTGATCGTCGCGACCGAACCGCACATCATCCACCAGATGGAAAAGGCGGTGCCGCACAAGCGCTTCATCGGCGCGCCGGGGGCCGACGGGAACTGCAACTGCAACATCTGCCCCTATATGGCGCTCAACACCGTCGAGAAGCTGCACGTCGCGCTGCGCGACCTGACGCCGCGGATCGAAATCCCCGAGGAGATGCGGCTCAAGGCCAAGGTGTCGCTCGACCGGATGCTCGACATGGCGAGCGGCACGGTGGGGCTGGGCGATCTGGGGCCGTTCCGGGTGTCGGGTGACTGACGGCTTCGCGATTGCGGGCTTCGACCTCGATGGCTTCGTCGCCGCGACGCTGGCGGAGGATCTGGGGCCGGGGGGCGACGTCACGTCGGCGGCGGTGATCCCGGCTGAGGCGCGCTTTGCGGGGGTGATGGACAGCCGCGACGCGATCGTCGTCGCGGGGCTGCCGATCGCGGCGGCGTTTTTCCGTGCGCTAGATCCCGATGCGACGGTCGAGCTGCTGGTGGACGAAGGCCAATCGGTTGTGGCGGGCACCCAATTGATGCGCGTCCACGGCAACGCCCGCGCGTTGCTGACCGCCGAGCGATCGGCGCTCAACACCGTCCAGCATCTGTCGGGAATCGCGACGATGACGCGCGCCTATGTCGATGCGATCGGCACGGGGGGGGCGACCTTGCTCGACACGCGCAAGACGATCCCCGGGCTTCGGCTGCTCGAGAAATATGCCACGCGGATGGGTGGCGCGACCAACCACCGCATGGGGCTGTGGGACGCGGCGATGATCAAGGACAACCACGTCGCGGTCGCCGGATCGGTCGAGGCGGCGGTCGAGCGCGCGGTGGCGGCGGGGATCGAGCGGATCATCGTCGAGGTCGACCGGATCGACCAGATCGAACCCGCGCTGGCGGCAGGCGCGACGCATCTGCTGCTCGACAACATGGCGCCACCCATGCTGCGCGAGGCCGTCGCGCTGGTGGCGGGGCGGGTGCCGACCGAGGCGTCGGGCGGGGTGACGCTCGACACGATCGGCGCGATCGGCGCCACCGGGGTTGATTTCGTCAGCGTCGGGCGGTTGACCCAATCGGCACCCGCTGCCGATATCGGGCTCGATTTCGCGCTCGATTGAACGCGTTGCAAGCCGGGGGCGCTGGGCTATCGTAGCGCGGGGCAAAGGGGGATTCGCCATGCGACCAGTTTCGATCGTGCGTTTCGAGCAGGCGTATCTTGCTGCGTTGCTGCTGGGCGTCCTCAACATTCTGTTGTCGTGGGACATGCTCAGCGCCGCCTATTCGGCCGATCCCAACGCTGCGGTGCTGGGAACGGGATTTCTCATCGGATCGCTCGCGGTCAGCTACGGCATATCGCTGCTGCTGTGGTTCCTGACCGCGCGCAAGGCCAGCAGCATCGCCAAATGGTTTCTGGTGGTGCTGTTTGCCTTCGGGGTGCTGTCGCTGCTGTATTCGCTCGCGATGGGGTCGTGGGATGGCGGGCTGACCGGGCTGTTCGGGGTGGTCGGGCTGCTGCTGCAGGCGGTGGCGGTGTATTTCCTGTTTCGTCCCGATGCGCGTGCCTGGTTCGCGACCGACGACATCGCCGAGGGGACGTTCGAATGAGCCGGCTTGCCGCGTTGGGCATCGCCGCGGCGGCGCTGCTGGCCCCGCTGCCCGCGATCGCGCAGGCCTATCGCTGTTCGATGCCGATCGGCGACATCGCGCGGCCGCGCCCCGACGGGCCGACCGCGCGCGAGCCGAGGCGGGTGGTGCCGACGGGGAGCTATACGCTGGCACTCACCTGGAGCCCGCAATATTGCCGCGAGAATGGCAAGCAGGCATCGGCGCGGCTGCAATGCGGCGGCGGCAACCGCTTCGGCTTCACGCTGCACGGGCTGTGGCCCGACGGGAAGGGCACGCAATGGCCGCAATATTGCAGGCCCGCGGCGTTACTCGACACCCGCGTGATCCAGAGCAATTTGTGCGCGACGCCGTCGCCGCAATTGCTCCAGCACGAATATGCCAAGCACGGCACCTGCATGAACCTGGCGCCCGCGGCGTATTTCGATCGCGCGACGGGGCTGTATGCGCGAATCCGCTATCCCGACATGAACGCGCTGTCGCGGCGGCGGCGGCTGACGACGGGGCAGTTCGCGCAGGCCTTTGCCCGCGCCAATCGCGGGATGACCGCGGCGATGGTGAAGGTCACCGCCGATCGGCAGGGCTGGCTCGACGAGGCATGGGTCTGCCTCGACACCCAGTTCCGCTACCGTGCCTGCCCGCGCGCTGGGCGGGCGGCGAACCTGCCGCTCAAGATCTGGCGCGGTGGCGCCGCCTAGCGGCTAGCCCTCGACCACCACGGTCGAGGGGTGATGCTTGTCGAGATGCTTGCGGATGATCCGCAGGTTGCGGGTGTTCGATCGGAAGAAGAAATCGGGGATGATGCCGGCCCCGGGGATCAGGCCGAACAGCCAGTCGAGGCCGACATTGCCCGCCATCCGCGCCATCGCGCCCTTGCCCATGCCCAGGTTGCGCGCTTCCCAGATCATGTAGCCGCCGAACGCCGCACCGATGAAGCTGCCCCCGACCGGCAACAGCCCCAGCAGCGCGTCGATCCCGACCGGGCGGTTGATGCCGGGGATCACGAACATCCGCTCGAGCGCGCGCTCGAGTACCTCGACGCGCTGGCGCACCGACGCTGCATCGCTGCCGATCGGCAGGCGATTGCCCGCCTTGGCGAAGGGACCGGTTCCCATGGGTGTTGGCTTGACCATGGATGCTAGTTGGGATCGCCGCGCAGGTGATTCAACGGGTGGACTGCGCGCGGGTTCTCGCGCCATTCGCGCAGGCGTAGCGCGACGAGCGACCAGCGCATCGGGCGTGCGAGCGGGATGAAGGCGATATCGGCGGCGAGCGCGGCATCGGCCTCGGCAATGCGCTGGCGCCGGGTGGCGAGGTCGGGTGCGTCGCGCGCCGCCAGGATCAGTTCGGCGACGGGGACAGCACAGGGCTGGCATGCCGCCACCAGATACCAGCGGCCGCTGTCATAGGGCGCCAGCCGGTCGATCAGGCGCAGGTCGGCGGCGCTTCGCCACGCCACCCGCTCAGCGCGGACGCCGATTGCCGCCAGCGACGCGCCGACATGCGCCCATATCAGGTTGCCGCCGGGTGCATCGGGCACCGCGATGCGGATAACGGGAACTTCGCCCTCCTGCTCGCGGCGCCACTGCTCGACGCGAAGCCGCGCGGCGTTGCGCCGGTCCTCCAGACTGAACGGGCTCCAGCCGGGCTGTGCCGGCGGTTGTGCCGAATCGAACTGGTCTGGAAGCAGCGCCTCGGCCGCCGGCCAGTCGGGCAGGAAGGCGGCGGTGAGCGCGCCGCGGTCGATCGCCATCGCCACCGCCTCGCGATTGGCGGCGGTGGCGAGGAACCCCTGGCGCGAAACGACCGACAGCCCGAACAGGCCATAAGCGTAGTCGATCTTGCGGTTGGTCGGTGCGACCTTCGAATGTTCGATCAGCGGCCAGTCGCGATAGGTGCCGCCCGATACCAGATCGGACTGGCGCGCGCCGAAGCGGGCGATCGCCAGTGCCGCGGGTTCGGCGCGTAGCCGGACATATTCGGCGGCGTGCGGCTCTTCGAACTCGCTGTCGGTGAGCCGCAAGGGATCGAAGGCCGGGCGCAGCACGATGCCGTTGTCGTCGCGCGACTGGACGCGGAACGGGCCGGTGCCGCCCAGGCGGCGCGATTCGAAGATCGCCATCTCGGGCTGCGCGAACAGCAACAGCATGTCGGGGCGCGGCTTGCTGAGCCGGACTTCGATGACATTAGGGGTCATCTCGACGATCTCGTCGATCGCGCTGACGAAGGGGCGCAGCCGGTTCTGCCCGCCGCGCCGCACTGCGCGGCGAAGCGCGGTCACCACCTGCTTGGCGGTGACCGCGCTGCCATTGGCCCATTCGGTCTGCTGGAGGCGGAAGATGTAGCTCTTGCCGTCCTCGATCACCGTCCAGCGCTCGGCGAGCCCGGGTTCAATCCGGCCATTGGCATCGAAGCGCACCAGCCCCTGCGCGGTAGCCCCGAGCAATGCCGCCGCCGGGCTGCCCGGATTGCGCGAGGCGTTGCCCGTCGATTGGCCGATCACGCTGACGACAACGGGGATGTCGTCGGGTCGGCGTTCGCACGCCCCCAGCGTGAGGGTAGCGGCGATCATGCAAATTTTGAGACGGTTCATGGCGTTCCCGGCGACGAGGCTTTCCGTCTATGGGGCGCCGCGAGGGATGCCAACCCCGGCGAAGATGAAACCATGGTGCGGACGGTGGGACTCGAACCCACACTGATTGCTCAAGCGGATTTTAAGTCCGCCGCGTCTACCATTTCGCCACGTCCGCTTGGAGGCAGGAAAGCCCTAGCGCGGCGGGGTGGTCCGCGTCGAGATGCGGTGGCATCTTCCAGGCCAAGAAGCTGCCGCCGACACGCGGAGCGGCGGTGGCGTGCGCCTTACGTATTCAGGCGCAGGCGCATTTCCTTGCCAGGTTTGAAATAGGGGACGCGCTTGGCATCGACCGAGACCGACTCGCCGGTGCGTGGGTTGCGACCGCTGCGCGCGTCGCGGGCGCGGGTGCTGAACGCACCGAACCCGCGCAGTTCGACGCGGCCGTCATCCGACAGGCGGTGAACGATCTCGTCGAAGAACACGTTCACGATGCGCTCGACATCGCGGATCGACAGGTCGGGGTTGTCGCGGACGAGCAACTGGACGAGCTCGGAACGGATCATGATCTTCTACCCTCCGGAACGACGGGCTGACTAACGACCTGCCGCATCAAGCGACTTCGTTCCTTGTACACTAAGCTCCCTGTACGCGGAACTCTTAACCTGAATCAATCCGTGGGTGTTCGGGTCGAGTTTCCACTAAGTCGCGAGACTGAAACGCAAAAGGGCGAGACTTGCGTCCCGCCCTTCGCATTTTTTTTTGGCCTATGCTTATTTTTTCTCGTTACGGGCCTTCAGCGCTTCGCCGAGGATGTCGCCGAGCGACGCGCCCGAGTCGGACGAGCCATACTGCGCCACAGCCTGCTTCTCTTCGGAGATCTGCATCGCCTTGATCGAGAAGGTTGGCTTCTTCGAACGATCGAAGCCGGTGACCATCGCGTCGAACTTCTGGCCAACCTGGAAGCGCTCGGGACGCTGCTCGTCGCGGTCGCGGCCGAGATCGGTGCGCTTGATGAAGCCGGTGGCGCCATCATCGCCGGTCTGCACTTCAAGGCCCGCATCGCGGACTTCAAGCACGGTGACCGTGACGATCTCGTTCTTGTTGACGCGCGAACCCGCACCACCAGCGGCTTCGCCACCGGTCGCAACCGAAGGTGCGCCACGCTCGAGCTGCTTCATGCCGAGCGAGATACGCTCCTTGTCGGGCTCGATCGCCAGCACGATCGCCTGGACGGTCTCGCCCTTGCGATGCAGGTTGAGCGCGTCCTCGCCCGAAATGCCCCAGGCGATGTCCGACATGTGGACCATGCCGTCAACATCGTTGTCGAGACCGATGAACAGGCCGAACTCGGTGGCGTTCTTGACTTCGCCCTCGACCTGGCTGCCGACCGGGTGATCCTCGGCGAACTTGTCCCAGGGATTGGCCTGTGCCTGCTTGAGGCCCAGCGAGATGCGACGCTTCTCCTGGTCGACCTCGAGCACCATGACGTCGACTTCCTGGCTCGTCGATACGATCTTGCCCGGATGGACGTTCTTCTTGGTCCAGCTCATTTCGCTGACATGGACCAGGCCTTCGATGCCGGCTTCCAGCTCGACGAACGCACCATATTCGGTGATGTTCGTGACACGGCCCGAAAGCTTCGCGCCGACCGGATACTTGGCCGATGCGCCATCCCAAGGATCGCTCTCGAGCTGCTTCATGCCAAGCGAGATACGCTGGGTGTCGCGGTTGATGCGGATGATCTGCACCTTCACCGTGTCGCCGATGTTCAGCATCTCGCTCGGGTGACCGACGCGCTTGTAGCTGAGGTCGGTGACATGCAGCAGGCCGTCGATGCCGCCCAGGTCGACGAACGCACCGTAATCGGTGATGTTCTTGACGATACCGTCGATGATCTGACCCTCGGCCAGGCTCAGGATCAGGCCGCTGCGCTGCTCGGCGCGCGTCTCTTCGAGGACGGCGCGGCGCGAAACGACGATGTTGCCGCGCTTGCGGTCCATCTTCAGGATCTGGAAGGGCTGCGGGATGTCCATCAGCGGGGTGACGTCGCGCACCGGGCGGATATCGACCTGCGAACCGGGCAGGAACGCCACGGCGCCGCTCAGGTCGACGGTGAAGCCGCCCTTGACGCGGCCGAAGATGACGCCCTCGACGCGTGCGGTCTTGGCGAATTCGGTTTCCAGCGTGTCCCATGCGGCTTCGCGGCGGGCGCGGTCGCGCGACAGCATCGCTTCGCCATTGGCGTTCTCGACGCGGTCGACATAGACCTGCACTTCGTCACCGACCTTCAGCTCGGCGGGCTGGCCCGGCGCTGCGAATTCGCGCAGCGGCACGCGGCCTTCGCTCTTCAGGCCGACGTCGATGATCGCGAGGTCGTTCTCGATACCGGTGACGGTGCCGATGACGACTCGGCCTTCGAAGCTTTCCGATGCGCCGAACATGTCGTCGAGCATCGCTGCGAAATCGTCACGGGTAGGATTGGGCTGGGTTGCCATAAAGGATCAGGTTCCTGTGTCGTTCATTTCCGGCCAGCCGGTTTTTCCGGCGGTCTTGGCCTTCGTGTGCCGCGGCGGCCGATCGCCGGTCGCGGCATCCAGGCGCGCAGGAACGCGCGGAGGGCACTCGTCGCACAATGCGAAAAGGGCGCGACGGGCAATGCCGTGCGCCAGCCTCCGCGAACACCAGTTCGTCGGACCGTGCGCGCATAGCCCAGAAAGCGAAAACTAGCAAGCCGAGGCGTGTGGCGCGGGGGCAGGCCGAGCGGACAGCTTAACCTTGTTCGATAGCGATGCGTCAAGCGCCCCCGCGTATTTCCGCTCCCATGCGTGACCGTAATGTATATCGTTTTTGGAAGCCGTTTCGGGCGGTGCCGTTGCGTCGCCAGCAGTGGCGCTATCGCTTCGGCGATCTGGGCGTGTTTCGATCGGGCTTTGTGCTGGCGGCGCTCGCCGGCGCGGCGATCGGCATCGCATCGACCAACCCCGGCGCGTCGCAGGCGGTCACGATCGACGATCGCGGCGACCCGGTCGGATGCCGCGCGGTGGACGGCGACACGCTTCGCTGCGGCAGCGAACGTATCCGGCTGCTGGGCATCGATACCCCCGAACTGCCCGGCCATTGCCGCGCCGGGCGCAACTGCGTCGAAGGCGATGCCGCCGCGGCGACGCGCAGCCTAGCCCGCGCGATCGACGGGCCGCTGACGGTGATGCGGACGGGCGAGGACCGTTATGGCCGTACGCTCGCGACGATCCGGGGGCCGCTTGGTGACGTATCGTGCCACCAGCTACGCTTCACCGATGCGCGCTACCGCCGCGATTGGGACGATGGCGATCGGGTGCGGCGCGCCTGTCCCAGACTGACCGGCGGCTGATCGCGCCGCAGCGGCGCCGGCCTATTGCTGTTCGGAACGTATCCGCATCCGCGCCTCTGCCAGCCCGATCGCGCGCTGGACCGCGGCGTCGATCGACAGGAAGCTGGTATCGAGCAACGCTGCGTCGGCGGCCTGGCGCATCGGCGCTTCGGTGCGGCGCGCATCGCGATCGTCGCGCGCTCGGATGTCGCCCAGCACCTTGTCGAGGCTGACCTTGCTGCCGTGCGCGCGAAGTTCCGAGTGGCGGCGCTGGGCGCGGATCATCGGCGTCGCCTTCACGAACAACTTCACCTCGGCATCGGGGGCGATGACGGTGCCGATGTCGCGGCCGTCGAGTACCGCGCCGCCGGGTTGCTGCGCGAACCGGCGCTGGCGCTGGAGCAATGCCGCGCGCACCAGCGGATGCGCCGACACGACCGAGGCGAGCTTGCCCGCCTCGTCGGTGCGCAGCGCTGGATCCTCAAGCAGCCGGTCTTCGAAGTCGCATACCGCGACCACATCGGCCTCGCGCGTCGGGTCGAGCCCCTCGGCCATCACGCGTTGCGCGACCGCGCGGTACAACAGCCCGGTATCGAGATGCGGCAACCCGAAATGGCGCGAAAGCGCGCGGGCAATCGTGCCCTTTCCCGAGGCGGCGGGTCCATCGACGGCGATAATCATGCTGGGGTCAATCGGTTGCGCGCGCGAGGGCGTCAAGCGTTTCAAAAAAGGCGGGGTAGCTGGTTGCGACCGGATTTGCATCGTCGATGCAAATCGGCGCGCGCGCGACAAGTCCAGCCACCGCCATGCTCATCGCGATACGATGGTCGAGTTTCGAGGCGACTTGAGCGCCGCCTGGCAGGCTCGCGCCGCCCGATCCGTCGATCGACAGTCCGTCGTCATGCTCAGTCACCGCCACGCCGATCGCGGTGAGCGCCGCTGCCATCGTCGCGATCCGGTCCGATTCCTTGACGCGCAGTTCGTGCGCACCGCGCGCGACGGTGCGCCCGGTGGCGCAGGCGGCGGCGACGAACAGGATCGGATATTCGTCGATCATGCTCGGCGCGATGTCGGCAGGAACCTCGATCGCGGTCAGCGGCGCGTGGCGGACGACCAGATCGGCGACGGGTTCGCCGCCGACGGTGCGCGCATTGGTATCGGTGATATCGGCGCCCATCATCCGCAGCACCTGGAGCAGTCCGGTGCGCGTGGGGTTCATGCAGGCGTTGCGGATCGTGATGTGCGATCCGGGAACGATCGACCCCGCGACCAGCCAGAACGCTGCCGACGAGGGATCGCCGGGTACCTGGATATCCTGCGGCTGCAATTCGGCCTCGCCGCGAATCGAAATGATCCGGCCGTCGGGGCCTTCCTCGACGGTCAGCTCGGCACCGAAGCCCGCGAGCATCCGCTCGCTATGGTCGCGGGTCGGCACCGGCTCGATCACGCGGGTGATGCCCGGGGTGTTGAGCCCCGCGAGCAGCACCGCCGACTTCACCTGCGCCGACGCGACGGGCAGCGTGTATTCGACCGGCACCGCGGGCGTCAGGCCGCGCAGCATCAGCGGCAGGCGGCCACCGGGCGAGGCGGTGATGTCCGCACCCATCTGCGTCAGCGGCTCGATCACGCGGCCCATCGGCCGCGACGACAGCGATGCGTCGCCGATGAAGGTCGCGGTGATCGGATGGCTGGCGACCAGCCCCATCAGCAGCCGCGTCGAGGTGCCCGAATTGCCCATGTCGAGCGCCTGCGCGGGCTGGAGCAGCCCGCCGACGCCGACCCCGTCGACCTGCCACACGCCATCCGAATCGCGTTCGATCGTCGCGCCCATCGCGCGCATCGCGGCGGCGGTGGCGAGCACGTCCTCGCCCTCGAGCAGCCCCTCGATCCGGCTGCGGCCGACCGCGAGCGAGGCGAACATCAGCGCGCGATGGCTGATCGATTTGTCGCCGGGCAGCGCGACGTCGCCGCGCAGCGGACCTCGGGCGACGATCGAGACCGGCAAAGGCGAAACGGGTAGGGGGGTGGCGTGCGACATGGCGGCGGGCTTTTGACAGCGCGCTTGTGCTATGGCAAGGCGCGCTCCACTTTGCGGAAGGCATCCTTCCGAAATCAAACATCTCTGAAAGGCGACTTGCGGCATGATCAAGCCGGAATGGGGCACGAAGCGGGCCTGTCCGAAATGCGGAACGCGTTTCTATGATCTTGGCAAGGAGGACCCGGTCAGCTGCATCGCATGCGGCGTGACGTGGAACCCCGAGCCGATCCTGAAATCGAAGCAGCCCTTGCCGTTCGAAGCGGCCAAGGCCGCACCGGTCAAGGAAAAGGCCGAGGATTCGGATCTGGGCGACGATATCGACGTCGAGGACGACGACACCCCTGCGGACGACGATGTCGACCTGGGCGGTGACGAGGATCTGGGCGTCGAGACCCCCGCCGACGAGCACGAAACCTGAGGTGCGCGCCCCGTCTCGGTCGCAGGATCGGGGCGGGGCGGTTTTCGATGGCACACGGCAAAACGCCGCTTGCCAAAGCATCGCGGCCCGCTTAGTGGAGCCGCCTTCCCAACGATGTGGGGCCGTAGCTCAGCTGGGAGAGCGTTCGCATGGCATGCGAAAGGTCAGGGGTTCGATCCCCCTCGGCTCCACCACCCCCCGATCGTTCGGCAGGGTTCGCCGGATAGCCGATTGGGTTCGCCCCGGCTTCGCACCAGCTTCGATAACCCCTGGCGCCGACGGTGCTTCGCAGTCTTCGATTCCCCCGCACGATGTTGCTGCCTCTGCAGCTAAATAGCTGTATCATCGGCATTGCGATGCGCGCGGGTGCCGCAGCGCGGCGACGGGGGTGGCATGAGCACGATCGATACGCGCCGGCATCAGATGTTTCCCACGCTCGATTCGGCGCAGATGGCGACCGCGCGGCGCTTCGCCAGCGGTCCTGCGGTGCGGTTCGCCCCCGGCGATACGCTGTACGCGATCGGCGCGCACGATGTCCCTGCGTGGCTCGTGATCGAGGGGACGATCGAGGTCGTCCGTCGCGACGGGCTGAGCGCCGAAACCGGCATCACCGTGCACCATCCCGGCCAGTTTTCGGGCGAGGTGAACCAGCTCGCCGGGCGTCCGTCGATCGCCGCCGGGGTGGCGGGGCCAGAAGGGTGCAGCGCGATCCCGTTCGACGCCGCGCATCTTCGCGCGCTGATGGTCGGGTCGGCCGAGCTCGGTGAGATCGTGATGCGCGCGCTGATCCTGCGCCGCGTCAGCCTGATCGAGCATGGCGGCGCGGGCACGATCATCGTCGGCGTGCCCGGCAGCCCCGATATCGTGCGACTGCAGACCTTCCTTGGTCGCAGCGGCCTGCCCAATCTGGTGCTCGACGTCGGCGCCGAGGGCGAGGGGCGCGCGCTGGCCGAACGCACCGGGGTGCTGCCCGAGGAATTGCCGCTGGTGATGTGCCCCAATGGCCAGCTGCTCAAGCGCCCGAGCGACGAGGAGCTTGCCGCCTGCCTAGGCGTCATCCCGCCGATCGATCCCGAACATCTGTACGACGTCGCGATCGTCGGCGCAGGGCCCGCCGGCCTCGCGACCGCGGTCTATGCCGCCTCCGAAGGATTGTCGGTGGTGGTGCTCGATTCGCGATCGATGGGCGGGCAGGCGGGGGCGTCGGCGCGGATCGAGAATTATCTGGGGTTCCCGACGGGGATTTCGGGGCTGGCGCTGGCCGGGCGCGCGTTCAACCAGGCGCTGAAATTCGGTGCCGAGGTCGCGATTCCGGTCGCGGTCGAGCGGCTCGAATGCGACGGGGTGCGGCTCGCGCTCGCCTGCGCGGGCGAGCGCCGGGTGCAGGCACGGTCGGTGGTGATCGCCTCGGGGGCGCGCTACCGGCGGCCCGATATCGCCAATCTCGCCGAATTCGAAGGCGCGGGGGTGTCCTACTGGATCTCGGCGATCGAATCGCGACTATGCGCCGGCGAAGAGGTGGTGCTGGTCGGCGGTGGCAATTCGGCGGGGCAGGCGGTGGTGTTCCTCGCGCCGCAGGTGAAGAAGCTGCACCTAGTGGTCCGCCGTGATCTCGGCGAGACGATGTCGCGCTATCTGGTCGATCGGATCGCCGCGCTCGGCAATGTCGAGGTCCATGTCGGCAGCGAGATCGTCGGGTTGGAGGGCGAGCGCGCGACCGGGCTTGCCGCTGCGACCTTCCGCGAGCGCAGCACCGGCAATCTACACCGCCGCGCGGTGCGCCATGTGTTCCTGTTCATCGGTGCCGATCCCAATGCAGATTGGGCGCGCGATTGCGTCGCCACCGATGCCAAGGGCTTTGTCGTCACCGGGGTCGATGCGCAGCCGCTCGAGACGAGCGTCGCGGGGGTGTTCGCGATCGGCGACGTCCGCGCCGGATCGACCAAGCGGGTTGCCGCCGCGGTGGGCGAGGGCGCGGCGGTGGTCGCGCAGATCCACGCGATGTTCGCGCGCGAGGCGGCCCAAGCCGCACGCTGATTGCTCCGCCAAAAGGGGGCGGGTGTCGGCCGCCCCCCTCCGGTTTCACCCCGTCAGCCGCGCACGAACGCCAGCAGATCGGCGTTGAGGATTTCGGCGTTCATCGTCAGCATCCCGTGCGAGAAGCCCGGATAGATTTTGAGCGTCGCGTTGGGCAGGAGTTCGGCCTGCTTCAGCGCGGCCTCGACATAGGGGACGATCTGGTCGTCGTCGCCCGCCAGCACCAAAGTGGGCACGGTGATCGCGCGCAAATCCTCGGTCTGGTCGGTCTCGGAAAACGCCTTGATCCCCTCGTAATGCGCGAGCGCGCTGCCGATCATGCCCTGCCGCCACCAATTCTGGATCACGCCTTGCGAAACCGTCGCGCCGTCGCGGTTGAAGCCGTAGAACGGCCCCGACGCCAGATCGAGATAGAATTGCGAGCGATTATCGGCGAGCGCCTTGCGCAGCCCGTCGAACACCTCGATCGGTACGCCGGCGGGATGCGCCTCGGTCTGGAGCATCAGCGGCGGCACCGCACTCACCAGCACCGCCTTGGCGACACGCCCCTGTGGCTCGCCGAACTTTGCGACATAGCGGGTGACTTCGCCGCCGCCGGTCGAATGGCCGATATGCACCGCGTTGGTGAGGTTCAATTGTGCGGCGAGCGCGGAGACGTCGGCGGCATAATGGTCCATGTCATGGCCTGTCGCGATCTGCGACGATCGCCCATGGCCGCGCCGGTCGTGCGCGACGACGCGATAGCCATTGGCGAGGAAGAACAGCATCTGGGTGTCCCAATCGTCCGACGATAGCGGCCAGCCATGGTGGAAGACGATCGGCTGGGCGTCGCGCGGGCCCCAGTCCTTGTAGAAGATTTCGGCGCCGTCATCGGTGGTGATATATGCCATGATATCCTCCGTTCGCGGCGCAAGCCGATGCCCGCCCGCGCCGCGAACCTACGCGATTCGGGGGTTCGACGGAACCGTTCGAGTCGGTTCAAGGCATTGTGGACGAAAGATATTCGGGCGCGATACCGGTCTGGTCGATGCGACGAAGCGCGGTCGCCTGCGGGCTTACGCCTTGGGCGTCACCCACACCGATACCGGCGCGACGAACTTGCCCGGCGCGGGCTTGCCGACGTCGATCCGGTCGGCCTTTACCAGCTCGCCGGTTTCGAGGTTGAAGGACGCCCAGGGTTTGGGCATGCGGCCGAAGCTCATCTTCTGGATGGGCTGGCCGGTGGTGCTGTTCATGATCGTTGCGATGATTGCCATGCCCCGCCGATAGGAAAGCGCCGGGCCGCTTGTCCAGTGGCGGTTGCGATCGCAACGCTCAGTCGAGCGTTCGCCGCCGCAGCCGAGCGAATGCCGCGCGAAGGTCCGCGGGGCTGGCGGCTTCGAGCGCGCCCGCAGCGACGTCGGCGGGGGACCAGAACAAGGACGGCGCTTCGTCGTCGAGCATCGCCCAGGCGCCGAACATCCGATCGGTCACCTCGTCGCTCAGCAGCAGTTGGACGTCGCCATGGCGATCGTCGCCCAGGATCCGTGCGAACAACGCGTCGATCGCGGGTGCCGGCCCCTCGATCAGTTGCAGATACAGGTCGTGGCGGCAGATCAGCGCGCCGGTGATGTCGTCGCGGCGGTTGTTGCGCCGCGCCTGCGACAGGATGCCGGCGAGCATCGCCTCGTCGAACCCGAACGGCTGCGATCGATAGATCAACTGCTTCATCGTGCCCGACCCCCGGTGATTGCTGCCGATACAGGCTACGCCAAGCAATCGCCGGTGCATAGCGCGGCGCTTTCGCATGGGCGCGGTAGCGCTTAAGGGCGGGCGATGCTGCGCATCACCGAACTCAAGCTGCCGATCCACCATCCCGAGGAAGCGCTGGCGACCGCGATCCGCGATCGGCTGCGGGTCACCCCGCGCGATCTGGTCCGCTACACGATCGCGCGCCGGGCGCACGACGCGCGCGACAAGATGGATATCCAGTTCGTCTATTCGGTCGACGTGACGCTTCGCAACGAAGCGCCGGTGCTCGCACGCTGCCGCCGCGATCGCCACGTCAATCCGACCCCCGATACCGGCTATCGCTTCGTCGCCAAGGCACCCGCCGACTATGCCGGACCGCGCCCGGTGGTGGTGGGAGCGGGGCCATGCGGGTTGTTCGCGGGGCTGATGCTGGCGCAGATGGGGTTCCGCCCGATCATCCTCGATCGCGGCAAGGTGGTGCGCGAACGCACCAAGGATACTTGGGGGCTGTGGCGGCGAAGCGAGCTGAACCCCGAATCGAACGTCCAGTTCGGCGAGGGCGGGGCGGGCACCTTCTCCGACGGCAAGCTGTGGAGCCAGATCAAGGACCCGCGCCATCTGGGCCGCAAGGTGCTGACCGAATTCGTCAAGGCGGGGGCGCCGGCCGAAATCCTCACCGAGGCGCATCCGCATATCGGCACCTTCCGGCTGGTGACGATGGTCGAGAGCATGCGTGCAACCGTCGAGGCGCTGGGCGGCGAATATCGCTTCGAGCATCGCGTCGAGGACATCGAGGTCGAGACCGCGCCCGACGGGTCGCGGCGGCTGCGCACGCTTAGCTTCCAGACTGGCGAGACGATGGCGGTGGGGCCGGTGGTGCTCGCGGTCGGCCACAGCGCGCGCGACACCTTCCACATGCTGCACGATCGCGGCGTGTTCCTCGAGGCCAAGCCGTTTTCGATCGGGGTGCGGATCGAGCATCCGCAATCGTGGATCGACCGTGCGCGCTTCGGGCCGTGCGCGGGGCATCCCGATCTGGGCGCTGCCGCCTACAGCCTGTCGCATCACTGCGCCAATGAACGCACCGTCTACAGCTTTTGCATGTGTCCCGGCGGCACCGTGGTCGCCGCGACATCCGAGCCGGGGCGCGTCGCGACCAACGGCATGAGCCAATATTCGCGTAACGAGCGCAACGCCAATTCGGGGATCGTCGTCGGCATCGATCCTGCGCGCGATTATCCGGGGCACCCGCTGGCGGGGATCGCGCTCCAGCGGCATTGGGAGGAGCGCGCTTATGTGGTGGGCGGCGGCGATTACAGCGCGCCGGCGCAGAAATTGGGCGATTTCCTCGCCGGTCGGCCCTCGACGGCGCTTGGCAGCGTCATCCCCTCCTATCGTCCCGGCGTGAAGCTGACCGATCTGGCCGAATGCCTGCCCGAGTTTGTGGTGACCGCGATGCGTGAGGCGTTGGTGGCGTTCGGGCGCGAAATTCCGGGCTACGACCATCCCGACGCGGTGCTGACCGGGGTCGAGACGCGGACGTCTTCGCCGGTGCGGATCACGCGGGGGGAGGATTTCCAGAGCCTCAACACCGCGGGGCTGTACCCGGCGGGCGAGGGGGCGGGCTATGCCGGGGGCATCCTGTCGGCAGCGGTCGATGGCATCAAGGTGGCCGAGGCGGTGGCGCGCGATTTGCTGGCGATGGGGCAGGCAAAGGTGGCTGTGGCGAGGGCGTAAGGTCCGTATGGGAGCACTGCCCTCACCCCGTTCGTGCTGAGCCTGTCGAAGCACTGTCCTTCTTGCCAACATAGCAAAGGAGAACGGCACTTCGACAAGTTCAGTGCGAACGGAAGGAGGCTTGGCGCTAAATGGTGTGCACGCGCCGTCGTTCGAGCCACCAAAGCGGCGCGAGCAGCGCCAGCAGCAACAGGAGCCAGGGCCAGCGCGGCCCTAGCGCCGATCTTTCGGCTGCCTCGCCCGATGGTGATCCGATCAACGCCAACGTCGCCTCGCGCCGCTGCGCAGCCGCGAGCGCGGGAGCGGCGTCGGTGGGATGAACGTAAAGCGCCGTCTCGCGGTCCTTGGCATCGCGGACCACATGCCAGCCGGCCTGCTGCGGCCAGAAGGCGGCGCAATCCTTGGCGGCGCGATCGACCAACAAGCGGCTGACCCCGCCATCGGGCGACAGCAACCGGGCGTCGTCGGCCAACCCGCACACCGCGCCGCGTCCGCCCGCGCGAACCAGCGTCGCCAGCCGCGGCGGTGCTGCGTCGCCTTCGCGCGCCAGGGTCGAGAAGATCACGCTCCACAGCGCCGAGTAACGCTCGGGCGCTCCGGTGAGCGTGAGCGCATAGCTGTCGGTGATGCTCGACAGGCCCACGCGACCGCGGCCGCGCGGGGCCCATGCCGCGATCGCCTCGCCCGCCGAATCGCGCAGCATCGTCACCGTGTTGGCCCCGCCAATGCTGAGGTTGCGGCGCGCGAGCGGCAGCGCGTCGGGGGTGTCGTCGATCCGCACCGGCAGGCTGGCATCGCCCCCCGAGACCGCGAGCCCGAGCGAAGCCCAGTCGCGCCGCACCCCGGCGGGCAGCGGGCCGGTGGGACGCAGCAGCAACCCCATCCCGCCCGATACCGCCGATCCGATCGCCCCGCGTTCGCCGCCGCCCAGACGTTCCCAGCGGCGATCGTCGATCAACAGCAGGTCGGTTCGGGCAAGCGTCGCACGGTCGATCGCGACCGGCGCGTCGCCGGTCTGCAGTCCGGCGCCGAGATCGACACGAAGCGTAACGTCGATCCCCGCATCCTCGGCGAAGCGGCGCAATTGGCGTACCTCGGTCGAAGGGGCGCCGGCGAGGATCAGCAGCCGCGGCGGGGTGGGTTCGCGGCTGTCGACGGGGATCGCCAGCCGCTCGACGATGCCGCCCGAACGGTTGCGCGCGACCAGCGTGAACAGCGCGGTGCCGGCGACCGGCGCGGTGCCCGACAGCGCGAATTGGCCGTCGGCGCCGATCGGGACGCGCGCGACGCGGGTGCCTGCCGGATCGAGCATCTCGACCGTGCCGCCCGCCAAGCCGCTTGTCTGCCCGCCGAAGGCAAAGCCCGCACCGGGGGCGGTGGGTTCGGGGAAGGCGATCGCGACGATGCCCACGGGCTGCGGCGGCGGGGTGAAGCGCAGCGGGTTGGCGACCGCGATCCGGTCGCGCTCGACCAGCCCCAGGCCCAGCAGCTCGATCGGCGTGCCGGCGGGAACGCTGGCGATCGCGGCGGCGAAATCGGGCACCGGCTTGGCGCCCGGCAGGCTGCCCGCTTCGGGCAAGCTGACGACGTTACCCGTCGGCATCGCAGCGATCGGGCTGGTGACGACGGTCAGCGAACCACCGCCGATCGGCACGCTCGGCGGGAACAGGAACAACAGCAACGCCGCCCCCGCCAGCCATTGCAACGCCAATAGCGGCACCAGCCTTCGCGGCCCGAGCCCCCGGCGCACCAACAGCCAGCTTGCCACCAGCAGCGATCCGACGACTGCGACCATGCTCCAGGTGAAGGCGCCGCCGGTCATCGCAGCGCCTCGAGATAGCGGCGCCCGATCGCGCGCGGGGTCGCGCGCCGCTTGATCGCGGCGACGGGGGGCTCGATCGCGCGCCACAGCAACGCGCGCAGCTGGGCACGACACTCGCCGCAGCCGGGTTCGCCGCGCAACGTGTCGATCGCCGCACGCAGCGCCAGCGGATCGGCGAGCTTGCCGCCATTGGCGCGTACCCAGCGATCGAGCGCGCCGAGCTGGAGCGGGGGACGCTTGCCGGGGGTGTCGGCGAGCGCGCGCCACGAATCGGCGAGGATCGTCTCGGGGTCGGGGCGATCGGCTTGCGGCAGTCGCCGCGCGACGATCCCCTCGCGATCGCCCGAGAGCCGGCGGGTCAGGTCGATCGGCGGCAGCGCGGCGCCGACGCGTGGCAGGAAAATCCGCGTCGCCTGCTGCGCTTCCTTGAGGAAGGCGAGCGCACGGTTGGCGTGGGGCAATGCGGCGCGCGGATCGCCCTGGCGTAGCTCGCGCTCCGACGACCACATCGCGTCGAGTGCCTGCGCAAGCGTCGTCCGTGTTCCCGGGGCGAAGAGCGTCGAGGCATCGCTATCGTCATGGACATGACCGAAGCTGCGCGCGGCATCGAACGCGGCGCCGGGCGCGGTGTGATCGTGGCCGTCGTCCGCCGAATGCCCGTCGCCCAGCGTCGGGTCCTGCCGGTCCTGCGCTGCGGGGGCCGGCGCATCGTTGGTCGGCAGCGCGGGGCTGTCGTTGGTCGGCAAGGCGGGCGCGTCGTTGGTGGGCAGCGCGATGCCGCCGGTCGATCCGCCGCCCTCGGCCTCCTCGCCGACGAACTGGCCGTAGCGCAGCCGCAGGATCGCCTGGTCCTCGCCGAGCGCGTTCGATCGCGTGGCGAAGGCGTCGGCCCCAAGTTGCGCGCGATCGCGGATCAAGGCTTCGGCATCGATGATGATCTGGCGCTGGCTGCGGAAATAGGCGGGCATCACCGGCTGCGCCATGCCGTCGAGCCCATCGGCGAGCGCCAGATCGGCGGGCCAGCGCAGGATCACGCTCGGCCCCTCGACGCGCTGCGGCGCGGGCGAACGATTGTCGGTGACGATGAGCTGCGCGATGAGGTCGCCGCCCGGCGCAAGGCCTTCGCGCGCCAGGTCGAGCGTGGCGGCGAAGCGGCGGCGGCGGGCGGGGCCGCTGCCCGCCAGCGTCGTCGTCCGCTGGGTGAAGGTGATGTTCTCGCCCTCGCCCGCGGTGACGGTGATCCGCAGCACCGCGCCGGCGGCGACGCCGTAATCGTCGCTCGCCTCGAACACCGGGGTCCAGCGGCGTTGGCCGGGGGTGACGGTGGCGAGCTGCTCGGGCGGGGTGATCGCGCGGACGGTGGGGGGCGTGTCGGCGATGGTTTCGATGCGGTGGAGCCGCTGGCGGGGAAGGCCGGGGGCTTCGATCCGGTACAAGGCGGGGCGGGCGGCGGCGTGGGCCGCAGTCCAGCGATTGCCGCTGCGGGTCAGCGGGACTCCTGCGCTGCCGGGGAAGGCGATCGTCGCGGCGGCGGGGTCGGGCGCGAAGGCGAGCGACCAGCTGATCCGCGATCCTTCCGGAACGCGTGCGTCGAGGCTCGTCTGCTCGCGCACCGGGAGCCCGGTATAGGCGGGCGGCGCGATCCGCAGGCGGGCGGCGATCAGGCGGGGCGGGCCGGCGATGGCGGCAGGCGTCGCGGTCGGCTGCGGGGCGACGGGGTCGCGGGGATCGGGCCAGAGCCAAGCCGCGAGCACCAGCACGACACCCGCGATCCAGGCGGCCACGATCGCGCGGCGCGACCAGGGCGTGCGAAGGTCGAGCGGCTGCGCGGCATCGATCCGCGCCTCGATCCGGCGGCGTTGCAGGTCTGCGAAGCCGCCAAGCGTATCGGCGGGGGCGAATAGGAGGGCGCTGCTGTCTTCGAACCCGGGAACCTCGGAATCGAGCCGCGACACCAGCCAGGGCTGGTCGAAGCGCCGACCGCGTCGCCAGGCGATTACCGCCAGTACCGCCGCGCCGATGAGCAACAGCGCCACCGCGAGCGCGCCGCCGCCCAACCGCCAGCCGATCGCCGCCGCGCCGAGCGTCAGTGGCAGCGCGACCGCAGCGCCGTCGAGCAGCACGCGCATCTTCGCGTCGCGGCGGTGCCGGTCGAGGATCGGGCGTTCGATCATGCGATCACCCGGCGCGGGCGGGTCGCGAGCAGGCGTTCGATCGCGAAGACCAATGCGATCGCCAGCGCGAACCATGGCGCGAGGTCGAGCGGCGGTTGCGGCCAGGCGGGGGTGCCCGTCAGCGGCGCATGATCGGCGGCGGAGGCGCGCGCTGGCGGCGGGGCGGGGTCGAGTAGCTCGGCGAGGCGATCGGGGAAGGTCGCGTCGAGCAGGATCGGCATCGCGGCGGGGTCGATCGTGCGTGTCAGGCGAAGCACGCGGCCCTTGCCGTGGCGCTGTTCGATCGCGAGCTGCTGGCCTTCGGGGTCGCGCCAGACGGTGCGCGGGGGGGCTTCGAGCGCGAGCAAGGTGTCGCTTGCCGCCAGCACGGTCGCGCCGTCGGCGGCTCGATCGAGGATGGAGGCGGGAAGCTCGCCGCTATCGAGCCAGATGATATGCCGAATTGCCGACGGTATCGGTTGGTCGAGGGCGGCAATGTCAGGCGCACGGTCCGACGGTGCCAAGGCAGTGGCGGCTGCGCGGAAATAGCGGACTGCGCCGCGCATCGGCGGGGCATGGCGGATCGCGATTGGCGGCGGCACCGTAGGCGCGGCAGCGGGGACCGGCGCATTTACGACACGCCAGGTGACTTCGCGCGACAATCGCGGACGCTCCGCATCGAGGTCGCCCAGCACCGGCGGCACGATGATCGTCAGCTTTACCCCCGGCGCAAGCGCAGCATCGAGCCTGCGGATCAGCGTTGCGGGGCGTTCGGGGCGCGGCGGCGAAGCATCGGCGACCGAGGAGAAGCCCGGCGCGAGCCAGACCCCGCGCACGTCTTCGCCGATTGCCGGTGCCGCTATGCCGGGAAACACCGCCACGACCGCGCGGCGATCCTCGGCGCCCCACAGGATCGGCCCCGCCAGCAGGAGCGAGACCAGCGCGAGCAACAGGATCCGCACCGCGAGCAGCAGCCATTCGTCGAGCCGTAAGCGCTGCCGCGGGCGCGGACGCGCGTCGAGGTAGCGTAGCGCGGCGAAGTCGACCGGCCGCATCTCGGTCCGACGCGCCAGATGGATCGCGATCGGCAGCAGGATCGACGCCAGCGCCAACAGGCCGAGCGGGGCGAGCAGCGCCGGCGTCATCGGCGGGTGCGGCGGTCGAACAACGCCGCGATCGGTTCGTCGGCAGGCCGGTCGACGAAGCTTTCGGTGTGGCGAACTCCTGCGGATTCGAGCCGTGCTTCCTGCGCGGCGCGCGCGGCGGCGAAGCGCGTCAAATACTGCTCGCGTAATGCCGGCCCGTCGCCGATCACGCTGGCGCCACCTTCGACGTCGGTGAAGCGATAGCCGCTATCGAAGGGGAAATCGCGTTCGTCGGCGGTGAGCAGCCGGATCGTGCACAGGTCACGGCCCGACGCGGCGAGCGCCTCGATCGTGGCGATACAAGCTTCGTCGAACCCGTCGGTCAGCACGATCGCGACATCGTCGCGGCTGATTCGCTCGCCCAGCCGCTGCCGCGCGCCTTCCCAGTCGGCGACGCCCGCAGCGGCAAGCGGCGCGAGCGCCAGATGCAGTCGGTCGCGGTGGCGCGGGCCGCTGCCTGGGGCGACGACGATCGGCGCGCTGCCGCCCTCGACGATCAGCCCGAAGCGGTCGCCCTGCGCCAGCGCGACCGCGGCGATCGCGGCGGCGAGGCGGCGCGCTGCGTCAAAGCGCGACCAGCCGGGAGTGGCGAGATCGGCCTGCGCCATCGATGCGCTGGCATCGAGGATGATCCATACCGCGAGCGGGCTTTCGCGCTCGGCATCGCGAACGAAGAAGCGGTCCGAGCGGGCGTAGAGCTTCCAGTCGATCGAGCGCAATTCGTCGCCGCGCTCATAGGGGCGGTATTGCGCGAACTCCATCCCGGTGCCGCGGTTGCGGCTGGCATGGATGCCGACGCCGCCGAGCCCGGTGCGCCGGCGCGGCACGATCGACAGCCGCGCCAGCCGGCGGCGAACGTCGTGCGGAAGGTCGAGCGGCGACACGGGCGAGGTCAGGCGGGCGCTGGGATCGCGGCGAGCAGATCGGCGATGACGTCGTCGGGCGAGCGGCGCTCGGCCTCAGCAGCAAAGGACAGCAGGATGCGGTGGCGAAGCACCGGCGCGACCAGGGCGGCGATATCGTCGCGCGTCGCCGCCAGCCGCCCCTCGAGCATCGCGCGCGCCTTGGCGGCGAGGATCAGCGCCTGTCCGGCGCGCGGACCTGCACCCCAGCGGACATATTGGTTGATCGCGGCGGGCGCGGTTGCGCCGGGGCGGGTGGCGCGCACCAACGCGGTCACCCAGCCGAGCAGCGCCTCGCTGACATGCACTTGGCGCACCCATTGCTGGATCTGGACGATGTCTTCGGCGTGCATCACCGCCTCGACGCGCGTGCCCGCCGCGCCGGTGGTGTGGGTGATGATCGCGCGTTCCTCCGCCTCGGTCGGATAATCGACGCGGATGTTGAGCAGGAAGCGGTCGAGCTGCGCCTCGGGCAGCGGATAGGTACCCGCCTGTTCGATCGGGTTTTGCGTCGCCAGCACGAAAAAGGGTTCGGACAGCCGGTGGGTGACGCCGGCATAGCTGACGCTGTGTTCCTGCATCGCCTCGAGCAGCGCCGCCTGGGTCTTGGGCGGGGTGCGGTTGAGTTCGTCCGCCAGGAAGAGGTTGGTGAAGACCGGGCCTTTCTGGAAGCGGAAATGGCGATGGCCGGTGCCGTGATCCTCTTCGAGCAATTCGGTGCCCAAAATGTCACTCGGCATCAGATCGGGGGTGAACTGGACGCGGCGAAATTCGAGCGACAAGGCTTCGCTTAGGGTACGGACGAGCAGCGTCTTGCCGAGCCCCGGCACCCCCTCGATCAGGCAATGGCCGCCGGCGAACAGCCCGATCAGCAATTGTTCGACCACGTCGTGCTGGCCGATGATCGCCCGGCCGATTTCGACGCGCAGTCGCGCAATCGCATCGATCCGCGCGGCAAGGTCGGCTTCGCTTGGGGTGTCGGTCATTTGGGCTCCGGGTGCGGGCAGGGGGTCAGACGGTCAGCGCGTAGACGATGATGTTGACCGCCAATTTGGTATTGTCTTCGGCCAGGAAGCGCTTGTTTCGCCAGTCATAATCCCATTCGCAACCATAATCCTTGTTGCTGTAGAGAATGCCGAGCCGGCCATTGGCGGTGTAGCCCTTGAGGTAATCATGGACGAGATCGTCGCCCCAGCCGTTCAGCTCGAAGCTGGTGGCGGGGGGGGCTTCGAACTTGAAGAAGCTCGAATAGATCGGGTGGGTGTTGGGTAGCTTCTTCAGCGGGTCGGCGCCGAACAGCTTCGCCATCTGGCGCTCGAACGACTTGGCGAACAAGCCGTCGATATCATGGTTGCAATCGTCGACGAACACGAAGCCGCCGTTTTTGACATAGGCCTTGAAATTGGCCGCTTCGGCGGCGCTGAAGTCGACCAGCTTGTGCCCTGCGAGATAGCAGAAGGGCGCGCGCAGCATCGCCGGGTCGGACAGCCGGACGACACGCTCGCGCGGATCGATGCGCAGGTTGGTATAGTCGACCAGCGAGGTGAGGATGTTGGCGGGCATCCGCTGATCGACGTCCCAGTCGCCCGAATCATAGCGGAGCCGGGTGAACCAGAAATCATATTCGGGCGCCGCACTCGCGACCGAAGGCAGCGCGGCGGCGATCGCGCCGCCGCCGAGCAGCCGGAGGAATTGCGCACGGGTCATCGGCATGGGGCCGACCCTAAACCATCCGTCACCCCGGACTTGTTCCGGGGGGCACCGTCCCGCAAACTTTGAACCCGCGTGCCTTGCGGCGCCGCGGACCCCGGACCAAGTCCGGGGTGACGAAGTGCCCCTGGATACGACGCGAACAGCCTGAGCGCTGCAGGTGCGGCACGAACGGACAAGATCGACTGCCGCACCCCGATCCTACACCGCGTCCGACAGCGAGGTGAAGGTGAAGTCGCGCAGCCGCATCGCCGGGATCATCATCTGCAACCCGCCCTCGTCGCTCACGCGTACCGGGCGACCCAGCTCGTCGATATTGTTGAGCATGATGACCGGCGATTCGTTGAAGCGGAAATTCTTCAGCGGATATTTGATCTGGCCGTTCTCGATATAGAAGGTGCCGTCGCGCGTCAGGCCGGTGAGCAGCACGGTCTGCGGATCGACCATGCGGATATACCAGGTGCGCGTGACGAGCACGCCGCGCTCGGTTTCGCGGACCAGGTCGGCGGTCGATTTGGTGCCGCCCGCCATGATCAGATTGCCCGGCATACCGCGCGCGGTCTTGCCCTGCTTCTGCGCCCAGAAACGCGAATACATCATGTCGGTGACGCGGCCCTTTTCGACCCAGGACTGGCGCTGGCGCGGCAAGCCCTCATCGTCCCACGGCATCGTTGCTAGGCCGGGATGCGCCGGGTCCGAATAGAGATCGACGCGCGGGTCGAACACCTGCTGGCCGATCTTGTTGCCGCCGCCCGCCTTCGACAGGAAGCTGCGGCCCTCATCGGCCTGCCGCGCGTCGAAATAGCGCGTCATGAAGCCGATCAACCCCGCTGCGGCAGCGGGTTCAAGGATGACGGTATATTTGCCCGGCTCGAGTGCCTGCGCCTCGACGGAGGCGCTCGCCTTGCGCATCGCGATATCGACATCGCGCGCGGCGCTGAAGCCGCTGATGTCCTGCAGATTGCTGCCGACCCAGCCCGACCCACGCCCATCCTCGGTCCGCACGGTGCAGGTATAGTCCATCAGCGTCGCGCGCTGGTAACCGAAATTGCCGTTCGAATTGGCGAAGGCGACGAAGCTCTGGCCGTCTTCGAGGAACCCGGCGGCGATCAGCTTTTGCGCGCGGCACGGCGCGATCGACGCGCGGGCAATCTCGGCGCGCTGATCGGGGGTGATCGCCGCGGTCGCCTGGCTGAAGGTGTTGGTCGCGCGATAGGTCTGCTTGCCCACCGCGGGCACGAATTCGGGGCTTTCGGGCGCGAGCTTGGCCAGCGCCTCGGCGCGCTGGACGACACGCGCGAGCGCCGCATCCGAAAACTCGTTGATCGTCGCGGTGCCGAGGCGGCGGCCGAACGCTACCTGCACCGCCAAGTCGGTGTTGCTCACCGCGCCGCTGGTCGAGACGTTGTTGAGCGCGAAGCGGATATTGCCCTGGTCCGATCCGGTCAGCTGCGCGGTGCATTCATCGGCGGTCGCCAGCGCGATCACCTTGTCGAGGATCGTCTTGGCCTCGGCCTCGGTCATGATTGCCATTGTCGTGTTCTCCCCGCGTACCGTTCAACCGAGCGCGCGCGCGGTGTTGATGACGTTGATGCCGTCGAAACGGGTCGTCGCCGACCCATGGCTGACCGCCGAGACCTGACTCGGCTGCCCCTTGCCGTCGAAGAACGACCCGAACAGGCGATAATCGCTCTGGTCGCAAATCCCCGAACACGCCGCCCAGAATTCGGGAGTGCGCATCTGATACGCGACATCCTCGATCGGCTGGGTGATCTTGCCGTTCTTGATCTCGTAGAACAGCGTGCCGCCGAACTGCGCGTTATAGCGCTGCTGGTCGATCGAGAACGACCCGCGCCCCAGGATATAGATGCCGTTGTCGACCCCGGCGATCATGTCGTTCAGGCTGAGCTTGGCCTTGCCGGGCTGCAGCGAGACGTTGGGCATCCGCTGGAACTGCACCGTCGACCAGCTGTCGGCATAGGAGCAGCCATCGGATTCGGCCTTGCCCAGGATATGCGCCTGATCGCGCGTCGCCTGGTAATCGACCAGCCGGCCGTCCTGGATCAGCGGCCAACGCTTGGTCTTGATGCCTTCGTCGTCATAGCCGACCGCACCCAGGCTGCCCGGCTGCATCTTGTCGGCGACGATGTTGACGATGTCGCTGCCATATTTGAACCGCTCCTTGCGCTTGTCGAGCGTCGCGAAGCTGGTGCCGGCGTAATTGGCTTCATAACCGAGCACGCGATCAAGCTCGAGCGGATGGCCGACCGATTCATGGATGGTGAGCCCCAGATGGTTGGGATCGAGCACCAGATCGTAGCGACCCGGCTTGACCGAGGGAGCCTTGAGCTTTTCCTGCGCCTGGCGCGCCGCCGCGACGGCGTCTTCGCGCATGTCGTACGACTTGTTGTAGCTGATGACGCCGTTGGGTGAGCGCACCTTGTCGGCAGCGTTGCCCGCGAGATATTCATAGCCGAGCCCCATCGGCGCCGAGAGGCCGTCGCGCGAGCGGAACTTGCCCGTCGCCTTGTCGATCGCAGTGACGGTGAACGGCGCCCAGATGCGGTGGACGTCCTGATCGATGTACGACCCGTCCGAGCTCGCGAAATATTTCTGCTCGTTGACCAGGAACAGCTGCGAATTGACGAAGCTCGCGCCCGCACTCATCGCGGCGGCGTTGACGCCGAGCAGCAGGTCGACCTTTTCCTTCAGCGGCACTTCCATCGCGTTGCGCTGGATCGGCGTGCGCCACGAAACTTCGCCGACGCCCTTGGCCGGCGCGAGCCGGACCGGTGCGGTCTGGCTCTTGGCATTGGCGCGCGCGATCGCGATCGCCAGGCGCGTCGCCTCGGTCACCGCCTCGGGGGTCATCGTGTTGGTCGCGGCGAAGCCCCACGCCCCATCGGCGATGACGCGGACGCCGACGCCCGAGGATTCGGTATTCACCACATTCTGCACATTGGCTTCGCGCGTCAACACGAACTGGCGCAGGTACCGCCCGACGCGGACGTCGCAATAGCTGGCACCGCCCTGCGACGCCGCCGACAGCCCGGCATCGGCGAGCCTGCGCTTTACCGCAGCCTCGATCGGATCAACCAGCTGCTCGGCAGCGATCGCATGGCCGCTGAACCCCGGCAGGAGCATGCCGCCCGCGCCGACACCGCAAGCAGCAAGAAATTGACGTCTATCCACGGCGTATCTCCACCCCCGACTTGATCACGCCGACTGCAAGGCTCGAAGCGAGCCCGGACGATGCCGAAGCAGCCGGATCGCTCCAAGCATCGCGAGGCGAACGCGATCCGTCAAATGCCGGTAACAAATTTATCGCGTTGGCGGCGGGGGCGGCAGAAACGTGCGTGGCCAGCCTCGCCGTAGCGTCGGCGCGGCGTCTGCAAGAGGAATGGCGCGGACGATCACCCGCGCCAGTCGGGTCAGCCGGCGGCCTTGGTGCGCTTGCGCGGTGCGGGCTTGGCGGCGTCGGTGGGGGCCTGCGCAGCCGCTGCGCGTGCCTGGCGACCCTTGCTGCCAAGACCGATCTTCTTGGCCATCGCGCGGCGCGCTTCCGAATAGGTTTCGGCGACCATCGGGTAATCGGCCTTCAGGTTGTAGCGTGCGCGATATTCCTCGGGGGTCATGCCGTGCGTATTGAGATGCCGGCGTAGCGTCTTGTAGGGCTTGCCGTCGATCATCGAAAGGATGTGATCCTTCGATCCCAATGATTTACGCACCGAAACCGCCGGAACATATTCGGTCGGCGCAACCTCGGCGGGTTCCTCGATGTTTGCATCGGGGGCACCATTGGCGAGCTCGATCACGGTTGCGTGCATCGTGCGAAGGAATGCGGGAACGTCTTCGGCAGCGGCACGGTTATTCTGGTTACCGAGCCATGCGATCGTGAGTTCGGTTGCAAGGTCCACTGCGTTCAATTGCACGTCTTCTGCCATGTTGGCCTCCGATAAGATGGAATCGTGATCGCTGTTATAGCGACTCTGTCAACATCCATATCGAATGCAATTGAAATGTCGAACGATCTTCAACGGCGGGGTGCTTTTGCAGCCGCGAAGTCGGGAAGGTCTTGCGCGCTGAACAGTAATGGACGCCGACATCACTCAGTCTCGAACGACGATCGGGCATAGCGTGTTCAGTATATGGCGGTGGCCCCGCAATACGCGGGGCGCAATCAGTTCGGAGCGGGGTCGGTCGCTTCGAGCGCGCTGGCGATCATCGCCGCAAGCGTTTCCTCGGCGCGCGTGCGGACGCTTGCATCCTTCGAGGCGAGGTCGGTGCGGACCCATTCGGGTGCCTTGGCGAGCATTGCCGTAACCGTTGCTTTGGTCTGGTCGTTCATCACCGCTTATGTGGTGTCGCGTTCGCCCGCGGCAATATGAGATGACCGAGCTCGGGCCAGCTTCCGCCGACGATGCTTTCGGGGGTGGTGCCCGTCGCGCCATAATAGTCGTTCATCGACGTCAGGTTCTGGAAGTACAGCACGTCGCCGAAGCGCGGTTCGTCGACGCGGAAATAGACGATGCCGACGTTCAACTCAGATGGCGGCCGAGCGCGCTGGTGACGCTGAGCCGCGCATCCTCGCCCGCCTGCAGCGCGCGCCTTGCATTCGAAGGCGCACGACATAGGCGGCGCGCAGCGCGACGCCGCCGCGGCCTTCGCGCACGACCACCACGAACACCGAATCCTGCGTGGTGCGCACCTCGACCTGGAGCTCGCCCAGGTCGAATTCGGCGATCGGCTTGGCAGCAGCCGCATGCCCTAACTCGCGCACCGCCAGCACGTGCGGGCTGGCGATGGGAATGCCGCCACCAATGCGCACCAACGGATCGAGGTCCGCCTAGCGCGCTGGCTGTCGATGGCGCACTACCCGATCGACGGTGACGAGCTTCGGCTCACGCATCAATTCATGGCGAAGATGGTGAGCGCCGAGCGCAGCGGCGTTGCGATCGCGCTCCACATGCTCGAGGGCAGCGGACTGATCAAATCCGAACGCGGGCGGGTGATCGTGATCGACCGGCCGATGCTCGAGCAGTTGGCGAGCGAATGCTATGGCTTGCCCGAAGCCGAGTATCGCAAGCTGATCGGGCCACTGGGGCGCAGACATGCGCGCGACGGTTGACGCTGCAGCGCAGCATAGCCATTTGCCGACGATGACGACCACATCAGGGAAAACCCGTGCGCCCGCGATGGTGCTGCTCGCGTTGGCGACCGGCGGCTTTGCCATCGGCACGACCGAATTCGCGACGATGAGCCTGTTGCCCTTCGTCGCCGAGGGGCTCGGCATCGACGAGCCGACCGCGGGGCACATCATTTCGGCCTATGCGATCGGGGTGGTGGTGGGTGCGCCGGTGCTCGCGGTGCTCAGCGCGCGGATCCGGCGGCGCGCCCTGCTCGTGGCGCTGATGCTGTTCTTCGCGCTCGGCAATGCACTGTCGGCGGTCGCCCCTAGCTATCGTTGGATGCTGGCCTTTCGCTTTCTCAGCGGGCTGCCGCATGGCGCCTATTTCGGCATCGCCGCGCTGGTCGCGGCAGGCGTGATGGGCCCCGAACAGCGGACAACCGCGGTCGGCCGGGTGATGCTCGGGCTGACGGTGGCGACGATCATCGGCGTGCCGCTGGCCAACACCATCGGCCAGCTGATGGGCTGGCGCTGGGGCTTTGCGATCGTCGCCGCCATCGCGCTGCTGACCGCGTTGCTCGTGCGGCTATACGCCCCCGATGACCCAGTTGCCGCCGATGCCTCGCCGCTTCGCGAGCTCGGGGCGCTCGGTCGCCGGCAGGTCTGGCTGACGCTGGCGACGGGTGCGATCGGCTTTGGCGGCTTGTTCGCGGTCTATGCGTATCTCCAATCAACGCTGACCGAGGTGACCGGCATGGCCGCGCTCGCGACGCCTTTGGTGTTCGCCGCCTTCGGCATCGGGATGACGCTCGGCAACCTGGTGGTGCCGCGCTTCGCCGACCGCGCGCTGGTGCCGACCGCCACTGCGATGCTGGCGCTGAGCGCTGTCGCACTCGCGTTGTTTCCGCTGGCGGCGCAGCGCGTTCCCACCGTCATGCTCGACGTACTGGCGATCGGTTTCTCCGCCTCGCTCGCCACCGTGCTGCAGACGCGGCTGATGGATGTGGCGGGCGACGCGCAGGCACTGGCGGCGGCGCTCAACCATTCGGCGTTCAATACCGCCAATGCGATCGGCCCGTTACTCGGCGGCCTGGCGATCGCGGCGGGTTGGGGCTGGACCTCGACCGGCTATGTCGGCTGCGGCCTGGCGTTGCTGGGGTTGGTGATCTGGGGCATCGCCACCTGGGATGCCCGGCGGACCGCGGGCAAGCTTCGGATCGGCGGGGTCGCGCATGCAGTTTGACGATCAGGTCCGGCGCTATTTCGGCGCCGACGATCTCGCGGCTGTCTCGCCCGAGGCGATCGACGCTGGGATCGAACGCATGCGGGTCGATCTGGGGCTGTCCGCCGACCCGACGCGACGCTTCGCCTTGTGGTCGTTGCTGTACATGCTCGGATCGGCGCCCGCGCTCGACGTGGTGTTCGAAGATGCCGGCGAACGCGACGCCGCACGCAACTTCATGGACCTGATCGATCGGCAGGGCGCGATCGAGGAAGCGGGCTGAGCGCGCTAGGGTTGCGCTGCCGCTTCGAGTTCGCGCAGACTGCGGCCCCGGGTTTCGCGCCCCGCACGCGCGATCAGCGCCGCCGAAAGCCCCATCGGCAGGATCAGCGCCACCGCCGCGCCGCCCAATGTCGGGATCAACCCGGCAAACGCGCCGAGCTGCACCGCGACCCCGCCGAACTTGCTGCTGGCGGCGATCAAACCGGTCGCACGCCCGCGCACCGCCAGCGCGTAATTTTCGGCGGCATAGGGCAGCAGCACCGCGATCAACCCGTTAGTGCCCACCACCAGCAATGCGATGACGGCAACGAGCAGCGGCGGCCAAGCCAGCGTCGCGGCGGGCAGCAGCGCGCCGGCAAGTCCCGCGAGCGTAAGCAGTACCGTCCCGATCAACGTCCATTTGCTGCTCCAGCGGCTGTACAGCCAGGCGGCGATCATGATCGTCGGCAGCGCAACCAATGCCGAGCTGGCGATGATGCCGCTGGCGAGCTCGGCGCTGAACCCCCGATCCTGCAGGTCAGTCGGCAGCCATAGCAGCAGCCCGAAATTGACGAAGCTCCATGACAGCGCGGTGATGACGAGTGCGGCGGTCAGCTCGCGCTGGTTCGTCGCGGGCGGCGGCGCGTCGGCAGACGCTGCCGGGCGCGCACGCCGGACGATCCCGAACTTGCGCGTCATGTCGGCGAGTTCGGCGTGGAGCCCGCGCTCGAGCAGGAAGCGTGGCGATTCGGGGATCCAGCGTGCCAATGCCAGCAGCAGCAACCCGGTGGGGAAACCCTGCAGCCACAGGCTGCGCCATCCGAACAAGGGCTCGAACAGATGCGCCGCGCCGCTTGCCGCAAGATAGCCGCCGACGAGCCCGGTACCGCCTACCAGGACGAGCACCCAGCTGCGGTGCCGCGGCGGCATGACTTCTGCCAGCAGCGTATAGACGACGGGCAGCATGCCGCCGGCAGAGCACCCCATCAGGAAGCACATGACCAGGTTCCAGCCATAGGATGGCATCGCACCGCAGATCGATGTGGAAACGAACAGGATAGTCGACAGCAGGATCGACACGCGGCGGCCGTAAATGTCGGCGAGCCACCCCCATATGAACGATCCCACCGTGGTCCCTGCGAGCGCGACGAAGGGAAGCAGCGCCGCGGTCGATTTAGCGATCCCATATTCGCCGCGCATGCCGGGTAGGACGAAGCCCAGCGTCGCGGGCTTCATCGTGTCGATGATCAGCCCCAGCGTCAGCACCAGCAGCACCGCGGCGTGCGACCGCGTCAGCGGGGTGTCGTCGGGCGCCTCGAACGTCGTGCCCGCGCTGGCGTCATGATTGGGGCGGTGCTTGGGCAGCGCGCCGATGATCGCCGCGGGCACCCCGATCGCGATCAGCGCCATGCCCAGATACATCCACGCGTCCATCGGCATGCCGGTGAGGTGATTGCCCATCGTGTGCGCCATCGCGAGCATCGGCAGGTGCAGCAGCACCCCCGCGCCGATCGCGACGCAGCCCGCCCAAAACAGCGGCCAGCGCTCACCCACCACCGAAACACGGTTCGCCACCCTTTGCCCCATCACTCGTCCCTGCCGTTTTCGTGCGACCTAGTACGCGAGGGCAGGACGGACGCAAGCGATGCTCGCCGGGCCGATCCGCCGTCACCGCGATGCCGCCAGCCCGCGCGCGATGAACGACGATTACACCGAATTCATCTTCGCCTCATCGCGGGTCCATCGTCCGGGCCCACAACAGCGGTTGATCGAAGCTGCCAAAAAGGAACACCGCCATGGCCTTCCCCCGCAGCTTCACCGTTCGCCCCCTGATCGCCGCCGTCGCGCTGGGCACCACCGCGCTAGCCGGCGTTGCGGGCGGGGCGAGCGCCGCCGACCAGGACCGGGCAGCCATCGTCGGGCAGTTCGTGGCACCCGGGCCCGCCGCGGTCGCGCAGGCGGGGGCCACAGCTCGCTGTCCGACATGGTCGAAGCGGTCGGCACCAGCGTCGTCCAGATCGAGGTCAAGCCCGATGCGCGGGTGCAGCAAATGGCGGGCCCGATGCCGTTCGGGCGGGGCGTTGCGGGCAACGACAGCGAATTCGCCGATCGACTGGGCGAGCTCTTCGGTTTCGACCGGGGCGGGCCGCTTGGGGCGCCCCAGCCGCAGGCGCCGTCGCGCAGCGCGCTGGGATCGGGGTTCATCGTCGATGCGTCGGGGCTGGTCATCACCAACAATCATGTCGTCGAGGGCGCCGATCGCGTGACGGTGCAGATGCCGACGGACGCGAGCTGCCGGACCGCGTGCTGGGCCGCGACCCCAAGATCGACATCGCGGTGATCCGCATCGATGCGAAGGGGACGTTCAAGCCGATCACCTGGGGCGACAGCCGATCAGCCAGCGGCTGGCGCGATTAATGGGTGGCGATGCTGCGGGAACGCGGATGCAGCTGAGCCTGCCGATGCGCATTGCCGATCCGGCCGCGGTGCCGCCGCCCAAGGTATCGATGATGCGACCCGCCAAGCCGAGTTCGGGCGCGCGGATATTGGTGGCCGAGGATGCCTAGATCGATGCCCGTGGTCGACGGGGTCGAGCGACGCGGCGCATCCGCGCGATGGGCGGGACGGGTGCGACGGTGCCGATCGTCGCGTTCACCGCCAACGCCTTTGCCTCGGATGCCGAGCTGTGCCGGGCGGCGGGCATGAACGCGCATCTGTCCAAGCCGATCGACGTCGACGCGGTCATCGCGACGATCGCGCGGCTGCTCGGCGATCGCGCCCCCGCTGCTGCGCCGCCGCCGCCATCGCCCGTGGTCGAGGGCCCGCGGTGACCGCGCTGCGTGGGCGCTACGAGGCCGCCAAGCGCGGCTATTCGGCCGAATTGCTGACGCTCGAGGGCACGATCGGCCCGATCTGGCGGTGCTCGACGCGATGATGCCGATGCTGACGGGCTTCGAAGTGCTGGCGCGGCTGAAGCATGATCCCGGCACCGCCGGCTTGCCCGTCATCATGCTGACCGCGCGGCGGAGCGAGGACGGCGTCGCCGCTGCCCTGCGTGGCGGTGCGGCGGATTATCTCACCAAGCCGTTCGTTCCCGAAGAATTGCTAATGCGCGTCGAAACCGCGCTCGCCCAGTCGCGTATGCCCGGCCAGCCCGGCTCCTGACAATAATCCGCCGGCGCTGGCCGACCTCCCTCAGGGTCTCGCGTCAGCCTCAGCCGGCAGGATCGAGCGTCCCCAGCAGCGCGACGCACCCCAGCACGCCGACCCCCAGCGCTAGTTCGACCGCCAGGCTGCGCCGGATTGCCGCGATTGCGCTTTCGGGGGCGCCATCGTCGAGGGCGCGCGCGAGGCGTGGGATCAGCCGCCAGCGATTGGCGGCGGCGAGCGACAGCATCGCGCCGAACAGCACAAGCTTGAGCGCGAGCAGCGCGCCGTACGGATTGCGCAGCGCCAGGGGGTCGGCAATCAGCAGCAGATCGGCCACACCGCTCGCTCCCAACGCCGCGACAATCACGGTGCCGATCGGCGAAAAGCGCCGCATCGCCGACAGCAGCACCGTCGGGGCGACCGCGCTATTCGCGGCTGCCCGCAGCAGCCGCACCAGGGCGCCGAGCCACACCGCGCCCGCTACCAGATGCGCGACGTCGCTCACGCGGTGCGCGACGCCTGCCGCTGCCTCGGTCGCGCCGGCATGTCCTTGCCAGGCGAGCGATCCGAGCGCGATCAAGGCAAACCATGGCCGAAGTCGCGCACGGCCAATCGCGAGCACGACCGCTGCCAGCGCCACGATCCGCACCGCGGTTGCCGCCCCCATCGCGGTGTCGAACGCGAGGAACCAAAGCATGGCGGGGTCGAGCAGCGCCCGATCGCCGCCCACCATCGCCAGCGCGGTAAAGCCGAACTGCGCGACCGCGATGACGATGCCCGCCACCGCCAGTCCGAGGATCGTCCGCTTCGCCGAGGCGGGCAGCGGCAATCCCAGCGGCACCACCAGCCCCGCCAGCAGCATCAGATCGGCATAGGCGGCGAAGCGCAGCGCGATCGTCGCCCATCCGTCCATCGATCAACCCACGTTGAAGCGATGCTGCCCGGTGATCCGGTGGGTGTCGCCGCCGACGACGTGCCAGTCGATACGGTAGGAGCCCGCAGGCAGCGGCTTTGCCGACACCAGTTCGAGCGACTTGCCGTCGGCGCCAACCTTGGCGGTCACGCCGCTCATCTTCATGTCGGGGTGGTTCTGCATGCCGGGCATCCCGGTCATGATCAGCGCGGCGCCCGATAGCGGTGCCATCAGCTTCTCGCTGAACACCAGCACGATCCGCGTCGTCGGCTTGACGCTGGCGTCGGCTGCGGGGGTTGCCGATACCAGCTTGGGATGCGCGGCGGCGGGGGCGGCGATGGCCACGCCCGAAAGCGCGAGCGCGAGGGTGAGCTTTGAGAACATGCGCATGGGTTTCTCCATTGATCGTGTTAGCCGATACGCGGGTGCGGCATCGATCCCTCATTCGCGCATGAGGGATTTTCGAGAATCGCGCGTATCGAGCATAGACGGGCGCGGGAAGATGCGATGAACGACATGCTGGACGAACGATTGCAGGGGCTCGCGGCGGCACAAGCCCCGGTTGCGCTCGATGGCTTGGAAGCGCGGGTACTCGGCGCGATCGCCGAGCGGCGCACTGGCACGCGCATGGCTGGCTATGCCGCGGCCGCCGCGCTGGGGGTGGGGATCGCCAGCGCCGCGCTGCCGCCGCGCGCAGCGGTCGCGGCGCCACCCGCGCCATTGTTGGGGGAAAGCGCGCTCGCGCCCTCGGCGCTGCTGCTCGAATGACGCGGCGCTATCTGACGATCGCGGTGATCGCGTTCGTGGCCGCGCTGGCGGGGGTGTTCCTCGGGCAATGGCTGATGCCCAAGGCGCCGCCGCCGGGCGCCGAGCTCCATGCCGTCTTGCACGAACGGCTCGACCTCGACGCCGATCAGGAACGCGCGCTCGAACGGCTCGAGGCGCGGTTCGCGGTGAGTCGCCGGGCGTTCGAGGACGAAATGCGCGCCGAGAACCGTGCGCTCGCGGCGGCGATCGCTGCCGAACATGGCGACGGACCGCGCGTCGCGGCGGCGGTCGATGCGTCGCATCGCACGATGGGCGCGCTGCAAAAGGCGACGATCGCGCACATCTTCGCGATGCGCGCGCTGCTGCGCCCCGACCAGGCGGCGGCGTTCGACGCCGCGGTCACCAGGGCACTGACCGAAGCGCACCAGTGAGCGACACGGCGGGGCCGAGCGACGCCGAACTGGCGGCGGCGGCGCGCGCGGGCGACCAGCGCGCGTTCGCCGCGATCGTCACGCGGCACAAGGGCGCGCTCCACCGGCTGGTCGCGCGGATCATCGGCGATCGCGAACAGGCGCTCGACGTCGTGCAGGAAAGCTTCGTTTCGGCGTTCGGCGCGCTCGGGCGCTATGATCCCGCCCGGCCGATGGATGCGTGGCTCAGCCGGATCGCGATCAACAAGGCGCGCGACTGGCAACGGCGGCAGGCGGTGCGGCGCTTCGTCGGCGCGGTGCTGCCCTTCGCCGCCGATCGCGCCGAGGTCGCGACCGACCAGCCCGGCCCCGACCGGATCGCCGAGGGGCGCGCCGCGGTCGCCGAGCTCGAGCGGGCGATCGCGGCGCTGCCGCACCGGCTGCGCGAGGTACTGGTGCTGCGGACGATCGAGGGGCTCGATCAAGCGGCAACCGCACAGCTGCTGGGGATCAGCGCGAAGGCGGTCGAGACGCGGCTGTATCGGGCGCGTGCGCGGTTGGCCGAATTGCTTGAGGGATAAGGCCGCGGCGCGCGTATCGACGGGCATGGCATACAGGACGGGAATACGATGAGCGCGAAGATCGATCGGCGCGCGCTGTTGCGCGGTGTCGCCACCGGCGGCGCGGGCGCGGCGTTGGCGGGGTGGATGCCCGCCTGGGCGCAGACCCACCATGCGGGGCTGTCGCCCGCGCTCCCGAGCGTCTCGGGCGACGATATCCGGCTGACGATCGGGCATGTGATGCGCACGATAGACGGGCGATCTAGCCACGGCATCGGCATCAACGGTACCGTCCCTGGCCCGTTGATTCGGCTGCGCGAAGGGCAGACGGTGCGGTTGCATGTCGACAACCAGCTCGACGAGGACAGCTCGATCCACTGGCATGGGCTGATCCTGCCCTTCCATATGGATGGCGTGCCCGGGGTGAGCTTTCCCGGCATCGCCGCGCGATCGACCTTCACCTATGAATTCCCGATCCGGCAGGCGGGGACCTATTGGTATCACAGCCATTCGGGGCTGCAGGAGCAGATGGGGCATTATGGCCCGATCGTCATCGATCCCGCGGGCACCGACCCCGTCGCGTCGGATCGCGAGCATGTCATCGTGTTGTCGGATCACAGCCCGCTTCACCCGCATGCGATCTTCAAGAAATTGAAGCAGATGGGGGGCTATTTCAACTATCAGAAGCAGACGCTTGCCGATCAGCTGAAGGGCAGGGGGCAGTCCGCCGCCGAACGCGCCGAATGGGGTGCGATGCGGATGGACCCGACCGACGTCGCCGACGTCACCGGATCGACCTATACCTATCTCGTCAACGGCCATGGCCCCAAGGACCATTGGACTGCGCTGTTCCAGCCGGGCGAGCGGGTTCGGCTGCGCTTCGTCAACGCCTCGGCGATGACGACCTTCAACGTGCGCATCCCCGGGTTGAAGATCACCATCGTCCAGGCCGACGGACTCCCGGTGCGACCGGTCAGCGTCGACGAATTCCAGATCGCGGTCGCCGAGACCTACGACGCGATCGTCGAGCCGGCCGACAACCGCGCCTATCCGCTCGTCGCCGAGAGCGTCGATCGATCGGGGATGGCGGTCGCGATGCTCAGCCCGCGCGCAGGGATAGCGGCGCAAGTCCCGCCGCTGCGCCAGCGTCCGCTCGCGACGATGCAGGACATGGGCATGGGCGCGATGGATCATGGGGGCGGGGGGATGGATCATGCCGCGATGGGGCATGACGGTGCGGCGGCGCCGATCGTCGACCCGGCCTGTCCGCCCGAACATGCGCAAATGGGGCATTGCACGCCCGGCGCGACGACCCCGCTTCCCGGCGGTGCCGCGGCGGCGGCCGGCGGCATGGACCATTCGATGCGCGACTTCTCGGTGGTTCCCGACAGCGTCGCCAAGACCCCGACGGTCCAGAGCATCTCGCCGATGCCGATCGACCGCACCGGCGAACCCGGCCAGGGGTTGGCCGACGCCGGGCACCGCGTATTGGTGTATCGCGACCTGGTTGCGCTCGAGCGGAACCCCGATGTCCGCGCGCCCGATCGCGAGCTCGAAATCCATCTGACCGGCAATATGGAACGCTATATGTGGGCGTTCGACGGGCGCAAATTCTCCGAGATCACCAAGCCCATCGGCTTCCTCGAAGGCGAGCGCGTGCGCGTCAAGCTGGTCAACGACACGATGATGGGCCACCCGATCCACCTGCACGGCCATTTCTTCGAGCTGGTGACCGGGCATGGCGATCATTCGCCGCGCAAGCATACCGTCAACGTCCAGCCCGGCGGGATCGTCACCTTCGACTTCACCGCCGACGCGGTGGGTGACTGGGCATTTCACTGCCACATGCTGTACCATATGCACGCCGGCATGATGCAGGTGGTGTCGGTGCGCCCGCGCGGCGAAGCCGCATGATCGGCCTGTCGATCGCCGCTGCGCTGCTGGCGGTGCCGGTTGCGCAGGACCATTCGGCGCATGGGGCGGCGGCACCCGCTACACCCATGCCGCAGGCGAACGGCTGCACCGCCGAACACGCGGCGATGGGGCATTGCGAGATGCCCGCGCCCGCCGAGCCGACGCCGCAACCGAGCGATCCCGATTGCCCGTCCGAACATGCGGCAATGGGGCATTGCACGCCAAAGCCCGCTGCAGCGGCAGACCGCGCGGCGACCACGCTCCCCGCCGGCGACGCGCCCGCGCCCGAGATCGCCGAGGCGGATTATACCGACCGAATCTGGGGCCGCGAGGCGATGGCGCCGGTCCGGGCGGCGATCCGCGCCGAACATGGCGGCGCCAGCTTCAGCCAGATCATGGTCGACATCGCCGAGCTGCAGATCCGCCGCGGTCGCGAAGGCTATCGTTGGGAGGGCGAAGCCTGGTTCGGCGGCGACATCAACCGGCTGGTTGTGAAAACCGAGGGGGAGGGCGTATTCGGCAGCGGTGTCGAGGATGCCGAGGCGCAGGCGCTGTATAGCCGCGCGATCGGCCCCTATTTCAACCTGCAGGCAGGCGCGCGACAAGACTTTGTGCCCGGGACCCCAACCTATGCGGTGATCGGCGTCGAGGGATTGGCGCCCTATTGGTTCGAGGTCGAGGCGCATGGCTTCGTATCGACCGGTGGCGACCTGTTCGGGCGGGTGGCGGCGAGCTATGACCAGCGCATCACCCAGCGGCTGATCCTGCAGCCGCGAGCCGAACTGAACCTGGCGGCGCAGGATGTGCGGCATAGCGGCATCGGCGCAGGCCTGTCCGATGCCGAGTTCGACCTGCGGCTTCGCTACGAAATCGTCCGCGAGTTTGCGCCTTATGTCGGCGTCTCGCACGCGGTGAAGACCGGACGAACCGCCGACTTCGCCCGGGCAGATGGCGAGGGCGCTTCGTCGACCAGTTTCGTGGTCGGCGTCCGGGCGTGGTTCTGAACTGACCAGTCGCGGCGCGCCGCGCCGCGGGCTTGTCAGTCGCCGAACCAGCCGGTGTCGCCGATCGGCATGCCCGGCGGGACCGGCGGGGTGGCGGGCATCTTGTCGAGCTCGCGCTGGAGCCGTTCGTCGTCGGCGAGCAACGTCGCGAGGTGGCGACGCCAGGCGGCGTCCTCGCCCGATCCGCGCTGGCCGAAGCTGGTCGCGAGGCGTTGCAGCCGGTCGCCGATCGCCGCCGCCACTTCGGGCGAGGCCATCGGATCGCGCCCGGCGCGGGCCATGCTCATGACGGTGCGGAAGGCGATGCGGCGACCGACAGCATCCTGGCGCGGGGCGATTGCGGCGGCTTCGATCCGGTCGAACAAGGTGTAGAGGCCGGGCAGCGATGCGTCGCGGCGATGCTGTTCGACCATGCGCGCGAGGCGGGCAGGGGCAAGCAGCGAGCCGAGCGTCACTTGCGCGGCGACGTCGGCGGCGACCAGCGGATCGAACGCGGCTGCGCCCGAGGTGCGGAAGATTTCCTGCGTATATTGCGGATCGTCGCGCGCGGTGGTGGCCGACGACAGCGGCATTACCAGCGCCGCGGGCACCGTCAGCGTATCGGTCGCCAGGGTCGCGAGCATCGCGTCGATCGCCGCCAATTGCACGTCGGCGGCAACCGGGATGGCGGGCGGCTGGCCGTCGCCTGCCACTGCATAGCTATAGTCGATCCCGCCGATCAGCTTGCCCGCCGCCTCGGCGGCATAGCGATGGAGCAGCCAGACGGGGACGAATTTGCGGCGCAGGTTCGACAGCGGCTCGTCCTGCCGCAGCACGCCGGGGCCGAAATTGTTGAGCGCGACGCGGCGTACCGCCAGTGTCTGGCGAAGATGCGCGACGGGGTCGGCACCATCGTCCCACATGCTGCCCCAGGGGCTGGCGGCATCGGCCGAGCGGCCATCGACATCGGTGATGAAGCGCATGCCGCCGGCCATCGCGGCCTTGGCCTTGGCGCGGGCGGCGACGTCGGGATCGGTGCCGGGGGCGGGATCGGCATAGAGCCAGTCGACGGTGAAGGCGTCCCATTTGCCGCCGGGCGGGGCATAGGCATCGGACAGGTCGATCTGCCCGCCGGTGAGCTTCAGCCGGGGGCCGGGATAGTCCATCACCGAGGCGCGTTCCTGCGTGCTGGCGGCGAAATTATGCATGATGCCGATCGCGTGGCCGACTTCGTGCGCGCCCAATTGGCGGATTCGATCGAGCGCGGCGCGCACCGGATCCTGGGGGCCGCCGCTGCCATTGCCCGCGGTGCCGACCAGCCCTTCGAAAATGATCATGTCCTGCCGCACGCGAAGCGCGCCGATGACGACATTGCCCTTCACGATCTCACCCGTGCGCGGATCGACGATGCCGCCGCCATAGGACCAGCCGCGCGTCAGCCGGTTCGACCAGTTGACCATGTTGTAGCGCACGTCGAGCGGGTCGGCGTCTTCGGGGAGCAGTTCGGCGCGGAAGGCGCCGACCAGCCCGGCTTCGTCGAACGCGCGGGTCCAATAGTTCACGCCCTCCATCAGCGCGGTGCGGATCGGTTCGGGGGCTGCGCGATCGATATAGAAGACGATCGGCTTCTTGACCGGCGAGCGCGGCGCCGAGGGATCGGTCTTTTCGAGGCGGAAGCGGTTGGCGACTTGCTGCACCACCGGCGCGCCGAGCGGGGTGCCATAATCATAATATTGGTTGCCGCCCGCCGCCGAGCGAATGTCGAACGCGCGCGGGACATAGCCGGGCGCAGGCAGGCGGATGAAGCTGTGGTGGACGACGAAGCTGGTCTGGCGCGGTTCGGGGGACAGGCGTTCGACTTCGCGGCCCGGGGTGTCGGTCTGATAGGTCTGGAGCGCGTCGATTTCGATATTGTCGGGGAAGGCTTTGACCGAAGCGGAATCGACCGCGCTCAGGCCTTCGGCGAGGCGGAAGCCGCGCCCGCCGCCGCCACCGCCGCCCGCGCCGCCGGGGCTGGCGCCGGCGGGTGCGCCGCGGTTGAGCGTGTCGGCGATGCCGATCACGTCGCGGGTGAGGAAGGGGGCCATGTCGACTACTAGCGGACCGCGGTCCCCGGTATCGACCACCTCGAGCATCGCGACGATGCTGAAGGGGAAGCTGGTGCGCCCGCCTTCGGCCACCTTGGCGTCGCCGGTGGCGCGGAATCGGTGGTTTTCGAAGGTGACCGCGACCTTCTTGCCGATCCGGCGAAAGGCGATGATCTGTTCGCCGCCCAGCATCCCGCGATCGAGGCGGAGATCGGCCGAGCCAAGCCCGGTGCGCAGCGCGGTGGCGTAGAGATAGCGACCCGAAACGCCGTCGGCATCGGCGGCGGGGAGGGTGAAGAGCACGCGGCCATCGGCGGGGTTTGCGCGGACCGGGAGCAGGGTAGGAGCGGTCTGTTGCGACTGCGCATGCGCCGGCATTGCGCCGACCATCGATACGGCAGCCGCCGTCATCCACCATTTCATCTGCATGCGTGCTTCCCCCTTGTGATTTGCCCGAGGCTAGCATGATCGGTGTTGCGCTTTCCGGCAATCAACAGCAGTTTTGACGCGGATTGCGCCGTTATCCTGCGCGAGGGAGACGCTACTTGCCCGAAACCATCACCAACGACCTGAACTTTACCGATTTTCGAATCCTGCGCGAACTGGTCAAGGACGGCCGCGCGTCCGACGTCGCGCTGGGCGAACGGGTGCATCTGTCGAGCACCGCGACCGCGCGCCGCCGCAAGCTGCTCGAGGAGCGCGGGATCATCCAGGGCTATACCGCCGATGTCGACATGGCGAAGCTGGGCTTCAGCATTGGCGTGCTGGTGCAGATCGAACTGAGCAGCCAGGCCGAGCAGGTGCTCAACGAGTTCGAAGAGGCGGTGGTGAAATGCCCGTCGATGTCGTTCTGCAGCTTCGTATCGGGCGACATCGATTTCATCATGATGGTGCACGTTAAATCGTTCGATGATTATGACCGCGTCTATCGCAAGGAATTGTCGACGCTGCCGCACGTCGCGCGGGTGCGCAGCAGCTTCCTGATGCGCGAAGTAACGACTCGCCAGGTCGCGCCGACGGCATTGCGCGCGACCCTGGCGCGGTGACGCACGAAAGCTGCGCGCTTGCGGCGAATCACGCAGGAATCAGTCAATACTGACTTAGGTCGAGGCCTTAAATTGCCGGAAACCGGCGCGCGGCTGCTGCTACGCTGTGCAAACCGCCACGATAGCCGAGCGCGAAAAGCAGCCGGCACAATGCGGTGCAGGGAACCAAGAAACGCGAACCGCCGGGAGAGGAACACCCAAGGCCACGCATTCAAGGGGGTTCCATATGCAGTTTTCGCGCAGCGTCGCCATGCCCGACGCCGTCGTATCGCTTCACCGCCGCCGTCGCCTGCTGCTGGGCGCGGGTGCCGCCATGGCGATGTGCCTGAGCGCGCAGATCGCCGCCGCCCAGACTGCCGCGCAGACTGCCGCCCAGACTGCCGCCCAGACTGCGGCATCGCAGGCGGTTCCCGACCCGTTGCCCGCCGACCAGACCAATAGCGGGCCGGGCAAGTCGTCGCCGGGCGAGGGCGAGATGGTCAATACGCCGGGCGGCAAGCCTGAGCTGGCGACCGATCCGCTGAGCGGCGAGAGCGTGGTGCTGGACGACGGGCAGGACGACGGGCAAATCATCATCACCGGGTCGCGGATCGAGCGCGACGGCTATACCGCGCCGACCCCGGTCAGCGTGATCAGCGCCAAGGAACTGCAGACCGAGGCTCCCGCCAACATCGCCGATTTCGTCAACACGCTGCCATCGGTGCGCGGCAGCTCGACCGCGAGCAACTCGTCGGGGTCGCTGTCGAACGGGCTGGCGGGGATCGCTTCGGTAAACCTGCGCTCCCTGGGTGCCAACCGGACCTTGGTGCTGTTCGACGGGCAGCGATCGGTCGCGTCGTCGACCACCGGCATCGTCGACGTCAACACCTTCCCGCAGGGGCTGATCGAGCGGATCGAGGTCGTCACCGGCGGTGCGTCGTCGGCCTATGGATCGGACGCGGTGTCGGGGGTGATCAACTTCATCCTCGATCGCGACTTCACCGGGCTCAAGGGCGATTACGAATTTGGCGTTACCAATTATTCGGACGGGGCGAACCATAAGGTGTCGCTGACGGGCGGCTTGCCCTTCGCCGATGGGCGCGGGCATCTGATCGTGAGCGCCGAGGCGTTTACGCAAAAGGGCCAGCACACGATCGACCGCGACTGGAACCAGGCGGGCTTCTTCCAGATCGACAACCCCGCTTATACTGCGACCAACGGCCAGCCCGCGCGGCTGGTGCAGGGCGGCATCGGCACGTCGCAGTTCACCCCGGGCGGGCTCATCAGCACCGGGCCGTTTCGCGGCACCTATTTCGGAACGATCGGCGCCGGTGGTGCAAGCCTGAACCAGCTGCAGTTCGGCCCGACCAACGGCCAGTGGATGGTCGGTGGCGATTACGAGATCACCCGCCAGGGGCATCTGGGAAGCAACACGCTGATCCCCGACGAGGACCGGTCGAGCATCTTCGGGCGCGTCGAATATGAGGTGATGCCCGAGGCGACTCTGTTCCTGACGGGCAGCTTCGCGCATTACGAGGGCACCAGCTTATATCAGCAGACGCCGACCACCGGGGTGACGCTGCAAGTGGCGCCGAGCGCGGCGAATGGCGGGTTGATCAACGCCTATCTGCCCACCGCCTTCGTCAACCAGGTGAATGCCTACAACGCGACCCCGGGCAATACGCGGGTCAACACCGTCGCGATCGGGACAAGCAATGCCGGCATCCCGGCGCAGGGCAGCAACAACACCCGCGACGTCTTCCGCGTCGTCGGCGGGGTCGAGGGCGAGTTCAACGCGATCGGGCGCGAATGGCGCTGGGACGCCTATGTCCAGCGCGGCGTCGCCAAGGTCGACGAGCAGCTGACCAACACCTGGAACGTGGCGAAACTGGCGCTGGCGACCGATGCGGTGCGCGCGCCGGCGGGCAATGCCGCGGGGATCGCAGCGGGGACGATCGTGTGCCGATCGACGCTGACCAATGCGGGCAATGGCTGCGTGCCGATCAACCGCGTCGGGGTGGGCGGCGTGACGCAGGGCGCGCTCGATTACATCTTCAACGACGGCAACCAGCCGCTGCGCGAACAGACGCTGACGCAGACGGTGTCGGCGCTCAACTTCTCGACCAAGCGGCTGTTCGACAATTGGCAGGGGCCGGTGTCGATCGCGTTCGGCGCCGAGGCGCGGCGCGAATCGGTGACGGGCACCGTCGATCCGCAGTTCAATTCGGGCTGGATCTACGGCAACTACCTCGTCACCGAGGGCCAATATTCGGTCTATGAGGGCTATCTCGAAACGGTGTTCCCGCTGTTCGAGGGTGCCGATTTGAACGGCGCCTACCGGCTGACCAACTATTCGACCTCGGGAAGCGTCAGCACCTGGAAGGTGGGGCTGAGCTGGCAGCCGATCGACGATTTCCGGCTGCGCGGCACCGTTTCGCGCGACATTCGGGCGCCCAACCTGGGCGAATTGTTCGCGCCGGGCACCGCGCGGACCAACACCGTCAACGTGCCGCTGGCGGGCGGCGGCTTCCGCGCCGACCAGTTTTTGGAGCAGACGGTGGGCAATGCCGATCTCGCCCCCGAAGTCGCCAAGACCTATGGCGCGGGGATCATCTTCACCCCGACCTTCCTGCCGGGGTTCGCCGCATCGGTCGATTACTATAATATCGACCTGAGCGGCGCGATCAGCAACTATACCGCGCAAACGACGGTGAACCTTTGCTACGAGCAGGCGACCGCGCAGGCGTGCGAGAACATCACCACCAGCGCGGGCGCAGGCGTGACGACGGCGGGGGCGGCGATCACCGGCATCCGGCTGATCCCGTTCAACTTCGTCGGCATCCAGTCCGAAGGGCTCGATTTCGAAGCGAGCTATCGCCGTCCGCTGGGCGATGGGCAGCTGACGCTGCGCGCGCTGGCGACGCATTATCTGAGCCTCTACACCGACAATGGCGTCGATTTTCCGACCCAGGCGGCGGGCCAGAATAGCGGCAATACCCCCGATTGGACCTATCGCCTGACCGCCGCCTACGACCAGGGCGGAGTCGGGCTGCAACTAACCGGCCGCGGGCTGTCGGGCGGGGTGTACGACAACAGCTTCATCGAGTGCCAGACGAGTTGCCCGCCCTCGACGGTGCAGAACCGCACGATCAACGACAACCAGATCGAAGGCGCCTTCTACCTCGATTTCGCCGCGAACTATGGCTTCGAGGTGCAGGGGGCCAAGCTGCAGGCGTTTCTGTCGGTGCGCAACCTGCTCGATACCGATCCGGTGCTGGTGGGCAACGGCCCGACGGGCAACAACACGCCGGCGTATCCGCAGACCAACCGCAATCTCTACGACTTTCTCGGCCGCGTATACCGGCTGGGAATCCGCTTCTCATATTGATGCCGAACCCTGGGAGAGCATGGATGATGTCACCGATTTCACGTCTGATCGCGGCTGCGCTGGTGCCCGCGCTGACCGTCACACCGATCGCCGCGCAGGCGCAGATCGCCGCAGCCCCTGCCAATGACGCGCTCAAGGCCGAGGCGGCGGCGGGGGTCGAGGCGCAGGCCAAGCTGGTGCAGGAGATGGTCGATTCGGTCTTCAGCTTCGCTGAGCCCGGCTTTCAGGAATTCCAGACGATGGAATATCTGACCGGCATTCTCGCCAAGAACGGCTTCACGATCACCAAGGGGGTGGCGGGGATCCCCACCGCCTGGACGGCGACCTGGGGCAGCGGCGGGCCGTTGATCGCGCTGGGGAGCGACGTCGACGGCTTGCTGGGGTTGAGCCAAATGCCGGGGTCGCCGACGCTGAAACCCATCGTCGCGGGCGCGCCGGGGCATGGCGAGGGGCATAATTCGGGGATGCCGCTGGTGATCGCCGCGGCGATCGCCGCCAAGCAGGTGATGCAGAAGCACAAGATCCCCGGCCGGCTGATGCTGTGGCCCGGCGTCGCCGAGGAATTGCTCGCGACCAAGGCCTATTATGTCCGCGACGGGCTGTTCAAGGATGTCGATGCCTGCATCTTCACCCATGTCAGCAGCGATTTCGGCACCGGCTGGGGCAATATGGGCAACAACGCGCTCGTCTCGGCCGAATATAGCTTCAAGGGCAAGACCGCGCATTCGGCGGGCCAGCCCTGGGAGGGGCGCAGCGCGCTCGACGCGGTCGAGCTGATGGACATCGCGTGGAACATGCGGCGCGAGCATCTGCCGGTGACGCAGCGTTCGCACTACGTCATCACCGAAGGCGGCGGCCAGCCCAACATCGTCCCCGACAAGGCGACGGTCTGGTATTATTTCCGCGACCAGGACTTTGCCAGCGTCCGCAAGCTCTACGAAACCGGGACCGAGATTTCGAAGGCGGCGGCGATGGGGACGGGCACGACGGTCGAGCACCGGTTGCTCGGCTATGCCGCGCCCAATTTCGGCAACAAGCCGCTCGCCGAGGCAGCCTGGGCGAACATCAAGGCGGTGGGGATGCCGAGCTGGTCGGCCGACGACCAGGCGTTCGCCAAGGCGGTGCAGACCACCAACGGCCGCACCCCCAAGCCGCTGTCGACCGAGGTGCTGCCGCTATCGACCCCCGACACGCGCGAACGATCGCTGGGTGGTGGCTCCGACGATATCGGCGACATCATGTGGACGGTGCCGACGATCACGGTGCGCTTTCCGTCGAACATCCCCAGCCTGATCGGGCACAACGTGCTGTCGGCGATCGCGATGGCGACGCCGATCGCGCATAAGGGCGCGGTGTCGGGCGCCAAGGCGGTGTCGATGACGGTGATCGACCTGATGACCTCGCCGCAGCTGGTGTCCGAGGCCAAGACCTTCTTCACCGACGTCCAGCTGAAGGACCAGAAATACGACCCCGTCGTGACCGCCGCCGACAAGCCCGCGATCCATCTGAACCAGGCGGTGATGGAGCGGATGCGCCCAGCGCTGAAGCCCTATTATTACGACCCCAAGAAGCACAAATCCTATCTCGACCAGCTGGGGGTCAGCTATCCGGGCGGGGCCGGGGGGCAATAGGGTCTATTTGCAAGCGCCACACGCTGGTCCGCACCAAGCTCAAGTTGGAAGCCGGTTCGCCGATCGCGCTGCATTGGGCGATCACATCGGTCAAAAAGGGCGGGATCGTGTCGGTGGCCGGGGTATATGGCCCTACGGGGAACACGGTGCCGATCGGCAATGTCGTCAACAAGGGGCTGACGATCCGCGCCAACCAGGCATCGGTCCGCCGCCTGCTGCCACGGCTGATCGAACATGTCCGCGCCGGCCGGATCAACCCCAAGGCTATGATCACCCACCGCGTGCCGCTCGCCGACGCCTATCACATTCTCGCCGCTACGCTCGACGGCTGCATCAAGCCCGTATTGGTGCCCAATGGCGGATAATCAGAAGCAGCGCAGGATGCTTGCGGCCAAGACCGAGAGCGCCGCGCTCGTCGACACCGCGAGCATCGTCGGCTGGGCGGTCGATGCCGATGATCGCAACGACCCGACCTACCCGATGCGCGACCAGTCGCAGGATCACGGCCTGAACGCCGCCGGGCGCCGCCGCCGGTCCAGCATCCCGACGTCGAGATCCTGCAGTCGACCGAACATATCCGCCAGCCCGCGGCAGTCGGCACCTCGACCCCGCCTGCCGGCGTCGGGGGCGCGATCCGCCGCGTCGCGTTCCGCTACAGCGAATCGAATTGGATGCACTGGCTGCTGCTGCTCGGCGCCGACCGGATCGATGTAATCAAAGGGATCGTTGAGGATATGGCGCATGCGCGCATCCCCAACATCCCCGCCGAAATCGGCATCCGCGCCGAATGGCAGCACAACAAGCCGGCCTTGCCAAGAAGGTGGCGGTGCTAACCGCGGTATCGGCCGCGGTGGTCTTTTGGATGAAGTCGGGAAAGACACGACGTTCGACAGTTCCAAACCAGGTGGATCTGATCGAAACCCCATAGACTGTACCGCTGGTGCTTCGCTGTCATAATCGGCAGAGCGGCGACCGCCACTTGGGGCCTTGATGAATATCCGGAATAGGCGACAGCAGGATTCCCGCAGCGGAAGGTAAGCACGCCGCGACCGAAGAGCTTGGCCATATCGAAATGCTCGCTACCGCGGCCGCGCTCGATCTGCACCGCAGCTATGGCGCACGCGGCGATAAGGTGCCGCTGCGTGCCTCGGCCAAGAAAGCGGTGCCGGTTATCCAGCAACATGTGGCCGCGGCGCAGAAGATGCAGCGCGGCGGGCACGCCGGCCATCGCGGCATGTAGAGGGCGGCTCGTCGGGGGCGGGCGCCTGGGCACCTGTACCTTCGAGCAACCTGATAACCCCCTCGTTGTCGACAATCATGGTGGTATCGGCCGGCCGAGCGCGAGGGAATTGTCCTATATGCCCGGATGAATTTGTCCCACTTTTGCCCCTCGCGGCGAGGGCTCTGAGGCCAATCCGCTGGAATCGCTGAGATCGGCGAAACGGCACGCGGCTTGCGTTGTTCCCCGGCGAAAGGGGGCAGCGGTCCATGGCCGATTTCGGGGTGATCAGCGACGTTTCGGCGACCCTTGTCGATGCCCTGATCGACGCGCTCAGCACCTTGCCCACTTCCCCAGTCGCCGAGCTCCATAACCTCCAGGGAACAATCACCACCGCGCCGCCTAAGCTTGCGATCTGCCTGTACGAAGTCAACGAAGACGCCACCTCGCGCAACCAGCCGATGCACCGCAGTCCGCTGCCCGCCGGGCTTCGGGTGGCCAAGCCGCCAATGGCGCTGACGCTGAAATATCTGCTGACCCCGTTCGCGAACACCCCCGAGGATGAACAACGCATCCTTGGCCGGGCGATGCAGGCATTGTACGAGGACGCGATCTTCTCGGGGCCCGATCTGCGCGGCAGTGCTGCGCCGACGGGGCTGGTCGGTTCTGCGGATATCCTCACCGTCACGCTCGATCCGCTGACGCTCGAGGAACGTTCGCGGATATTCCATTCGATCCAGCAGCCCTACCGGCTCTCGCTCAGCTACCAGGTCCGCGTCGCCAACATCCATCCGCGCGAGGATCGCCGCGTCGAGCTCGCGCGCAGCCGCAGCTTCGATCCTGCGATTCCGGCAGGCGCATGACCCAATGGCGGGTCATCGAAGCCGAACGCCGCACCGATCATTGCCCGATCGCGCTCGAGCTGCGCGACGAATTCACCGGCGGCGCGCTGATCGGCGACGCGCAGGTCGCGCTCGACATCGAACAGGCGCCGACCGTCTGGGCGCCGAGCGATCGAAAACCCGTCCGCACCTCGAGCGGGCTGTTCGTCTTTACCGGACTCGGCCGTTCCGTCGACCCCGTGGTGATGCCGAGCTTCCGCGTGCGCGTTCGCATCACCGCCACCTATTACCGGCCGCGATACCGGACGACCGCCGACGGGCTCGAATTCGATGTTTTGACCTACAACGACGCCATGCCCCCCGCATCGCTGCCGCTGATGCCCGAAATGGTGCTGATGCTGCCGACCTCCTCCTATCCGTTCGGCGGCTATGTCCGGGTGCTGCGCGGGCGCATCCTCGATCCGCTCGGCGATCCGGTCGCGGATGCGTTGATTGATGCAGACGGGGTCGAGCGGGTGATGAGCGATGCCAGGGGCGGCTTCTGCCTGCCGCTGCGGTGGCAGGCGCCGGGGGCATTCGTCGCGGTGACCGTCGATCATCCGCGCCGCGGCCTGAGCGCCGTCGCTGCCTTCAGCCTGCCCGCCGACCTGATTGGGAACCACGACATCACCGTCACTTGAACCCAGGATCGTGCCCCGCGCACATCGAGAGGAGCCAGACATGCCAGAATATCTTGCCCCCGGCGTCTATGTGGAAGAAATTCCAAGCGGCCCCGTTTCCATCCAGGGGGTGGGCACCAGCACCGCTGGCATGGTCGGCCTCACCGAACGGGGGCCGCTGCAGCCCCGGATGGTGACGGGCTGGGGGGACTACCAAGCGTGGTTCGGTGGCCTGATCGATCCCGGCGTGTCGTTCCTCCCCTGGTCGGCCAAGGGCTTTTTCGACAATGGCGGCCAGCGGCTGTTCGTCGCCCGTTCGGTGCGCAGCGATGCGGTCAGCGCAGCGCTCGACCACGCCACCGCGGCGGCACCGCAAACACTGCTCGTGCAGGCGATGGGCCCCGGCGCATGGGGCAACAACATCTTCCTGCGTATCCAACCAGGCGACAATTTCGACCCAATGAACCCGCCTGCGCGGCCGCCGATCACCGTGACGGTGCTCTATTACGAAACGCTGCCACCGCTGCCCTTGGTCGATCCGTTCGCCGCGAGCGAGATCGCCAATCCCGATCGGCGCGTGCCCGACGTGGTCGAGCAATATGAAAATGTCGGTTGGCATCCTGACAGCGCCGATTTCTTCGTCCCCTTCATCAACGCGCGATCGAAGCTGATCGATATCGACTGGGGCGATCCGACCCAGCCGCCGGCGCGACCCGACGACCTCGCCTTCGCGCAGCTCGCCGACGTGTCCGGTGAAGACGGCGTCGCGTCGCCCGCCGCCGCCGATCTGCTCGGCGACAGCTCGGTGCCGCCGGGTACCCGCACCGGGCTGGCGGGGCTGGGCGATATCGACGAGATCGCGATCCTGGCCGTTCCCGATCATGCCAACGGCACGCTGTTTCCCGACGTCGCCGATCGCGACACGCTACGCGACGAGCTGATAAGCCAGTGCGAATTGCTTAAGGATCGCTTCGCGGTGGTCAGCGTCGAGGCCGGGCAGGGCGATGTGGCGGCATTGCGGCCACCGCGCGACAGCTCCTATGCCGCGTTCTACGCGCCGTGGATCCGGGTATTCGATCCGCGCACCAGCGACACGATCCTGGTCCCGCCGGCGGGACATATCGCGGGCATTTATGCCCGTACCGATGTCGAGCGCGGGGTGCACAAGGCGCCTGCCAATGAAGTGGTGCGCGGGATGATCACCACCGACATCAACGCCAGTCGCAAGCCGCTGGAATTCACCTTCGGCAAGCGCGAGCAGGACATTGCCAACCCGCGCAGCGTCAACGTGATCAGAGACTTCCGTGCCGACCGGCGGGGCATTCGCGTCTATGGCGGCCGCACCATGTCGTCCGACGCGACCTGGCGCTACGTCAACGTCCGGCGGCTGCTGCTTTATATCGAGGAATCGATCGACGAGGGCACGCAATGGGTGGTGTTCGAGCCCAATGACGAGCCGCTCTGGTCGCGTGTGCGGCAGAGCGTGGGCAACTTCCTCGACCTGACTTGGCGCTCTGGCGCGCTGCAGGGCTCCAGGCGCGACGAAGCCTATTTCGTCCGATGCGACCGCACGACGATGACCCAGGCCGATATCGATGTGGGACGGCTCATCTGCAACATCGGGGTCGCGCCGGTGAAGCCTGCCGAGTTCGTCATCTTCCGCATCCAGCTGAACACCACCACAACATCCTGATGAAGGAGACCGGCTCATGCCTGCCGTCATTCGCCCAAACCCTTATCCTTCGTATAATTTCCTCGTCACCGTGAACGCCATCTCGAACAACGGCCTGGCCGCTGCCGGATCGTTCACCGAGGTGAGCGGGCTCGAGATCGAGGTGGCACCGATCGAGTATCGCACCGGCTCCGAAGGCACGACGACGCGCAAGTCGGCGGGGCTGAGGAAATACACGAACCTGACGCTGAAGCGCGGAATCACCGGCGACCTTGTCTTCTGGAACTGGATCCTCGCGGGAATCCAGGGGACGATCCAGCGCGCCGACGGCTCGATCGTCATGCTCGACGAGAATCGCACGGAGGTGATGCGCTACAATTTCGTGCGCGGATGGCCCTGCAAATATACCGGGCCGGGCCTCAACGCCGCGAACAACGAAATCGCGATGGAAACCCTCGAGATTTGCCACGAGGGTCTGGAAATCGACGTCTAGGATGGCGACACGTCCACTCCCTGACGGCGGCCTGCCGCGCGTGACGTTCGAGGCCGGACCCGCGCCCGTGCTCTCGCCGCTGCGCACCGATATCGCCATCTTCATCGGCCCGGCGCGCTGGGGCCCGGTGGGGGTGGCGACGCGGATCGACTGCTGGCGCGCCTATGAGGCGGTGTTCGGGGGGCTGTGGGCGGAGGCGGACACGCCGTACGCAATCCAGGGCTATTTCGATAATGGCGGGCTGATCGCCTATGTGCTGCGCGTCGCGCCGGGGGCGTTGCCCGCGACCGGGACATGGCTGGCGGTAGAAACCCCGGGTGCGTTCGCGCCCGAGGCTTTGGGCAGGACGCGGCTCACCATCGTCGCGGCAACGCCGGGCCGCTGGGCCAACGAGCTGAGCGTGCGGCCGACGTACCGGCGCGGCGATGATGACGCGCCGCTGTTCGATTTCGACATATTGCTCGCCGGCCGGATCCGCGAACGGCTGTTCGCGGTGCCCGCCGCGACCCTTGAGGCGGAAGTCGCCGCGCGGTCGGCGACGATCCGGATCGTGCCCGAAGTGGCGGCGCCGATCATCGGCGCGCAACTCGGCGTTGGACCGCTGAGCCGCCGCTGGGCGGAGGTGCCGCTGGCAGGCGGGACCGAGGGCGATGCGCCCACACGGACGCAGTATTGCACCGCGCTCGACGACGCGATGGCTGAGCAGGAGCCGGCGATGACCGTCCTGCCCGATCTTCATCGCCAGTTCGATGCCGAAGGCGCGGCGGCGGTCCTACTCGCAGCCTCGCGCCTGTCCGACGCGAAGCTTGACCGGCTGGTCATCGCCGACGCCCCAGAAACAATCGAGAACGCCGTCGACGCGACGCGGTGGATCGAGCGCTTCGCCGGCGATCCCGCGGTGCACCGGGCGCTGGCTACCTATCACCCCTGGATCCGGGTCAACGATCCGCTCGGCACCAGCAACGCGCCGTTGCGCACCATTCCCCCGTCGGGCCATGTCGCCGGCGTCGCGAGCAGCATCGATCGCGCCAAAGGCCCCTATGTCACCCCCGCAAACATGGCGTTGGAGGGGCCGGTCGATCTGTCGCGGCGGCCTGGCGATGTCGAGCAAGGCGCGATGAACCTGCTCGGGGTCAACGCGCTGCGCTGCCAATCGGGGCGTGGGATCGTGGTGTGGGGCGGGCGGATGCTGCGCACCGACGACGCGTCGCCGCGCTTCGTCGCGCATCGCCGCCTGATCGCGCGGCTGACGCGGGCGCTGCGCCGCGTCTGGGAACCGATGGTGTTCGAGCCCAATGACGACATGCTGCGCTACGCGATCGCGCGATCGGCGACGACCTTGCTCGCCGAGGCCTTCCACGCCGGTGTGCTCAAGGGAACGCGGCCCGACGAGGCATTTCGCGTCGACATCGGCGAGTCGCTGAACGACGCCGCGGCGCGCGAGGCGGGGCGTGTGATCTGCGAGATCTCGATCGCCCCCGCCGTACCGATGGAATTCATCCACTTCCGCGTCGGGATCAACGCCGAGGGCAATGTCGAGATGATCGAGCAATGAGCGCGCGTGCAACCCGCCCCCGAACCGCAAGAGGAGCATGGTGATGCCCGGGATCGAGACCGAAGACGAACTGAAGCAGAAGATCGCCGAAACGCAGGCGGAGCTGGACAAGGCGAAAGCCGATCTGGCCGCGCTTCAGGCTGCGACCAAGGCCGACGATGCGTTCGTAAAGCTGTGGAAGGCGTACGAGAAGGCGCAATTCGAGCTCGAAGCCACCGACGATGCGCTGCGCGAGAACCAGGCCGAGGAGCAGACGAGGCTTGCCGCCAAGCTGAAGGACAAGGCCGCCGAGGTCGATGCCGCCGTTGCCGCCGCCGAGAAGGAAGTCACCGATCGCCAGACGGCGCTGGATGAATCCAAGGTCGCGGTCGCGGCACAGCAAGCTGCGGTCGATACGGCGAAGAAGGCGCAGGACGCGACCAAGGCAGGTGTCACGCTGCTCAACGATGCGGTGAAGCTGATCCAGGCCAAGCACAAGACCGCCGATGCCTTGCGGCTTCAGGCCGTCGCGGCGCGCAAGGCAGGCAACGTCGCGCTCGCGTATTATCTGATCAAGACAAGGACCCCTGCGGTGCTCGACAATCCGCCTCTGGTCCTCGAATCGAACGACTATTTGCAGGCGATCAAGGATGCGGCGGCCGCCGATGCGGTCGCGGTCAAGAACATCGCCAGCGCCGAGGCCTTGCTGAAGCTTAAGAAGGAAGCGCAGATCGAGGCCGAGAAGAAACTGGGGGCGGCGGTGAGGGATCTTCCCGCCACGATCGAAGAGGTGCTCGCCGAGATCAAGGTTCCAGCGCCCACGCCGACCCCGGTACCCACGCCGGCGCCGACCCCCGCACCGGCACCCGGACCCGCACCCGCACTCGAAGTGGGGACCCCAGGATAATGGACGACGTCCAGAACGCCTTCCGTTTCCTCGTGCTGCTCGACCCGTTCGACGTGTTCATCCCGCGCGAGCTCGCCGCGCTGGCGCTTGAGCGCGCGCCCGGCGCCTTCCAGCGCTGCAGCGGGCTGGGAGCGACGCTGGATGTGACCAGCTACGCCGAGGGCGGGCGGAATGACTATCTCCACCAATTGCCCGTGCGGCACGAGTGGGGGCGGATATCGCTGTCGCGCGGAATCGCGCGCGATCCGGTGTTGTTCGCCTGGTACGAGGCGGGGCTGTTCGGGTCGCTGGGCGCGCGGCGCGACGGCGCGATCGTCATGCTGGCGCGCAACAGCATGGTCCCGACGATGGTGTGGACCTTCACCGCGGGGCTGGCGGCGAGCTGGTCGGGACCGGAATTCGATGCGGAGCAGGACGGGCTGGCGATCGAGCGGCTCGAAATCGCGCATGAGGGGCTGAAATGCGTGCCCGGTGCCGGGCTGGCGGGGGTCGTCTGATGATCCGCATCGACCAGCTCACGGTGAACGTCACCATCGAGGGTGAGGCCGAGGCCGCCGAGCGCGGATTCGCCCGGCTGTTCGACAAATATTCGGCGCTGCGGGCGGGCAAGATCGCGCGCGAGGCCGAACGTTCGGACATGATGGCGCGCGACCGCGAAGTCGCGCCGATGGCGGGACGGCGCTGATGGACCTCAACCCGCCCAATCTCCCGTTCCTCGCCGTCGGCGGCAAGTTCGAATCGGCGCTGCTGCGGATCGTGGTTCCCAATATCCCGAACCCCAAGGATCGCGACATTCCGCTGCGCTTCAATCCGACCAGCTATCAGCTGCAAAAGGCCAACGAATTTTCGCAGATCGCGATTCCGGGGCTCGAGACTCCGCCGATCCAATATATCCGTGGTGGCGCCGAAACGCTGAGCTTCGATGCGTTGCTCGACACCTCGGACACGCAGAAGAATGTGCGCGATGAATATGTCGATCGCATCGCCAATCTGATGCGGATCAATTCGGAGCTGCACGCGCCGCCGATCGTCCAGTTCATCTGGGAATCCGAGATTTTTCAGGGCGTGGTTGCCAATCTGAGCGTCAACTATGTGCTGTTCACGTCGCAGGGTATTCCCATTCGGGCCGAGGCGAGCCTGTCGCTCACTGCCTATCGCCCGGTCGAGGTGCAGATTGCTGAGCGACCGCGCAACTCGCCCGATGTCGAGAAGAGCCGCACCGTGCGACGCGGCGATCGGCTCGATCAGATCGCCGATGGCGTGTATCAAGACCCGGCACGCTGGCGCGACATCGCCAGGCGCAACGGCATCACCGATCCGCGCCGGCTCGATCCTGGCCAGGTGCTGCTGCTCCCGCGCATCGTCAGCGGGCGGCGGACATGAGCTTCTTCCCCGGCACGATCGAAGGCCTGCCGCCCACCGGCTATTATGCCCCGGACTTCCTTGTCGAGGTCGAAGGTCAGCCGCTCGATCCGGATACCAAGGGCGACGTGCTGTCGCTCAAGATCGTCATGGACCTCGAGAACATGACCAGTGCGGAGATCCAGCTTAACAACTGGGACGACAAGAAGATCTGGTTCAAATATTCGGATCAGTCGGGCCTTTATGTGGGGCGCCGGGTGCATGTTCAGCTCGGCTATGCCGGGCGGTTGATGTCGATGCTGCGCGGGCGGATCAACAGCCTTGCGCCCGAATTCGCCAGTTCGGGTTCCTCGACGCTGAGCATCGGCGTGCTCGACAACATGCAGTTGCTCAAGGACCGGCGGCCGAGGGAGGACGAAACGCGTCAATTCCTCCACATGACCGACGGCGACATCGCCCGCGAGATCGCCAGGCGCAACACGCTCGAGCCCGACATCGACGCAGGGGGCGTTACCCATGAGGAAGTTATTCAGGGCGAGCTGGACGATGCCCAGTTCCTGCTCCAGCGGGCCCGCCGGATCGACTATGACTGCTATATCTTCGTCGATGCTGCCAGCGGCCAGGCTACCTTGCGGTTCGGCGCACCGCGCGACGAACGCAACGCCGGGCGAATGCGCGAACATAGGTTCGCATGGGGTGAATCGCTCAAGAGCTTCACCCCTACGCTGACCATGTCGAACCAAGTCGCCAAGGTCACCGTACGCGGCTGGAACGAGGATACGATGGAGGTGGTGAGCTACACCGCCTCCGCCGGCGACCTCGAGGGCGCGTCGGGCGGGACCGGGCCGGGCAACGCACAGGAAGCGGTTGGCGGGCGCGAAGACGTCGTGATCGGCGCGGCGGTGCGCACGCAGGAAGAGGCCGAGATGCTGGCCAAGTCGCTGCTGCGCCGGCGCGCGTATGAATTCATCACCGGCAAGGGCTCGATCATCGGTCTTCCGGACCTGCGCCCCGGCGACAATATGACCATCTCCGAGCTCGGCGACCGGTTCAGCGGGACCTATTACGTCACCAAGGTCGAGCACTTGCTCGATTCGGGCGGCTATTCGACGAGCTTTGAGGTTCGCAAATCCTATGATGGAGGCGCGGGATGAATGCGCCAGCCAGCGATTGTCGGTTCGGCGAAGCGGTCGAATCCTATTTCGGCCTCTATACCGCCATCGTCGATAACGACCAGGACCCCGAGGGCCGTGGCCGGGTAACGCTGCGCCTGCCCTGGATCGGGAAAACCTTCACCACCCAATGGGTGAAGGTCGCGCAGATCTACGCGGGCAACGGCTATGGCGCATATTGGATCCCCGAGCCGAAGGACCAGGTCATCGTCGCCTTCCTGCGCGGCCAGCTGCGCCATCCCATCGTCATCGGGTCGCTCTACAGCAGCAACGTGATCCCGCATGCGGCGCGGAAGTCGGGCAAGGACCCCAAATATTTCCGCACCAAGGGCGGCCACATGCTGCTGATGGAAGACGGCACCGGCAAGAAGATTGAGCTCATCGACTCCACCGGCAAAAATTCGGTGCTGATCGACAGCACCGCCAACACCATCACTGTGAAGGCCCAGGCCGACGTCAAAGTCTCGGGAGGGGCGAATGTGTCGGTCGAGGCAACCGGCAACCTCACGCTCAAGGGCGCGGCGATCAAGATCGAGGCTACCGGCGCGGTGACCGTGTCAGGCGCGACCATCAATTTGAACTGAGGAGGGCAGCGTGGGGCAACCGGCGGCAAAGCAGGGCGATCAAGCGGTGGGTATTTGCACCCATGTCGTCATCGTCCCCGGGACGCCCCCCGTTCCGACGCCGCTGCCGCATGCATTCAGCGGGATATTGGACACCAGCCTATCGGCCGACGTCATGATCCAGGGGATGCCGGCGGCGATGCTCGGCAGCGTCGCGACCAACACCCCCGCGCACATACCGACCCCGCCGGGTACCTCTTTCGCGCCACCGCCTACCAACAAGGGCAGTGTCGCCGCGGCTAGCGCGACGGTGTTGATCAACAAAAAGGGTGCGGCGCGGGTCGGCGACACCGTGACGGCCTGTGGCGGCAGCGCGACCATCGTCGGCGCCTCTACGGTGCTGGTGGGGTAGCGCGATGGCGATCCTAGACGACATCATCGGCATTGGCTGGCGCTTCCCGATCGTTCCCGACGCGGTGGGGCGTCTCGGCTATGGCAGCGGCGGCGAGAATGTCGAACAGTCGCTGAAGATCCTGCTCCTCACGAATTTGCGCGAGCGGGTCATGCGCGCCGGCTTCGGCACCGATGCGCGCGAGCAGATATTCGCCCCCGGCAGCGAGACCGCGCTGCGCTTGCTCGAACGCAGCATCGGCAACGCCATCCGCGACCACGAGCCGCGCGTCACCGTGCTCAACCTGCGTGCCGAAGCCGATCCGCGCGATCCCACCCATGTGCTGGTCGAGATCGACTATGAAATACGCGCTACCTATGTGCGCGGCAATCTCGTGTTTCCGCTCTACCTCTCGGGCGGGGGGGGCGGGGCATGACGTTGCCCGCACTCAGCCTCGACGACCTGACCTATGAGGATTTGCGTGCGCTGGCGATGCGTAACATCCCCGCCGCATCGGGGGGGCGCTGGACCCACCATGCGCCGGTCGATGCCGGGGTTACCTTGCTCGAATTGTTCGCCTTCCTGCTCGAACAGCAATTGTTCGTGCTTGATCAAGTGCCAGACTCGATGGTCGGCGCGTTGCTCGCGCTGCTCGGGCAGAAACCGGAACCGACCAAGGCCGCGCATACGGTGTTGGTGCGCGATTTCGGCGGGGTGGGGGGCTTTGTCGCGCTGGAGGCGGGGGAAGCGTTCCGGCCGGTCAGCAACGCGCTTCTCGACTTGGTCTTCACGTTAAAGGAATCCGCGCTGCTGCCGCCTGTCACCGCATTGAAGGTGGCGATCGATGGCGTCGATGCGAGCGCCGCGCTGGCGCAGCGGCGGACCGTACCGTTGCTGGCGAACCTTGGCGGGGCGGGGTGGATCGACGTCGATATCCAGCTCAACGAGGCGTTCAGGACGGAGCATGTCGGCAAGACGCTCGCGCTTGCGCTCGTTCTGGATGGGACGGGCGTCGCGCCCGAATGGGCGGAAGCGGCGGTGGAGGTGCCGGCGCCTGGCCCCTTTACCCTGCGCTGGAAGGATGATGGGGCCGGCGGTACGTTGGCGATTGCGGATGGCACTGGTGGTGTTCGCCGCTCAGGGCTCATCCGCTTCGCCGTTCCCGCGGCCCTTGCCGGGCGCGATCGGCTTCGACTGACGCTGGGCGCCAACCGCGTCGGCCATGCCGAGCCGCCGCGGCTTGCCGGGGTGCACTTGGGTGCTGCGATTGCGCATCATCGCTGGCATCGCAGCGTCGCTACTGCGGACCCGCTTTGGCCGATGCTCAAGGCTGCGATCGACGCCTGGTTACCGATCTCGGGCCAGACGCTCGCCCTGCCGCCCGAATTGGCGCCGGTCTTCGAGGATTCGATCGCCTTGCGGCTAACCGACCGCGATGGCGTGTGGCAAGACTGGGCCCCGGTCGCCGACCTCACCGCGCTGTCGCCCGAGGACCGCAAGTTCACCTTCGATCGTACCGCCGGCCGTCTCGCCTTCGGTGATGGCTATGCCGGACGCGTCCCGGCGCCCGCTGGCGATATCGAACTGGCCGTTGATCTGGGCGGCGGTCCTATCGGCAATCACCCCTCGGGGATGGCATGGCGCGGACTGGCCGAAGATCGAGCCGATGTCCGGCTGCGCTCGGCGGTCGATGCGATCGATGGCGCCGATGCCGAGAGCCTCGTCGATGCGCAGGCCCGCGTCGCCTCCTCGCTTGCCGAGCGCCACCGCGCGGTGACCGCCGGGGATTATGTTGCCTTGGTCGAAAGCACCCCCGGCCTGGCTTCGCATCGCGCGCACGTGGTTGAGGGATGGGATCCTCATTTTCCATGCCGGTACGTTTCGGACAGCGTCACCGTCTTCGTGGTGCCGAGAACCGGGTCGGCAGTCCTGTCGCCCAAGGCCGATGATGGTGCGCTGGCGGTGATCCGCGCGCGGCTGAATGCGGCGCGGATGCTGACGACGCGGGTTTTCGTCGTGCGTCCGGCCTTTCGGCCGGTGGAGTTGACCATCTCGCTGAGCGCGACAGCCGGAGATACCGGGGGCTTCGAAGCACGGCTGAAGCCGATCTTCGCTGCGTATCTTCACCCGGCGCAGGGCGGTCCCGATCGCACCGGCTGGCCGTTTGGTCGTGCGCTGCGGCCCTCCGAGATGGTTCGCGTCGCGCAGGCGGCGGTGGAGGAGGAGGCGGTGATCGAGCAGGTCTCGATCCGCCTGGCCGACCGTTCGCCCGGCGGCGACGCCTGTATCGATGCCACGATAGACGCGCACGATCTGGTCTATCTGAGCAAGCTGCGCGTGAAGGCCACGGCGCCCAACAGCGCGGGGGCGACCCTGTGACCCGGCCCTGGTGGGACCAGCCGGGCGCCGAGGCGCAGATGGATCGGGGAACGCCGATCCTGTTGCCGGGTGGCGGTGGGACGATGCTCGAGCAAATGCGCGAACGGATTCGCGGGTTCACCCCCGAGTGGCGCGACCTGAGCGAAGAAGATGCCGGCGTCGCTTTGGTGCGGCTGTTCGGTACCCAGCTTACGCCGATCGTCGAGCGTGCCGGGCGGCTGCCGCAGAAGGCGCTGATCGAATATCTGCGCGTCGCCGGGATCGGGCTGGCGCCACCGCGGCCTGCGCGCGCCTTCGTCCAGTTCGAGCCCAGGCCGCAAAATGACGCGCCTGTCCTGATCCCTGACGGCTTTCGCCTCTCGAGCCCGCGGGCCGATGGCGGCAGCGGCGGGGTAAATTGGGAAACCGAAGATGTGCTGAGCGTGGGCAATATCGTTCTCAACGAAATCCTCGCCTTCGACGGGACGATCGGGCGCGCGGCGAAGGCGGGTGAGCGCTTGGCCCCGTTCGGCGAGCGGCCAGTGCTCGGCGCTGCGCTCTATCTCGGATTTGCGGTGACCGGCACGCCCGGCGGTTCGATCGCACTGCTGTTCGAGCCCGAAACGATGGGCGTACCCGCGCCGGTCAGCGAAGGCGGCGCGCCGCCGCCAACAATACCCCGACCGGTGTTGCGCTGGGAGGCGCTCACTGCGCGCGGCTTCGTCACCGCCGCCGAGACCCGCGACGACAGCGACCGGCTGACGCGGACCGGGCTGACGATCCTCAAGCTGCCCGCAGGATGGCAGGCGGGCCGGCCACCCGGCGGCGCCGATGGTCCGCCGCTCCATTGGCTTCGGTTGCGTTTCGCGAGCGGCGCCATGCGCAGCCCATCAAGGCTGGCGGGCATCTATCCGCACGTAGTGATGGCGGTGGCGCGCGAGACTCACCGCGAGGAATATCCGGTGCGCGAGGCCGATGGGCGCGCGGTGATCGCGCGGCTGAGCCGTACGCCGGTGCTTACCGGTTCGGTGGTGCTCGAAGTGGACGAGGGTGCGGTGGGCGCGAACCTGTTCGATATCGCCGCACCCTCCGCATCGGGTGGCTTCCGACGTTGGAGGGAAGTGCCGACGCTGGCCGGACAGCGGCCCGATGCTCGTGTCTTTACCTTGGATGGAGCGACGGGGACGATCCGCTTCGGCGACCAGCGCGAGGGAATGTCGCCGCCGCAGGGCAACCGCAACATCGCGGTGCGCGCCTATGCGACCAGCCTGGGCAGTGCCGGCAATGTCGGCGCGGGCGGGATTGGCACGATCGTCTCGCAGCTTGCCGGCATCCAAGGCGTTTCGAACCCGCTGCCCGCATCGGGTGGCGCGGATGCCGAGTTTGCCGACGCGGCGATCGCGCGCGGCCCGGCGATGGTCAAAGCGCGGGGCCGCGCGGTGACCGCCGGCGACGTCGCGTTGCTGGCAGCCGAGGCCGAAGGCGCCGACATCGTCCGCGCTTATGCCTTGCCCTGCGTCGATCCGGCCTTTCCCGGCGCGGTGCGACCCGGGACGATCGGGGTGTTCGTCATCGCGCGGCGGCATCGCAAGGATATTTCCTCGGGACCGCCAGCGGCGACGAGCGTAACGCTCGGCGCGGTCGCGGCGCATCTGGCAGGCACGGCCGGGCCGTTGGGCGCACGCGTGGTGGCGGCCAATCCGCGCTTCCATGAGGTGATTGTCGAGGCGATCGTTACCGTCGCGGCCGGGCGCGATGCGGCGGCTGCGGTCCATGCCGCGAGCGAAGCGCTCGACCGCTATCTCAATCCGGAGCGCGACGGCGAGTGGGCGATCGGCACGGTGCTGCGGCATAGCCGCATCGTCCATGTCGTGCTCGGTGCCAGCCCCGACATCGTCTCGGTTTCGTTCCTGTCGCTCACCGTCGATGGCGCGGGCAATCCTGCCTGCGCCGACGTCCCCCTGTCGCGCTTCGGGCTGCCGTGGCCCGGGCGCCACCGGTTGTTGGCCGAAGCCGAGGAGAGCGGGTCATGACCTGCATCCCCAGCGATCCCCGGTTCCGGCTGCTCGATCGCTTCGTCGGTTGGGACGCAAAGGGATGGGACGGGCTTGCGGGCGCGGACGAGTGCGAGGGGCTTCGGCTGGCGGGCGGCGGCGTCGGGCTGATCTCCGAGTTGCTCGACCCCTTCATCCCGCCGCCGCGCCTCGCATCGGGCTGTGGTCGCTGCGACTGGGTGCTGGCGACGCGCCCCGCGCCCGACAGCCGTATCCTCACCCTCGGTGGATGCGGCAATGTCTGGCGGCCTCTCTGGCCGCGCAACTGCATGCCGCTGACGCTCGGTCATGTGGATGCAGTCGCGGTGGACCGGCACCGGCTCGCCATCGCGGGCGAAGGCCGAATCTGGGTACTTCACCTCGAGGGTGGGCAAGTGATCGGCGAGGTCGAGGCAGGGCAGGTCTGCGATCTCGCCTTCGGGCCCGACGGGACATTGTTCGCGGCGACCGAAGGCGGCACCGCGATAGCGGCGTTTACGCAGAGTGGCTGGCCCCTCGGGCATTGGCCAAAGCCGTTGCCCGGGGGCGAGATCGAACGGATGGCGTTCGACCGTGCCGGATTGCTCTGGCTGGTGGTCCGGCATGATGACGAGCGCAAGCTGTTCGTCCAGGTCGCCCGGCGCGACGCCGCATTCGAGGAGGCGCCCGCCGCGCGGCTCGCGTCGGCATTCATCCGTACCGCGCTGATCCGCAGCGACGCGCACGGCTTCTGCCTCACGCGCGGCACCGCCGATTCCGACGCTGCCGAGCTCTGCTTCGACTGGTATGGCCGCGCGATCGAGGCGGCCTGCATTGCTGGCGGCGGCGCGGCGCACTTCGTCCTTCAGGGCCAGTATCTCACCGCCGCGCTTGACAGCGGCATCCCGCGCTGCGGTTGGCACCGCATCCGGGTCGACGCGATTGTCCCCGATAATTGCGCGCTCGCGATCGCCGTGGCGACGAGTGAAACGCCTGATCCGGCGGCGCAGGGCGTGAATCGTGGGGTCTGGGCTGCTCTCCCCGACGCTGGTTTGCCGCATCCCGACGACTGGCAGGAGCTGGAGGCGGGGGTCACCGACGCGCTGATCCAGCAGCCCGCCGGTCGCTACCTCTTCGTCCGGGTGCGGTTGCAGGGTGACGGCAGCGCGACGCCGCGCGTGCGCCGCATCCATCTCGACTTCCCGCGGGCGACCAGCGCCGATTTGTTGCCCGCCGTCTATCTGGACGATGCCGCGGGCGGGGAATTCACCCAGCGCTTCCTCGGCCTGTTCGACGCGAGCCTCGATACCGTCGCCGAGACGGTCCGCCGCTTTCCCGCGCTGCTGCACAGCGCGGCTGCGCCGCCGGAGGTGCTGCCGTGGATCGCGCGCTTCCTTTCGGTCTCGCTCGATGGAAGTTGGACCATCGAGGCGCGGCGGCGCGTGCTGGCGGGAGCGCCCGAGCTGTTCCGCAAGCGCGGCACCCTGCTGGGCCTCGAACGTGCGATCGAGCTCGCCTATGATGCCGCGCCGACGATCGTCGAGCATGGTTGGGAGCGCGCCTGGGGCGGTGTCGCATCTGCCAGCGGAACGCCAGCGCCCACCGCCGCCAGGCTCGGCGCGACCCGGTTGTTCGGCCGGTCGTCGGCCCGGTTCGCGCTCGACCGTTCGGCGCTGGGGAAGACCCCGTTGATGAGCTTCGGCGATCCGGGCGAGGATCCGCACCGTGCCGGGCAGTTCCGCTTCAGCGTCAGCGTGCCCCCGGCGAGCGGGCTTGATCGCATCTCGCTGCTACGCCTGATCGAAGGCCAGAAACCTGCCCACACCCTCGCCAATGTCCAGATCGGTGGCGAGCGCAACTTCGTGCTCGGCACGGGGGTGCGGCTCGGCATCGACACGATGCTGCGGATGCCCGCGCCGATGGCGCTTGGCGATCCCGCGCTGCGCTTGCGCCGAGGCGTCATCCTTGCGGGCCGACCCCGCCTGGGCGCGCTGCTTGGCCGAACTGCTTTGTCCTCATCCAATGCTGCCTGGAGTAACGTCCGATGAAGATGCGAGCCGAAAAGGGTTGCGCCGATCCGCATTGCGCCTGTGCGCGCCTGCCCGAGCTGGTGCGGATGAACTATTTCCAGGGCCAGTTGATCAGCGACCGCGATATGCGCACCGAGCAGGAGTATTTCCGCGCGAAGCTGCGGCACGCCAATCGCTGCCTCCACGGCCATGGCGTGCTGTGCGGGCTGGAGGTCCGGGCCGTGCCGCCGCCCCCGAACTGCCGTCCGGTCGACGAGGATCAGCGCGAGAAGTTACAGGCGAGAATCGCGGAATATGAACGGCGCGTCGCCGAGTTGAAGGCGCGGGCGACGGAAGTGGGCGCCGACGTCAAGGCGATCGAGGTCGAGATTGGCGACCTGCTGAATGAGCGCGAGCGGCTGCGGCGTGAGCTGGAGACTTTGGGCGGGTATCCGCTGCCCGCCGACGAACCTGGCGAGCGGCCCGGTCATGTGGTCGAACTCACCTGCGGCGCAGCGATCGACTGCGACGGCAACGACATCATCGTCCGGCACCCGGTAAAGGTCGATCTGGACGATTTGCTAAAGTGCGGCTCGCATCACGACGATGGGGAGGAAGACCTGGACGCCGACCGCTTCGTCTATCTCAGCATCTGCTACCGCGAATGCGGGCGCGAGCCGACCCGGCCGTTTGAGCTCGACGAATGCGCGACCAGCATCCGCTGCCACGACGCGCGCGTCGCCGAGAGCTGGCGGCTCGATGCTTCGTGGCGGCGGCCGCCCACGGACGATCGCTGCGATTTCTGCTGCACCAGCTGCGCCGAGGCTTGCCTGTTGCTCGCGCGGATTCGCGTCGAGCGCGACAAGCCGGTTGGTGCTGTGGATATCGATCACGCGGTCCGTCGCCGCTTCGGCTTGTACGAGCCGACGGTGATCGCGGGGATCAACTGGCGGCATGGCTTCGAATATAGCTACGACACCGCGCATGCCCTGCTGGGTAGCAAGGACAAAAATGCCGGGCTCGAAATCCGCTTCTCCCGCCCCGTCCGCCGGAGTTCGCTGACCCCGGGCGTCGTCGATCTGTGGCAGATTACCGGCGGGGGTGGTGCAGGGGGTAGCTTCGTCAACATGCAGGCGGAATATGTCGGCCTTCCCGAAGACCCCGATGCGACGGTCGATCGAGTGCGCATCCGCAATGGCGGGCAGGAGCGGGTGCAGGCTAAGGACCGGATCCTCGTCACGGTCCGCACCACGTTCATCCTCGATGCCTGCTGCCGGCCGGTGGAAGGCTCACACGTCGGCGGGCGGGTGCCCCGCATCACCGACGAGACCCCCTCGGGTAAGGCCGCGCTGAACGAAGAAGCCAAGGTCGAGCCACCGGCCGGCTGCGTGCAACCGGCGCATGGACCGCTGCCCTGGACCACCGGGGCCGACGGAAATTTCGAGAGCTGGTTCTACATCTCCGAAGCATAGGAGCGCAGAATGTCGACTTCGAGATCAGGCGGTTGCGGTTGCGCGGCCTGTGGCACCGGCTTCGGCACGTGCGCCGAAACATCCTTCAAGCGCCCCCGCTTCTTCGCCGGCCAATTGCTGACCGAGGACGATCTCCAGGCGATGATGGATTATGTGGTCGGCAAAAGCCGGCTGCATAACCGTTATCTGTACGGCGAGGGGGTCGTTTGCGGCCTCAGCGTCACTTGCCACCCATGCGGCGGGGGGCAGGTGGTGGTCGCGCCGGGCTTCGGGCTCGATTGCTGCGGCAATGATATTGTCCTCCCCTGCGCAGAAACGCTCGACACCGCGGCGCTGCTGCGCGACCTGCGCAAGCGCCAGCTCGATGGGCATGACTGCGGGGATCCGTGTGACAAGGGGGGCGATCGCCGCAAGTACGGTCTCTACCTTACTTATGAGGAGACGCCCGCGGATCCGGTCGCGCCCTATAGCAGCGGCGACCCGTGCGGGCAGCAGGGTTGCGAGCCGACCCGTATCCAGGAGGGCTATGGCTTCGAGCTGCGCTGCGACTGCACGCCCGAGCGGCAGGCCGGCCTCTATGCCCGCGTCTTTGCCTGCATTGGCGACGTGAGGTCCGCGACATTCGCGATCGTGCGGGCCGGGCAACTCTACGACAAGGCGATGGACATCAAGCGCGACGGCGCGAGCAACGGGGCCAGGCCAACGTCGGCTGAGGTCAGCGAACTGCGCGGCGTAGCTGCGGGGCTCAAGGTCTGGCTGCTGAACCGGCTCGAGCAATCGAATTCGCGCACCCGATGCGACCTGTACGAGCGGGTGAAGGGCGTCCGACTCGACCTCGCCGATGCGTTTGCGGAAGGCGGGGAGAAGGCACGCGAGGAAGCCGACGACTGGCTCGATCTCATCCGGGTGTTGCTCGAATATTTCATCGATTGCGCATGCCTCGCCCTGAATCCGCCGTGCAGCACGTGCGACGACACCGCCTTGCTGCTCGCCTGTATCGAGCTCGACGGCTGCGACGTGATCGACGTATGCAACATGAGCCGCACCTTCGTGCTCTCGCCCGCGGCGATGCGATATTGGCTTCCGGTGAATTTGCTCGGCGATGCGCTGAAGAAGCTGTGCTGCGATCTCGATCTGTCAGACCTGTTCACCGTCGAGCAAATGCCGCGCCCTTCTGAACCGTCGCCGCCGGTCGAGAAGGCAGTTGGGGTGGCAACCGATAGCTTCGCGATAAAGGTAGAGAAGGGGCCGGCGTCCGCGATCAACGAGAGTGCCAGCCTCGCGCTCGAAAAGATCGGAATCAGTGTTGCGCAGGCGATGGATGGGGTCGCCTTCTCGAAAAGCCTCGCGCGCCTCGCGATGCAGGTCGGCCAGATTGACACGAGCGCACTGCGCTACCGCGCCCGGGATGTCGGCGAAGAGCTCGCGACGCGCTTGCGCCCCACCCTCATGAACATGGCGCAAGTGCCCGAGATCCGTGCGGCGATGGGCTTGATCGTCAAGGAAGAGCTCGACGCCAGGCACGAGGTGGTCGTCGCCGAACTGCGTGATCATGTCGCGGTGGAAGCCAAGGATGCGGTGGGTTCGCTCAGCGAAAGCGTCTCGGCGGCGGTCGGCGCGAAGCTCACCGACGATCTGTCGAAGAAGGTGTCGAGCGACGTCGCGAGCAGCGTGACCACCGCGGTGGCCAAGGAAATGACCGCCACCAAGCTCAATGGCGCGATCGAGAACCTGGCGGTGGTGAAGGCGCTTCGAAAGGAGAATGCCGCGCTCGCGAGGAGGCTCGATAAGCTCCACGAAACGGTAGCGAAACTGGGAGGCGGTTCGTGACCGGTTACGCAACGCGTCCCGCCTTCGCCGAGGGGCAGATCCTGGCGGCGACCGATCTGGCACAGCTTTCGAGCTATCCCCGCGCGCGCGAGGAACGGCATAGCCGCTTTGTCCACCGCTGGGGGATCGTCACCGGCCTCGCCCTCGAAACCGAAGCTGCCGAGGATACGAGCGGCAACGCCTTTGTGCGGGTGTTCGTTACGCCGGGGCTAGCGGTGGATGGCGAGGGTCGCGAGCTGCTGGTAACCGAACGTGCGTTGGTCGACCCCGACCGGTTCAGAAAGTCGATCAGCAATATCGACAAGACCGCGGCCTATCCTGTCTTCCTGCGCAGCCAGTACCGGGCGAGCGGCCCCGATCCGACGCGAGTAGGGCCGTGCGGCTCGGCGACCGGCGGCGGCGCGGTCGAGGAAGCATATGAGATCAGCTTCGGCAGTCCCGGCGACGAGACCGGCGACCAGGTCGCATCCGCCATTTCGAACGCGCCGACCCCGGAAGAGGGGAGCACCAGCTGGCTGATCCTGCTCGGCTTCGTGAAATGGGACAGCGCGCCCAACAATTTCGTCGCGATCGACGCCGATGCGGCGGCGAGGCACCGGCCGTTCATCGGCATCAACGCCGCTGTCGTCGCAGGTGATGGCGGACAGGTGCAGCTCCAGGCGAGGCGGGAGGTCGCCGCAGGCGACGCGGTGTTCCAGCTGCTCCAGACCGACGATGGACCAGAACTTCGCTTCGGCGCCTTCAAGGCATCCGGACAGGATATCGATCCGCTGCTGACGGTCGACGCCAAGGGCGATTTGACCACCTTGGGTTCGCTGACCGGAAGGCGGACCGGCAATTCGGTCCAGGTCCAGTCGGGGGTGGCGAGCCACGGGGTGATCCTGCCGCTCCCGCCGGGGGTCACGCAGGCACAGGTCGATGCCGGCGAGGCGACCGTCCATGTCCATGTCGCGCCATTGATCGATCCCGCCGCTGCACCGGTTCCCGGTGCCGATTATGCGGCGCTGGTGCAGGAATGCCGCGTCGACGAGGACCGGCGCGTGCAGTGCCGGATCGCGTGGTGCTCGCTGCCCTTTGGTACACCGATGACGGTGCTCGGCGCGGCTATGGTCAGCGGGCCGGGGGCGGTCTCGTATCTCGTGGCCGTCGCCACGAGCGGAGGCGGAGCATGAGCCTGCAAATGTACGTCCTGGCGCTGAAGAAGACCGGCCATATCCTTGCTGCTGTCGCGCAGCCGGCGGGCGGGCAGCCCGATGTGAAGGCGCTCGCAGGCAGCGATCTGCCTGTCCTCGTGCCGCGCGCCAACGGCAGCACCGCGACCGCGGTGACGACCAAGGTCCCCGCCGAACTGCTCGAAGTAAAGGCGCTGGTCTACGATCCAGTAGTGATCGCCCACCCGCTTTCGTACGTCGTGGACGGTAGCCGCGTCGCGGCGTTGCCGTCGCTGGGCGCAGCCGCGGCGTCGGTGCTCACCGCCACCACGGTGACCGTCAACGCAGCGGTGGGGCAAATCCCCGTGGCGGTTGTCATCACGGGCAAGGACGATCCCGATCTCCGGCGCGCCGAGGAAGGCGATGTGCCGGCGACGGGAACCCAGGTCGCCCTCGTCCACACGATCCTCCCGAACAAACCGCCCGCAAATTTGCCAACCGGACAGGATTATTACCTGCTGATTGCCGAGGGCGGTCGCAGGGTTAGGCTCGAGAAGGCCTCGCTGTGACCGACATCCACATCCGCCACTGTCGCATCGAGGCACGCGCGTCGCCCGAGAGCGGGCTTGGCTGGGCGGGTGCGGAGGCTGGGCGTGCGTTTGCCGGTCGCGTGCAGACATTGGTGCTTTCGATGCTCGAGCAAATGCTCGCGCCATATCTTACCCGTGTGGAGCCCGCCGAGATCCCCAATGCGCTAGTGCTGGACCTGAAGCTCGCCGCCGCCGACCTTGCTGGAGCCGCGCCGCTTGCCCGAAGTCACCTTCGGGACCGGGTGCACGAAGCGATCGCCAAGGCGATCTCACATCGGTCGGAAATCGATTCGGGGGGGCGGGAAGGCGAAGGCGAGGGCGAAGGCGAAGGCGAGGGCGAAGCCGGGTGCGAGGTCAAAGCGGGCGTCAGCGCGGCTCAGCCGATGCCCGCGGTCGCGACACCCGCCAGCCTGCTTGAGCTGTTGCTCGGATGGCATCGCGACCGGCAACTCGAATATCGGTCGACGCTGCTCTCGGATGATGCGCTCCCGGTCTTGATCGAGTCGATTCTGGCCGAGCTTGCCGGGCAGCAAAGCACCGCGCCTGATGCGGCCGGTGACCATAGCGCTCGTCTGGAATCCCCCGATGCCTTGCCGCGAGCGCCGGGGGTGACCGACAAAGCCCTGCGACAGGTCCTGCATGCGCTCGTCGCTGCTGCCGCGGATGCTGCCGATCAGGTGGCAAATAGCGAAGCGGCCGTCCGGCTGCACCAAGCCATCGCCGCCGCCACCCAGGTGGTCCGCAGCAGCCAGCAAGGATTGGCGCACCGGGTTCGCGGGAGGCCTGAGTCATCCGTCCCCGACCGGAAACTCTCGGCTGCCAGCCCGATCGACGTGTCGATGGAGGACCCTCGCGAGACCGCTTCGAACCGCGTCGTTGGTCTCGCAAAACCGCGCCGCGCCGCGTCGCTGAAACGCGCCGCGGCAACCCCAAGGCCCCGCCGATCGCACGAATGGACCCCGCTTCCCGAGGGCCGTTACCAGCTCGAGAGCGCGCTGCCGTTCCTCGCGCTCCAGCCCCTGTCGCGGCACGGCATCTTGACCGCGATGGCCGCGTTGCAGGATCACCGCGGCGTTGCCGCGCTGGCCTTCGCGGTTGCACTTCGCACGCAGGGGTTGCCCGCCAGGATTGGCTGGAGCGCGGCCCAATTGGGTGACGCCGCCCGTCTTGCCGGTCTGTCCGAGCCGCTCGACGGCGCGGGTTTGCATTCGGCCGCGCGGGGTTGCGGCGTGATTTGCGAAATGGCGGCGGGCGTTGTCGCTGGAACGCTGATCGCCGGGCATCGGGCCGGACTGCCACTGCTGCTGCTGGGCGATGGCGGCAAGCTCGTCGTCTTCGAGAGCGAGGGATTCTATCCGCTTTGCCGGCTGGACGGCTCCCGGATTGGCGACGTGTTTGGTGACGTCGACGAGGTCTTCTACGTCGCCGAGCTTGGTAGCATGATGCTGGCTGCGCTCGAGACTGCGGGGCTCGCAGCCGCCGCGTCTGGCGCACCGATCCGGGGGGAGCACTGGCGGGCCGCGGCGGCGCCAAATTGGCGGGGGATGACCAACATGGCGCCCCAGCGCTTCTCGACCATTGCGCCGCGCCTGGCCGGCACCGACCGAGCGGCGCGACGCGCGATAGAGGTTTGGCACGGTCTGACCGCTGAACGGCCGGTGCTCGCTGAGACAGCGCAAACGGCGGATGCGCAGGACTTCGACCGCACCGCGTCGCTGCTGGCGGGCTTTGCACTCGCGGATATCGCCTGGATCCTGTTCGGGCGAAATCCTGCCGCCTGGGTCGATCCCGATCCCTTGCTCGCGGTTGAGCGATTCGGAGATCTCTCCGCCACGCTCGATGTCACCTCCAGAGAGGTCACGGTCTCGCTACCGCTAGGCAGCCGCTTCACAAATCTTCGCGACGCCGGGCTGCTTGACACGATCCATGATGTGCCCTGGTGGCCTGGGCGCATCGTCAGCTTCAGCTGTGGCTGACGCCGTGGCGACGCCCGCGACCAGCCGTTCGCAAATCGCCACCACGCATTTTCACTTGTGGTTGCGTGCGCTCAACCGAACGATTGCAGCAGCGGTGCGGGTGCGGCACGAGCGGGCGCGGCGACTGCGCGGTGACCTGACCAGCACGAACGGGATATCCCCGCATCACGCCGACCTGCTGGTTGCCGAGGTCGAGGCGCTGGTCGCGACCGGTCATGCCCGCTTGCCGCCAATCGCGTTGGATGCACGAGAGGCCTCCGTCGAGGAACGCTTACTGGCCGACGCCTCCGCCACCCAACCGCTCGCACGCCTGCGGTGCGAAGCCGATCTCGACCCGTTCGATGTCGCCGCGTTGCTGATCGCCGCGGCGCCCCAGATCGATACCGCCTATGAGCGGCTTTACGGCTATTTGCTCGACGACCTCACTCGGCTCGCGCCGTCGGTCGAACTGGTTCTCCACCTGACTCGCGATGGCGGCCTTTCGGAAGGCGCGCGGCGGCTGCGGCTGGGCGCGGGGGGACTGTTGCGGCGGCTTGGGCTGCTAGCCACCGCGGACCCGCTCGCATGCGAAATGCGCACTGTCTTGCAACCTGCTCCAGGGTTGGTGGAGTGGTTGTTGGGCGGAACCGCATGCCCGCCGGTACCGCTTGCCGACCCGCAGCTTTTGATGTCCGCGGCGCCAATCGCCGGGGACGCGTGTCCCCCGCCTCAGGCGCGGCGCCTGCTCGATGCATTCGATGCTGTAATCGGTATTTGGGGCAGCGATCCTGGTCGCCACGACGATGCGGTAATCGTGCTCGCCGCGCAGGCGGGCTTCGGCGTCTATCGGTCGCTGGCGGCGGGTCGCGAAGCCAATTGGGAGGTGAAGCTGCGGCGAGAGGCCCTGGCTGCGGCTGCGTGCAATGCAGTGCTCTGGATCGACACCCGGCGGCTGATCAGCGCGGGTTTGAATGGCGAAACGCTGATCGGCGTGCTCGCGGCTCTGCAACAACGCATCGTCCTTACCGGCCGAACGCCGTGGCGCCCTGTCGCGCTGATCGGTGCGCGGCCCTATGCCGATATGTGGCTGACCCCCGAAGACAGCGGTGATTGCTGGCGGGAAACGCTCGGGTCCCTCGCCCCCGAACGCGCAGGTCCGCTGTCGGAGCGCTTCCGGTTCGGCTGGAGCGAGCGCAAGGCGGCGTTGCGGATCGCGACCGCCGATGTGCGCAGCCGCACCAACGGAACCGTTCCGGATTTCGGCGAGGCGCTCGAACAGGCTTGCCGGCTGGTGGCGACGCCGCGCGTCGGCGCATCGATCAGCGTCCATGCGCCGCGCCGCACCTTGCGCGATCTGATCCTGCCCGCCGGGCTGCACGACCAGGTCAGCGAGATCGCGACGCTCGTGGCCCATGCCGGAAGGGTCGATAGTGCCTGGGGGTTCGGGCGGCTGCTGGGAAGTGAGGGCTCGATCAAGGCGCTGTTCACCGGCGATCCGGGTACCGGCAAGACACTGGCGGCGGAAGCGATTGCCGAGAGCGCGGGGCTGCAATTGCTCAAGGTCGATCTATCGCAGGTCGTCTCGAAATGGGTGGGAGAAACCGAGAAGAATCTCGAAGAGGTGTTTGATCATGCCGAGCAGAGCCACGCGGCGCTCTTCTTCGATGAGGCCGATGCGCTGTTCGGCAAGCGTGGCGAGGTGCGCAGCGGCACCGATCGCTATGCGAACCTCGAAGTCAGCTATCTGCTCCAGCGGCTGGAGGGCTTTTCCGGTCGGCTCGTCATCCTGGCATCGAACCTCCGTGACGAGATGGATCAGGCGTTCACCCGCCGCTTCCAGGTTTCGCTCCACTTCCCTCGTCCGGCGCGCGCCGAGCGGGAGCGGCTGTGGCAGCTCGCTTTCGCGGCGGCGCCGGTCGAGCCGGGGTTCGATTTCGCGCGGTTTGCCGAGCTGGATCTGACCGGCGGCGCAATCGCCATCGCCGCGCGGATGGCGGCCTTGCTCGCCGCCGCCGAGGGCAGCCCGCACATCCGCGCCGACCATATCGCCGATGCGATCGAGCGACAGTTCCGCAAGGAGGCGAGGCTGATGGCAGGCGGTGCCCGATACGATGGGCTCAGCGTCGCCCGGGCACGCTGCTGATATGGGCGGGGGCTCGCAAACGGCGGTAAAGACCTCCGATCCGCTGGGCCTTCTCGACATCACTTATACCTGCACACCCGACTCGGAGATTTCCAGCGATACGGCAACGCAGCAACAAGGGCTCGGCAACGCCGCAATCGTGGCACGGAGCGCGGGTGAGGAAGCGAGCCTCACATCGACGAACGAGCCCCCCGCGAACGACACGGACAATGCAGGCGATGCGATCTCGATCCTCGGCGTCAGCTATCCGACCGATGAGGCGCTGGTTCCCGAGGTGCCGGCGAACGATTCCGTAGGCGATAAAGCCGCAAGCGGCGCAGATACCGCCGGCGCCAAGGACTCCGGGTCGGGGCAGGGGGATGCCGCCGACACTGCCTTGGCTACATTCGAACCGGCCGACGCGGGCGGCGGCGAGCGCGGAGCGGGCGCGCAGGGCGACGCCCTGTCCTCGACTACCACCGGCGGCTTCGACATAGCGGGCCTGTTGCCGCTGCCGGTGCTGCCCAAGAGTGGCAGCCCGTTACCCGTCTATGCCGACAATGCCGCGGCCCTTACGCAGATCGTTCAGAGCAACGCGCAGTCGCTGCGCAAGGGGATCGCAGACTCGGCGCAGCAAGCGGTGCTCGATGCGATTGGCCGCGGCGCGAAGATCGCCGCCGCGATCGACGCCAGCGCGCTGACCGCCATTGCCCAGGTCCGCGCCGACGCCGATTCGACAATGGCGGCGATCAATACGGAGACCACCGATCGCCTCGGCCAGATGGGCGAACAGCATGATAGTTGCGCGGCCATATTCGACGCGATGATCGACGATGCGCTGCTCGTGTTCGAGGCTGCTTATGTGCTCGAAGCGGACAATGTCGCGGCAGCGATCGAGGCGAAGGCGAATGACATCCTCGCTTATGGCGCGGCGCGGGCGGCGGCGGTTCGTGCCTCGGTTCAGGCGCGGATCGACAAGGCGCGCGAGCTTCGCGACGAGGCCTATGCGCCGTATCGGACCCACGAAGACGGCGACGATGTCTGGGAGGCCGTTTCGGGCGCCTGCGCCGAAGCCGTGACGCGTTTTGAGACTGGCGCAGAGGAAACCGCGAAGGCGATCGAGGCATTCGCGCGCGATGCCGCCGCTACCTGGCGCAGCGAGGTTCCGCCCAATAATGTTCAGCTGACCGCGGTCTGGGAGCGCTCGACGACCGCGCTCGAGGCCGAACGCGACAAGCTGAAAGCCGATCTGGCGGACAAGACCGCGCTGCTCGCCAGTGATCTCGCGCAAGCCGTGACGGATGCCGGAACCGAGATTGAGGCAGCCGTGACCAGCTTCAATATCTCGGTCGAGGAAGCGCGGCTCATCGCCCAGCAGGACCTCACGGCGGCGCTAGATTCGCATACGATAGCGATCGGGACCGCCGCCGACGACACCACCAACGAACTCGGCATGATCGAGCAGGCGATGCTCGATGAAATCGGTGCGCTCAAGACGGAAAGCGGCGGTATCTTCGACCCCGAAGACGCGCGGCCCGCGCTCGAGCGCATCTTTGGATCGATCACGGCCGCATGGACGAGCCGCGCGACAGGGGCACAAGCCGACTTCACCTCGGCCAGCGACGGCGCGGCGGCCGATTTCGAGAGCCGCGTGGCGACATCGGCAACGACCGCGTCGAGTAGCTTCACCGTGGAGGTCGAGGCATTCGCCACCACCGCCGAAACCTTCATGGCGAATGTCACATTGGTACAGGCCGATGCTGTGGCGCTGGCGCAGGGGCAGGTTGATACTGTCTCAGCACAGGTCGGGATCGATCTGTGCGACACGGCGCTCACCATCACCAACGCGCTCGATGCCGCCTACATGACTGCTGTCGAGAATATCGACCAGACCGAATTCAAGATGACCGCTACCCACAATGGCGCAGTCTACAGATTGAGGCAAGTTTATCAGGACGCGATCACCGAGGCGCTCAAGTCCTGGTACGAAAAGCTGTGGGACTGGCTGGTCGACGTCATCGGCACGATCCTCGGCGCCATCGGGGACTTCATCGTCTGGATCGGCAAGACGATCGTCAACATCCTGTGGGGATTCATCTGGGGCGAGGCGGTCTTCCCCGAGGCATGGGGCGCCGGCGCCATTGTCTTCATCGCCGATATCGTCGCCGGCGTGCTGGTCTATGGTGACGTTCGCGACATCTTCAAATGGGGATTCTGGAAGCCCGTCGTCATGGGCGAGGGCTATGGCTGGCTGAACGCGCTGATGATCGGCCTGGCGCTGCTCGGCATCATTCCCCTGGTGGGCGATATCGCCAAGGCCTTCGGCAAGGGTGCCAAGGCGCTGATGAAGGAACTGGGTGAGAAGATTACCCGCGAACTGCTCCAGGAATTCGCGGAACGCGGCGGGATGGAAGTCGTCGAACGGTTGGTCAAGGATTTGGGCGCGGAGGCGGTCAAGGAGCTGACCGAGAAACTGGGCGCCAAGGGCTTCCGCGAGCTGGTCGAGGGTCTGGGCGAGAAGGGTCTCAAGGAGCTTGTTTCCGAAATCGGCGCCGAGGCCACCGCCAGGCTGGCGAAGGAATTCGGCGCGGCCGGGCTCAAGGCGGCGGTCGATACTTTTACCGCGAGGGTACTGCGCGACCTTGCCGCCGAGCTCGGCGAAAAGACGCTGAAGGAAGCGATCGACGCGCTCACGGCCGCCACCGTCAAGGAACTGGTCGGGGTCGTCGGCGCGACTGGGCTGAAGGACCTGGTAGGGCAATTCACCCTGCCGGGGTTGAAGACCTTGCTCGACGTCGCCACGGGCATCACGGCGAAACTGGCCGGGGAGCTAACCCAGGAATTCGGGGCCAAGGCGTTCAAGGAATTGGTCGATGCGGTCGGCGTTCCCGCGCTCCGCGAACTGACCGGCGTGCTCACCACCAAAGCGCTGAAGGAGATGACGACCGAATTTACGCCCGCCGGAATGCGCATCCTGCTCGATGCCGCGACGGGCGTCACCGGGCGAATGGCCGGCGAGTTGACGAAGGAATTCGGGCCACCGGCGTTCAAGCAGTTGGTGGACGCGGTCGGCGTCCCCGCGCTCCGCGAACTGACCGGGGTGCTCGATGCGGCTGCGGTCAAGGCCATGACCGACGAGTTCACCGTCGCCGGGATGCGTACGCTGCTCGATGCGGCGACGGGCCTTAGCGGGCGCGCGGCCGGCGAGCTGGTCCGCGACCTGGGCGCCAAGACGCTGAAGGAGCTGGCCGACGAGCTGACGATGCCGGTACTTCGCGAGCTGTCCAGCGCGACGACGGGTATCGGCACGCACAATCTGGCCGAATTGGCGCGCGGGCTCAGCAGGCGCGATATCGGCAAGCTGTTGCGCAAGGTGAAGGTCGGCGCGGTGGTGCAGATGGTCGCTGACATGGGCGCCGACCGTCTCGTCAGGACGATCAATGTCGCGGGCTATGTTGCCTTTGCCCGCGGGGTTGGGCTGGTGCGCGATCCGCTGGCGATCGCGGCGACGGCTGCCTCCTATTCGGCGAAAGCGCTCAACGAAACGCTCGATATCACGCGCAGGTTCGGCGCCAATACCGCCACCTTCCATATCGGCACGAGCGGCGCAGTGGAAAGTGCCGAGGCGACGCTGAGCCATGTAGGGACATTGTTGAAGAGGAGTCCGGCGGAAGATGCGGCGCAGTCGGCCGTTGCGCCGTTGGCCGGAGACCAAGGCGGGCATATCATCGCCCATCGCTTCTTGAGCGACCAGAACCGCCTGAACATGTTCCCGCAAGCCGAGAAGCTGAACCATCCGGTTTTCAGCGTGCTGGAGAACGAGATCGCAGCGTGGATCGGCGCCGGTGCGACGGTCCGCATGACGGTGAATCTAGTCGGCGCTGCCGCCGGGCGCCCGAGCGCGATCCAGGTGACCTATCGGACCTTCACCGCCGCGGGTACGCCGATATTCAATCAAACCGTTACATTCCTCAATCAGGCGGGCCAGACGTTTACAAGGCTGACGACGAGCGACATTGCTGCCCGTGTGGCGGCCACCACGCCCTGAGAGGAACGGTAATGACTGCTGAATTCACGTTCGAAGCTACTGCTCAGCTGATCGCCGAGATCGGCACGGGACTGCTCTCCGCGGGCGAGTTCGCCGACGACGGCTGGTCAGGAATCTCGCTGGTACTGAAGATCGAAGGCGCGCTGGTGACCCATGGGTTCAAATATTATCCGGACGGCTCCGTTCTGCCGGCATCGCTAGTTCCAGTCGAAACGCTATTGAAGTTCGTCAGCCTCGCCGATCAGATGGAGGGCCTGAACGCCAAGCGCTGGAAGGCGTGCCTCGTCCAGATCGCGAAGCCGGACATGAAGATCCGGCTGCAGTATGAATATGACGACCCCGCCCGCTGGAACGTGACACCGGCGAACATCGAGACGATGCGCGAGAGCCTACGCCCCGCATAGCGCCCGCACTCACGCTCAGCCCCGGTAATCGTCCGCCTGCACACCGTAGCGGCGCATCAGCTCGAAAAAGGCGCGGCGGTGCTTGCCGCTGCGCCGGGCCGCTTCGGCGACATTGCCGCTTGCCGCTTGGAGCGCGCTGTCGAGATAGATGCGCTCGAAACCCTCGACGATCTTCGACTTTGCTTCCTTGAGCGGCAGCCCGTTGAATTCGGCCTCGACCCGTCCCCATGGCGTATCGAGCTCCTCGGTCAGCCACGCGGTGCGGCCATTGGCCGCGGGCGCGACCTCCGGGCCGTCGGTGGGGGAGAAGCGCAGCAGCGGCAGATCGCCCACCAGCGCCGGCCGTTCGAGCCGGAGGCAGGTGAGACAGCGGACGCAGTTTTCAAGCTCGCGGACATTTCCCGGCCACGGATAGCGATGAAGATGATGCTCGGCTTCGGGTGAAAGCTCGATCGGTGGTACGTTATAGTCGCGTGCATATTTCGCGACGAAATGGGCGAGCAGGACCGGGATGTCCTCGGGACGGTCGACGAGCGGCAGGACGTCGACCGGTACGACGCGAAGCCGGAAATAGAGATCCTCGCGGAACAGCCCCGCACGGACGCGCGCGAGCAGATCGACGTTACTTGCGGCGATCAGGCGGACGTCGCTACGCCGAACGAAGGTCTCACCGAGGCGTCGATATTCGCGCAGCTGGGCAAAACGCAGGATCTTGGCCTGGCAGGGTAGAGGCAACGCGTCGATCTCATCGAGGAACAGGGTCCCGCCATCGGCGGCGGCAGCGATGCCGTGGGCGCTCGATTGGGCACCGGTGAACGCGCCCCGCGCGTGGCCGAAAATCTCGTTCTCGAGCATGTCTTCGGAGAGATTGGCGCAATTGACCGCGACGAACGGCTGGTCACGGCGATGGCTGGCGGCGTGGACATAAGCGGCAAAAAGCTCCTTGCCCACACCCGACGGTCCCGAGATCAATATCTCCGCGTCGGTGGGTGCGACTCGGTCGAGGCGCTTCAAAAGCGCGCGCTGCGAATCGCTCGCGTGCACGATCTCCGGCTTCATCGACGAGCCGTGTCATGCCGATATTGATATTCAGTAACAGGCATTTGGGGTGTCCCGGATAGTCAAGATAAAACATCGACTGAGCGAGAAAGTGCTGTGATATGACCACGGTACTAATAATGCATTTCGCCGGCAAACTGTAGCTTTACTTGAGGCTATCGCTTGCAGCGTGACAGCCACTGGAGGATTTGTTTGCTACGGATGAAATATGTGCTGATAAGGGTCTCGAGGAGGATCGGAGTGGCCTATCGGGTGGTGTAAAGGCCTTTGTAGCGAGAACGGCTGAACGACCTGCCCCCGTCAAAGCTCGCTCAAAGCATAGCCCGTGAGATGCCAACCAACGTGGACGACGATCCCCGTGATTGCCGAGCACCCCAATCGCGCGATGTCTAATCCCTGTCCGACGCGCAGCCCTTGTTTGAACCGGCGCGCGCCGTCGCGCTATAGAGAAAGTCGTTCGCCGATGCCGCCGGGGTTATCGCCGGCTATGAACCATGGCTGGACGATGTCGTCGGACCAATCCGCCAACGTACGCCATCCAAGACTGGGTCGGCATCTCGCGCGGTCGCGGGATCGGGCGGTAGAACTCGAAATATGGATGAATCAGCAGCTCGGGCGTCGATATCAGCCTTGCTGGCCATGCCTTTGGCAAGGTGCGCGCCGAGATATTGAGCAGGGCAAGTAACATCGCCATCAACTGTCCCTGATGCTCGACAGGGGACATACGGTAAGGGAAGCACTGGCAACGTTAGCGGTATCCGGTGCATAACGATTTCGCGCGGCTAGGGTCGGGACTGTCCTGTCAAACTAACCAGCATATGGTTCGTGTCGACACCGGTCCTGAATTGGACGCATATTCTACGGGCCGTAAAAATGGTACAGGCAAGGACCAAAAAAAGAACATCAAGTCATAACGAGCGCCCGGATGGTGCCTTGAGCCGACGGGGATAGGTACGGTGCGTTAGCTCTGACCATATTCTTGAAGCGAGGCCACATCGTCGCGATGTGTTCCGTGAGCATTTGCGCATTATGGCTTGCATAGCTGTGCATGAGATGTTCGATAAAATGAAGGCGCATGTCGTCATCGGTTTTCGGCCGTTGCTCGACGTCGTTCTGAGTGGGAAGCGAAGCCTGCGGAATGAAGTCATATTGCCGCGAAGACCGGGGAAAAGCGATCGAGAACCTAGACCCGCGTCATGATCACTCACGCGTACGCTACGTGGCAGAGGCGCACGCGCGCGACCGTGTCGCCGCTATGAAGAGCCAGCGGCTATGGGTTGCCGCATGGCATGGGCTGAATGCGGTTTTGCCATCACATCGACTATCGACACGTCGGTCATACGGACCACCTACCCGCTGCGCGGCCCCATGCATGGCTCGCTGTTCAGCAGGCGCGTAGCAATGCGTGACCTGCCCCTCGTCGATGCACACGCGCATTTATTGGAGCTGGGGCGGCTGCACTATGGCTGGCTGCAGCCGCCATTTTCGGACTCGGGCCCGAACGGCAATGTGGCTGCGATTGCGCGAGATCACGTGCTTGCTGCCTACCGTGCCGAAGCAGCGAACTGGAACGTCGTTGGTATGGTCCACGTCGAGGCAGGTGCCGACCAAGCGCAAAAGCTCGACGAGACCGCCTGGGTCGAGCAGACCGCAGCCGCCGAAGGGATGCCCAATGCAATAGTTGCCTATGCCGCACTCGATGATCCTGACATCGAGCGGGTGCTAGCGGCGCAGGCCGCTTTTCCGCGCGTTCGCGGCATCCGCCACATCGTCAACTGGCATCGCGACGCCGCGCGAACCTACACTCCCAGGGATATCACGCAGGACGATGCTTGGGTACGCGGTTTTGGTCTGCTCGCGCGCCATGGCTTGTCGTTCGATCTCCATGCCTATCCGCATCAATTTGCCGGCCTTTCCCGTTTGATCGAACGCCATCCCGAGGTTTCGGTCATTGTAAACCACGCTGGCATGGGGGTAGGCGCTGACAAGCTGGGCAAGGCGAACTGGCGTGCCGGGATGCGTGCGCTAGCAGCCCTGCCCAATGTCGCGGTTAAGGTGTCCGGCATAGGGTTCGTGCAACGCCCGTGGAACCTCGAAATGGTACGCGACCGCGCGCGCGAGACGATCGATCTGTTTGGTAGCAACCGCGCTATGATTGCGAGCAACTTCCCAACCGACCGGCTCGTCGCCCCGTTCGATGACACAATGGGCGCGCTAGCCGACGTTGTTGCCGAATTCACTGATTGCGAACGCCGCGCGCTTTTCGCGCGCAATGCCAATCGAATATATCGGCTCGGATTGAACGTCTAAGGGACCACCCCCGCTACGAGGCTGTGCTTCCGCCCGCTTGTATATCTCTCATCGTGGCGTGCGCGGGGTCGAGGAAGATATATCGGTTATCTGGAAACTGACCAGACTGTGGTGATCGCGGTCTCCAAAGTAAATGCCTCTCAGTGGCCGGCATACCGCTCACCTCGAACAGAATGTGGCCGCTCGTCAAAGGTAGGTGGGTTGGCCCTACTGGCTTTTGTTGCATTCGGCGCCGAGCAAAACGGGCCACTCATGATTCACTAGTAAAAACATCTTGCACCCGCGCAGCTCGTGGGCAATTGAGTAAAGGAAGCGCGCGCAAGCTGCGTAGGAGAGTGATCGATGGGCGACCAATATGCCGGCACTTCGCGCCGACCCGGCGCGCGCCGGGTGCTGCTGCTGGACCTGAAGGACGACGGCGCAGCGATTGCGCAGTACGACGCGGCGCATCTCCCCGGGCATGTACCCGCAGCGGTACTCGCGAGCATTCGGGACGCGGGTATTCGAGACATGACGATCCACCGGCTGGGCACCCGGCTGGTTATGACGATTGAGACCGATATGTCGTTCGATCCCGCGGCCAAGGCAGTCACCGATGCCGCGAACCCCGAGGTGGAAGCCTGGGAAGCGCGGATGGACGTCTTTCAGCAGCGCCTAGCGTTCGCCGACCAGGGTGCGAAATGGGTCGAGGCTGCGTGCATCTTCGATCTTGCCGAGCAGCCCGGGGCCATTCCATGCGGTTGAACGGCAAGCGCGCGCTCGTCACGGCGGCGGGGCAGGGCATCGGTCGCGCGGTTGCCGAGGCATTTGTGCGCGAGGGTGCCGAAGTGATCGCCGCCGATATCGACGTCGCTCCGCTCGCCACCATCACCGGCATGACGCCGTTGCGGCTTGACGTGACCGACCGCGCGGCCATCGCGCTGTTGCCGCAGCAAATCGGCCCGATCGACATATTGTTCAATGGCGCCGGCGTCGTCCATGCGGGGACCATCCTGGAATGCAGCGATGCCGAATGGGACCAGGCGTTCACGCTCAATGTCACGTCGATGTTCCAGCTGATCCGCGCGTTGCTGCCTGGCATGGTCGAGCGCGGATCGGGATCGATCGTCAATACCGCGTCGGTGGCATCGTCGCTGATCGCGGTCCGCGGCCGGTTCGCTTATGGTGCCTCGAAGGCAGCGGTGGTGGGGCTTACCAAATCGGTCGCGGCGGACCATGTCGCCAGCGGTATCCGGTGCAACGCGATCTGCCCCGGCACGATCGAAACGCCCTCGCTGCTCGCCCGCATCCGCGCGCAAGCCGAAAGGACCGGGATCGGCTATGCCGAAACCTACCGTGCCTTCGCCGATCGCCAGCCGATCGGTCGCCTGGGACGCGTTGAAGAGGTCGCGGCGCTCGCAGTCTATCTCGCGTCGGACGAGAGCAGCTTCACCACCGGCACCGTATCGGTGATCGACGGCGGATGGACGGTCGAATGAGCCGCGTGACAGGGCTGCGCACGATCGACGTCCGGTTCCCGACCAGCGCGACGCTCGACGGTTCGGATGCGATGAACCCCGACCCCGATTATTCGGCGGCTTATGTCATCCTGGAAACCGATACGGGGATCGAGGGTCACGGGCTGACCTTCACGATCGGGCGCGGCAACGAGATCTGTGTCGCGGCGATCGAGGCGATGCGGCATCTGGTGGTCGGTATCGAGCTCGACTGGCTGCGGGCAGACCCGGCGCGGTGCTGGCGGCATTTGACGAGCGACAGCCAGCTTCGCTGGATCGGCCCCGAAAAGGGAGTCATCCACCTCGCGACCGGCGCGATCGTCAACGCATTGTGGGACTGGTGGGCGAAAATCGAGGGCAAGCCGGTATGGCAGCTGGTGGGCGAGATGACCCCCGCGCAGATCGTCGCTGCGATCGACTTTCGCTACATCACCGATTGCGTGACGCCAGGCGAGGCGCTGGCGCTGCTGACCGAGCGCGCCCAGGGCAAGGCCGGGCGGGTCGCGGCGCTGCGCGAAACCGGTTATCCCTGCTACACCACGTCGGCTGGCTGGCTGGGTTATCCCGACGACAAGCTGGCGAGGCTTGCGCGCGAGGCGGTCGACGCCGGGTTCCGGCACGTCAAGCTGAAGGTAGGGCGCGATCGCGACGACGATATCCGGCGGCTGCGCGTGGCGCGCGCGGTCGTCGGCCCCGACGTTTCGCTGATGATCGACGCCAACCAGATGTGGGAGGTCGACGAAGCGATCGATTGGGTCAACGCCCTCGCGTTCGCCGACCCCTGGTTCATCGAGGAGCCAACCAGCCCCGACGATGTCGAGGGGCACCGTAAGATCCGCCGTGGTATCGGGCGGGTGAAGGTGGCGACGGGCGAGATGTGCCAGAACCGCGTGCTGTTCAAACAGTTCATGATGCGCGAAGCAATCGACGTGGTCCAGATCGACGCCTGCCGGCTGGGCGGGCTGAACGAGGTGCTCGCGGTGCTGTTGATGGCGGCCAAATACGACCTGCCCGTCTGCCCACATGCCGGCGGGGTAGGATTGTGCGAATATGTCCAGCACATCGCGATGATCGACTATCTCTGCTTCGCCGGCACGCAGGAGGGCCGCGTGGTGGAATATGTCGATCATCTGCACGAGCATTTCGTCGATCCCTGTATCGTTCGCGGGGCGGCCTATATCGCGCCCGAGCGGCCGGGCTTTTCGATCGAGATGAAGCCGCAATCGCTAGCTGCATACCGTCACCCCGGCGGTGCGACGTGAACCTTGAGCTTGCGGGCAAGGTCGTGATCGTCACCGGCGGGGGCTCGGGGATCGGCGCGGCGACCACGCGCGTGCTGGCCGAGGAAGGTGCCGTGCCGGTGGTCGTCGCGCGCTCGCCGCTCGATGCCCGGTTCGCAGCAGATATCCGCCGGCTGTGCCCCCAGTTGATCTTCATCGCGACCGAACTTGCCGACATCGACCAATGCCGCGCAGCGGTCGCCGCGACGGTCGCGCGGTTCGGTCGGATCGATGCGCTGGTCAACAACGCCGGCGCGAACGATGGCGTTTCGCTCGAGGCTGGACCCGAGGCGTTCGAGGCATCGCTTCGCGCCAACCTGGTCCATTATTACACGATGGCGCACCTGTGCCTTCCCCATCTGCGCGCAGCGCGAGGTGCGATAGTCAATGTGTCCTCCAAGGTCGCGCTGACAGGGCAGGGCGGGACCAGCGGCTACGCCGCCGCCAAGGGGGCGCAGCTGGCGCTGACCCGCGAATGGGCGGCGGCGCTGGCGAGCGACGGCATCCGCGTCAACGCGGTCGTGCCGGCGGAGGTGATGACCCCACTATATCGGCAATGGGTCGACGCGCAGGTTTCGCCCGACGCGAAGCTTGCGGCGATCGAGCGCAGCATTCCGCTGGGACACCGCCTTACCACCGCGCGCGAGGTCGCTGATACCATCACCTTCTTGCTTTCGCCGCGCGCGGGGCACGTCACGGGACAGTGGATCGTCGTCGACGGTGGCTATACCCATCTGGATCGCGCGCTCGGGTGAGTCGCTGCCGTCGAGGTCCGGCAAAGGCGTCCGCGGAAACAGGAGAGTAGCCATCGCCCGCGCGCGTATCGTCCTGCCGGTCATATTGATCACCAGCCTCTTCTTCCTGTGGGGGATGGCGAACAATTTGAACGACATCCTGATCACCCAGTTCAAGAAGGCGTTCGTCCTGACCGACCTCGAAACGGGGCTGGTACAATCGGCCTTTTATCTGGGGTATTTCGTGTTCGCGCTGCCGGCGGGGCTGCTGATGCGCGCCTATGGCTACAAGGCTGCGGTCATCTTCGGGCTGGGGCTCTACGGGGTCGGGGCGCTGTTGTTCTATCCCGCAGCGCAGGCGGCGCAATATGGCTATTTCCTCGCCGCGTTGTTCGTGATCGCGGCAGGGCTGGCTTTCCTCGAAACCGCCGCCAATCCGCTCATCACGGTATTGGGTCCCCCCGAAACCGCCGCGCGTCGCTTGAATTTCGCGCAGGCGTTCAACCCAGCCGGATCGGTCACTGGGCTGCTGATCGGCAAATACGCGATCCTCTCGGGGATCGAGCATAGCGGCGCTGCGCTCGGCGCGATGCCCGAGGCGCAGCGGCAGGCGTTCCTGCTCGCTGAAACCCGCGCGGTGCAGGGTCCATATATCGCGATCGGCATCTTCGTGCTCGCCTGGGCGGCACTGGTGGCGGTGACGCGCTTTCCGCCGGTGGCGACGCGCCCTGTGCAGGATGACAGCGCGTCGATCGGCTGGCGCCAATCGATCAGCGGCCTGTTCGCGCGGCCGCGTTTCCTGTTCGGCGTGGCGGCGCAGTTCTTCTACATCGGCGCGCAGGTTGGGATTTGGAGCTTCACGATCCGCTATGCACAGGCGGTCACCGGCATCGGCGAACGCTCGGCGGCAAACTGGATCATCGCCGCGACGGTGTTGTTCCTGGTAGGGCGGTTCGTCGGCGTGGCTTTGATGCGGCGGGTCTCGCCCGTCCGGTTGATGGCAGCCTATGCCGGGTGCAGCGTCGTGCTGGCGCTTGGCGCGGTGCTGCTGCCCGGTGTGGCGGGACTGGTCGCTTTGACCGCGATCAGCTTCTTCATGTCGGTGATGTTCCCGACGATCTTCGCGCTCTCGGTCGAGGGGCTCGGGCCCTATGCCTATACCGGGTCGTCGCTGGTCGTCATGGCGATCGTCGGTGGCGCGGTGCTGACGCCGGTGATGGGCGCGGTCTCGACGATCGCGGGGATCCGCGCTGCCATGCTGGTCCCGGCATTCTGCTTCGCGATCGTCGGCACCTATGCCGTCAGCAACCTGCGCGCCGCGCGCTCGATATGATTTGCGGGGGGCCTCCGGCCGGAAAGTCAGGCCAGACCGCTCCCCTCGAGACGGACGACGGGTAGCGATCCTCCGGCGGGGCGTGGGGGCAGCGTCAGCATCAGGCCGCTCGCCGACCGGCGCATCGCGACCTCGCCGCCGCCCAGTAAGGTGGCGCGTTCGATACGGCCAGCGGCGCGGGTGCCCAGCGCCGCGATCGTTACCGGCCCATCGGGCCAGCCGAGCAGGATGACGTTGAGCGCGCCGCCTGCGGTAGTGAAGCGAACGTCGTGCGCGCCAAGCTTCGCCGCCTGGTCCTCGTTGTGCATGCCCCCCGACAGGTCGGTTGGCCCTTCGCCATAGATACGCCAGGGCCGGGTGTCATAGATCGCCGAACCGTTGACTCGCAGCCACGCACCGATCTGATCGACGATCCGCTCCTCCTCGCTATCGATCGTTCCGTCACCGCGCAGCGGTATCGACAACAGAAGATTGCCGTTCTTCGACACGACATCGGCCAGCCGCTGGAGCACCTGGATCGCCGGGACATAGGATTTCTCGAGGTATCGCGCCCGATTATAGTGCCAGTCGCCGATACAGGTGCAGGTCTGCCAGGGTTCGTCGCGCAGCCGGTCGGAAAAGCCGCGTTCGATATCCTCGACCATCGCCTGCCGTTGGAACGCCGAGAGCACCTTTGCCGTCAACACGACATCGGTGCGACCGGTGCGGCGCACACTGTGGTTGTAATAATGTGCAAGCGCTTCGAGCCCTACCGAGCCGAAGGGCAGCCCGTAATCGTCGAAATAGACGAGGTCGGGATTGTAGCGTTCGATCAATGTCTTTTGCCGCGCGAGCCAGCTCGTGACGAACCCCGGATTGGCGGCAGGCGCGAATTCCATCCAGCGCCCGCTCGTGGCGGCGGTCCAAGCCTCCATCTGCGCGATCGAGCTGAAACCGTCGGGCGGCGCCATTACCGCGCCGGTGTAGAGCGCCTGCGGATCGAGGCCGTCCCACCACGTGCCGCGGCCGCCCGCCTTGGTCAGCCGGGCGGCGTCGTAGCGCTGGCCGGCGCGCGGTCCTTCGGGATCATACCCATAGGCGGTCTGCCACCAATGCCACGCATGGCTGGCATGGTTGCTGACTCCGAAGCGAAGCCCCTCGCCGCGGATCGCCTTTTCCCAGCCGCCGACGATGTCGCGCCTGGGGCCGACGCGGGTGCTATTCCACGGGTGCGGGCTGTCGAACAGGTCGAGATTGTCGTGGTGGCACGCCATGCCGACGATGTAGCGCGCGCCCGCCGCCTTGTAGCGGCGGACCAGCGCGCCCGGATCCCAGGCTTCTCCCGTCCACGCGCCGATGATGTCGAGGAAGCCGGTATCGGCGGGGTGGCCATAGGTGCTGCGATGATGGTCGTAGAAGCGGTTCCCCTGCTGGTACATCTGGCGGCCATACCAGTCGCCCGCCTCGGGCTGGCATTGCGGCCCCCAATGCCCCCAGATGCCGAACTTGGCATCGCGGAACCATTCGGGCACCGAATAGGCCTCGGCGAGCGAAGACCAGTTGGCCTGGATTCCCGGCGCGGTCTGCGCGCCTGCGGCGGTCGCTGCCGACAAGGCTGCCGATCCGGCTAGGAAGGCGCGGCGCTTCATGCTGCGGCCCTGCGTGATCGCTGGGCGAGAAACTCGCTGTGCGTCGGCATCGCGGCAACTCCGCGCCCGATCAGTGCGCGCATGCGGGTCAACGTCTCGGCGATCTGCGGCGCGGCTTGCGCCGCGACCGGGTCGGGCTTGCGCGGCCAGAGGCCTTGGCCCAGCATCACTGCAGTCCAGCTGGGTTCGCGGAACAGTTCGCCGGGATCAAGCATCAGCCGTCCGTGTACCGCGAACAACGCGATCCGATCGGCGAGCGTCTCGGGGATCGCCATCGTGCGGACATGGTTCCACAACGGTGCGTCGTCGCGCCGCGTCAGATGATAGTGCAAGATGATGAAGTCGCGCACCGCTTCGAATTCGCGCGTCATCAGCCGGTTATATTCGGCGGTGGTAGCTGGATCGAAATCGCCGTCGGGAAACAGCGACATCAGCGTCACGATCCCGCGCTGGACCAGATGGATGCTGGTCGATTCAAGCGGCTCGAGGAACCCTGCGGCGAGCCCGAGCGCAACGACATTCCCGTTCCAGAAGCGGCGGCGCATGCCCGTCGTGAACCGCAATAGCCGCGGTTCGGCGGTCGGCTCGCCATCGATCGCCGAAAGCAGGTCGGCGGTCGCCTCGTCGTCGGACAGATAGCGGCTGCTATAGACATGGCCATTGCCGACCCGGTGCTGCAGCGGAATCCGCCATTGCCATCCGGCGGGGCGCGCGGTCGAACGGGTAAAGGGCAGGGTAACCGCATCGGCAACGCTCGGCACCGCGACCGCGCGGTCCATCGGCAGCCAGTGCGACCAATCGGCATAGCCGGTTTGCAAGCTCTGCTCGATCAACAGCCCGCGAAAACCCGAGCAGTCGATGAAGAGATCGCCTTCGATTCGCTGGCCGTCGGCGGTGACCACGGCGGCGACATACCCGCGCGCGTCGCGCTCGACATCGACGATGCGGCCTTCGATGCGGGTGACTCCGCTCGCGATCGCTCGGGCGCTGAGGAAACGGGCGTAGCGCACGGCGTCGAAGTGCAGTGCATAGGCCATCCGCGAATGGACATGTGCCGGGTCGTCGACCGGCCGGATGAACCGGCCTGCATAGGCGGCTTGCGTCACCAGCGAATAATCCGCCAGCGCACCCTCGCGCGCGGAAAGCCAGTGCTGGTGGAAGGGAATGCCGTTCAGGTCTGCACGGAAATGCCCGAACGGATGGAAGTAGCGTTCGCCGATCGCCCCCCAGTCGCGAAACTCGATGCCAAGCTTGTAAGTGGCGCCCGTCGCCTGGACCAGTTCGTCCTCGTCTATGCCGAGCAGGCGGTTGAACTGAAGGATCGGCGGGATCGTCGCCTCGCCGACCCCGACGGTGCCGATATCGACCGATTCGATGAGCGTCGTGGCGCAAGCCGCCGCTTCGAATTGATGCGCGAGCACCGCAGCCGCCATCCACCCCGCGGTTCCGCCGCCAACGATCACCACGCGCCGTACCGGTCCTGCAGCCATCGATATCCTCCCCGGCGTCTTCTATCTATGTTCACCGATAGCGAGAGTTTCGCAAATATGAAAGTCGCGCTTGCGTTGGGCATATTTGAAAGTTAGATGCGTAGGTGATAAACAATTCGCCGAACCGAAGCGGAAGAACCGCTCTTGTGTCGGCATTAGGGGGGACCTGATGCGCATCACCGTGACCATGTCGACTGCAGCGCTGCGCAGCAGCGCGTCGGCGATCGCTATGGCATTGTTCGGCGTTGCCATGCCGCAAGGCGCGTTGGCGCAAGAGGCGCCTCCAGCAGCCGGCGTTGCCGACCCTGCCGAGCGGCAGGATGAAGCCGCAGCGACCGACGAGATCGTAGTCACCGGGCTGCGTCAATCGCTGGCAAGTGCGCAGGCAATCAAGCGCGAGGCGGACCAATTCGTTGATTCGATCACCGCACAGGACATTGGCCGGCTGCCCGACGTCAACGTTGCCGAGGCGTTGCAGCGCGTATCGGGCGTGCAGATCACGCGCAACCGCGGCGAGGGCAGCGGCATCGCGGTCCGTGGTTTGACGCAGGTGCGCACCGAACTGAACGGTCGCGACATCTTCTCGGCCAGCGGCGGGCGGGGACTTTCATTTGAAGAAGTCGGCTCCGAACTCCTCGCCGGGGTCGATGTTTACAAGAACCCGGCGGCCGATCTGGTCGAGGGCGGCCTGTCAGGCACGGTGAATCTCCGCACGCGATTGCCGTTCGACCAGACAGGCCAGCTAATCGCGGTGACCGGGGGCGTTACCTATTACGACTTGATCGAAAAAAGCGGTCAGCAGCTCTCGGGGCTATATAGCAACCGTTGGGATACCGGGATCGGCGAAATCGGTTTCCTCGCCAATGTCGGGTATCAGACCACCTCGTTCCGCGAAGACCTGGTCGTCACCGAGCCATTTTACCAGCATGGCCCCGCCGCGCCGGGAGTGCAGACGCCGATCAACGGGTTCGAGAACCAGACCGTGTTGTTGCCGCACGGCGGCGGGTTCAGCACTGCTTATGGCGATCGCGAGCGGCTGAGCGGTGCGGTGGCGCTGCAATGGCGTCCGACGGCGGGGCTGGAATTCTACGCGCAATATTTCCGGGCGGATTACAAGTTCAACGAAGCGGGCAATTCATTCTTTGCCTATGGCGCGGATGCGCCGCCGTCCCCCGATCGTCCGTTTACCGTCGACGACAACGGTATCGTCCGCACCGGCTATCTTTCCAACCCGGGCACCGATTCGGTCAATTTCGGGACGGTGCGCGACACCAGCACGACCGACATTTCGGGCGGAGTCCGCTGGGATGTCACCAGCAATCTGCTTCTGACGGTGGATTACCAGCATATCGATTCGACCGTCGAGCAGACGACGATGAACCTGACCGCAAGCGCGTTGAACCCGCGCACCAGCGTGCCGGGTTCAGGCCAAAGCTATGACCTGTTTGTCGACATCAGCGGCGACGTGCCGGTGTTCCAGTCGACCACGCCGGGATATTTCGGCAACCTTGCCAATTACGGTATGACCGCGATCCTGCCCTATGGCGAAAAGAACGACGCGGCGGCGGATGCGCTGCGCGCCGATCTGACCTGGGACTTCGGTGATGACGGGTTCATCCGCGACGTCCGCGTCGGCGGTCGCTACACCGAAAAAAGCGCGATCAACCGCAACACCACCTATGGCACCTGGTCGGCGATCGGGCAGAGCTGCGCCAACTGGTCGGGCGATTGCACGCGGCTTTCGGAATTCCCGCAATTCGCGCAGCCCGGCCCGTTCCAGGCCGATCTGCTGCGCGGCAGTGCCCGCAATACCGTGTTCGGCCCGGTGTGGCAGTTTGCCGACAATCTGGTGACGAATCCGCAGGCCGCGTTCGATGCGGTGCGCCAGGCCACCGGCCAGGAAATCGGGTTCCGCGACTATGAGTCGCCCGACGCCTTTTTGGGCACGATCAACGAAAAAACCTATGCCGCCTATGTCCGCGTGGGATTTGGCGGTGAGTTGGGGACGGTGCGCTTCGATGGTAATGTCGGGGTGCGCGCGGTGCGGACCGAGACGCTGGCATCGGGCCGCCGCCTGCTGACGTATCGCGATCCCGCAGCAACCGGGGGCGTCGGCACCAACGTTCCCAACATCATCATCGACGAGGATTTCAGCGGCGGGCGCAATTTCGACCGGTATCTGCCAAGCGCCAACATCAAGGTGAATCTGACCGAGGAGCTGATCCTTCGCGGCGCGTTTTCGCAAAACTTCGCGCGCCCCAGCTTCGCGCAGTTGAACCCGCAGTTCAATCTGCAGCCAAGCTACACCGATGCCGGCGAGGTGCGCGCGCTGGTGCCCAACGTCGCGACGCCGGGTACGCCCTATGACCCGGTGACCAACCCGTATGTCGGCACCGGCACCGCGCTTGGCGATCCGAACCTGAAGCCCGAGGAAGCGACCAGCTATGACCTGGCGCTGGAATGGTATTTCGACAATGTCGGGTTCGTGTACGTCACGGGTTTCTACAAGAATTTGAAGAACCTGCTGGTCGAACGGGCGGCGGCGCCGGTGTTCGAGCAACTGCCAGGGGTGGGCAATGTCCGCTTCAACGTTCGCCGCTGGGTGAACGAATCCGAAGGCTATGTTCGCGGGTTCGAAGTCGGCGGGCAGAAATTCTTCGACTTCCTACCGGCACCGTTCGACGGGCTGGGGGTGCAAGCCAACTACACCTTTGCCGACAGTGACGCCGGCGTCACCGCGGCCGGCGACATCAACAGCACCACCGAAATCAGCGTTCCGCTCGTCAACCTGTCGAAGCACAGCTACAATCTGGTCGCGCTGTACGACAAGAACGGGCTGAACATGCGTGCCGCCTATAATTGGCGCAGCAGTTTCCTGGAGGGGACGGCGAATACCGGCACGCAGAACCTGCCGATCTTCGGCGAGGCCTATGGCACGCTCGATGCGTCGATCACTTATGACGTGACGTCGCAGTTCGCGATCACCGTCGATGCGCAGAACCTGCTCGATACCGCATTCAAATCTTACCAGATATTCGATGATCGCCCGCGCGATTATGGCATCAACGATCGCCGCTTTTCGGTCCGCGCCCGCGTTAAATTCTGAGACACGCGATTTCTGCTCCCTCACTGGCCGGACGAACCTTGGTTTGCCCGGCCAAATTTTTTGCGCGTTGCCGCTCGACGCACCGCCTGCTTTAGTGATCCCGATGACCGACCTTGCGATCCCCACGGACCAGACCGAGCCACCGTCCGACGACGACCGCCGTTACAAGGCGCCCGCGCTCGAAAAGGGGCTCGACATCCTCGAGCTGTTGGCGGCCGAGAAGGAGCCGCTGACGCTGACCGGAATCGTCAACCGGTTGGGGCGCTCGCATGGCGAATTGTTCCGCATGGTCCAGGTGCTCGAATATCGCGGTTATCTCGAACAGGACCCGGTAAGCGACGGCTATCGGTTGACCGACCGGCTTTTTTCGCTGGGGATACAACAACCGCGCACGCGCAATTTGATCGAGTTGGCATTGCCGATCATGCGCCAAGTCTCGCTCGAATGCGGACAGGCGTGCCATCTGGCGCTCCATTCGCAGGGTGAAATGGTGGTGGTGGCGCGAATGGAATCAAGCGAGCAGCTCGGCTTTTCGGTGCGCGTTGGCTATCGCAAGCCGCTGATGCAGGCGGCATCGGGGCTGGTGCTGTACGCCTTCCAACCCGATGACATTCGCGCACGCTGGGAAGCGCTGTTGACGCCCAAGCCCAAAGCTGCCGAGCTCGCGGCCTTTCGCGCGTCGGCCCAAGAGGTGCGCGAAAAGAAGCTCGGCATGACCCCCAGCAAGTTCGTCGCCGGCGTATTCGATATATCCGCACCGGTGCTACGCGGTGGCGCAGCAGCGGCTGCGCTGACGATGCCTTATCTCGAAACATTGCAGCCACGAGTGTCTAAGGAACATGCTGCGCAGGTGATCCGCACCGCTGCCGAAAGCATCGCCGAACAACTGGTCGAAGGCGATAACCGGGTGTGATCGCGTCAGTCGACGGGGTCGCCATAGACGATTCCCCGCCCATCGGTGCCGACATACAGCCGACCGAAGCGCTTGGGGTCGCCGACGATGACGCGGATACGGTTTCCCCAGCGGTGGGCATCGTCGTTGATCCGGGTCCAGCTTTGGCCGCCATCGGTCGATCGATACAGCCCGCGTATCGCGTCGATCGATCCCCAGGCGAAGACTGCCGGATCGGCAGCACCAGGCGCAGCCTTGCCGAGGGTAACGATGTCGATCTTCATCTTCTGCGCTGCCCGAACGAAACGATCGCCGCCGTCAGTGGAGCGCCAAAGTCCGTCCCCCACGCGAAGCCATAGGTGGCCCGCACGTCCCGGCTCGGCCAGTAGCGCGAGCGGCGATTCACGGTTGCGCGGGGCGGATGCCGACAGATTGTCGGGCAGGCCGCTATTCTCGACCTCGACGAAGCTGCGCCCGCCGTCGTTGCTGCGCAGGAATCGACCGCCGGCATAATCAGCCGCGTAAAAGACCCGCGCGTCGACCTTGTCGGCGACGACGCGGGTGTTGCCCGGCAAGCCTTGCACCGCCTGCCAGCGCGCGCCGCGGTCGGCCGATACCAGCGGGGTGGGGGTTGATACGAGGAACGCCTTGCCGTCAGCCGCGACCACGATCGGGCTGTTGCCGTCTAGGTCCTCACGCGCCTTGCCGGGCAGTTGCGCCACCACCGGCTTCCATCGGTGTCCACCGTCGTCGGACCAGGCGAGCGTCGCGCTCACCGGTTGGCCGGCATGGCGATTCCCCGACCGGACCAGCACATGGGTCGCCTTCCCCGCCCAATCGAGGTTGTTGGTGTTGGTGAGGTGCGGGTTGAGGTGCATGACCGGCGGCGATTTTTCGAGATCGTCATGGACGAAGCCCGCAATGTCGCCGAACCCCGATACCAGCGGGGCACCAGCGCCGGGCGATGCCAGCGTGATGATCGCGGTCTGCTCGATGCCGCGCACCCAGGGCTTCCAGCCGACATTCGCCGCATCCCCGTCCGCGGTGGCATAGACGGTTGCCCCGGTCGTGTAAGCGATGCGGCGCGGGTCGAACGAATCGATCGCGACGCCCGCGATCCAGTGGCCGAATTCGGCGCGGGCTTGCCCTTGCCGAAGGAAAGGACTGGTGCGAACATCGCGGGCCGAGCGCGCGCCGATATCGACCCAGCTATCGCCGCCGTCGGTCGATCGCCAAAGTGTGTCACCAGGTTGCCAGCGGTTCATCGTCGACACCGCGACCGTGTTGCCAGCGACCGATAGCCCCATATAGCCGCCTTCGGGCCGGTTGGCGCGTTGGTCGGGCGTGATATCGCTCCACCGCTCGGCGTCGATCGCGTAGCGCCAGACCGCGCCGTCGGTTACGCCGTTGGGGCCAATACCGTTAGCGTATGCGACGAACAGCCGTCCGCGTCGATCGACCACCGCCTTGACCGGCAGCAGCGTGGCCTCGCCTCCGGCAACCTTCGCCCAATGCGTGCCCCCGTCGTTCGAGCGATACATCCCCCGATGGCTTTTATCGGCAACCCCCGCGAACACCGTGCGACGGCCGGGGCGTGGGTCGAACACGATGAAGGCAATGCCGGCATGGGTGCGCCGCCCCTCTGGCGCGCCTAGCCCTGCATAGGGAAAGCCCCGCAGCTTGCGCCAGGTAGCGCCGCGATCGTCGCTGCGCTGCAGGCCATCGTGGCGTGATCCGAACAGCAGCGTCGCCGGTGCGTGCGGGTCGATCGCCAGCCGCTCGCCCAAACCGCGGCCGTCTTCATTGCCCCCCATCGCGAAACCGACGGGGGTGATCGTCCAATCGGCGCCGCGATTGTCCGAGCGCAGGATCGCCGCCGCCCCCCCGCGATACATGCCTGCGGCTAGATAGACGCGGTCGCGATCGACAGGATCGGCAGCGATACTTTCGACCCCCATATAACTGCCTTCGGCCAGCCCGTCCTGAAGGGGTATCCAGCGATCGGCGGACCCATCCCAGCGATAGGCGCCGCCCATGTCGGTCCGCAGATATGCCAGCCGCGGTTCGATCGGGCTGAACACTAGGTTTGGCGCAAACCCGCCAGCCCCAACGGTTACGTTGCGCCATCGATAGGCAGATCCTTGCTCGGGGTCGGCGGCGGTTGCCGGTGCGATCGCCAGGGCGAGCAACGGTGCGAATAGCAGGCGGAGCGTATGGAGCATTCCGGCCTTATGACGCACGGATGTATTTGTTCACAGGGAAAAACGGCTTGCACACTTGGGAGGCTTCCGGCACCAACGCGCGGCGCCGATAGAAGCAACAAACCGCCGTACCGGGAGAATGATCGCGATGAAGATGCCGAAAACGCTGGCGGGCATCGTGATCGCGGCATCGACACTTGCTGCGGCACAAGCGAGGCAGGTGCGCGAACCGGCGATGCCGCGGATCGCCACCGAAAATGGCCGCCACGCGCTGATGGTCGACGATGCGCCGTTCCTGATGCTGGGGGTGCAGGCGAATAATTCGAGCAATTATCCGGCGGTGCTGCCGCAGGTGTGGCCGATGGTCGAGCGGGTGCATGCCAACACGCTGGAGATTCCGGTCGCATGGGAACAGATCGAACCGGTCGAAGGGCAGTTCGATTTCAGCTATCTCGACGCGCTGTTGCCACAGGCGCGCGAGCGCGGCGTTCGGCTGGTGCTGTTGTGGTTCGGGACGTGGAAGAACACTTCGCCGGGCTATGTGCCGACATGGGTGAAGACCGATAACCAGCGCTTTCCCAGGATGCGGACCAAGGAGGGCAAGGCGCATTATGCCCTTTCGCCGCACCATCGCAGCACGCTGGAGGCCGACAAAAAGGCGTTCGTCGCGCTGATGCGCTATCTGAAGGAGCGCGATCCGCAGCATAGTGTCATCATGGTCCAGCCCGAGAATGAAGTCGGCGTCTATGGCCAGAACCGCGACCATTCGCCCGAGGCGAACCGGCTGTTCGCCGCGCCGATCCCGCAGGCGCTAGGCCAGGCGACCGACAAGCGCGGCACCTGGACTCAGGCGTTTGGCGATGGGGCCGAACAGGCGTTCAACAGCTGGTACACCGCGCGCTACATCGACGAGATCGCGGCGGCTGGGCAGGCGGTGAAGGATCTGCCGATGTTCACCAATGCGGCGGTGGGCGACCCCTTTGCGCCGCCGGGCAAATCGGGCGGCGCGAGCGGCGGCCCCGACTGGCAGGTGATCGATGTCTGGAAGGCCGCCGCGCCCCATATCGATGCGGTGGGGCCGGATCTGTACGGGCGCGATGCCAAGAATTACCTCAAGTTCCTCGACCATTATGACCGGCCCGACAATGCGCTGATCGTTCCCGAAACGGGCAACGCCGCCGAGTTCGCGCGCTTTTTGTGGCCGGCATTGGGGTATAACATGATCGGGTGGGCACCGTTCGGTATGGACCTGACCGGCTATTCGAACCATCCGCTGGGTGCCGCCGAACTCGATCCCGCGACGCTCGATGCGTTCGCGTCGAAATATGCGCTGCTGGCACCGATGGCGCGCGGCTGGGCGCGGCTGGCCTATCGCCACCTCACTTGGGGTACGGCCAAGGGTGCGCCCGAGGAGCAGCAGACCCGGCAGTTCGGCGCGTGGCGGGTGTCGGCTAAATATGGCGAATGGCAGTTCGGCAGCATGGATTCACCCTGGCTGAAAGCGTCGCCGCCACCGACCGCCGATCAGCCGGTGGGCGGTGCCGCGGTCATCCACATCGCGCCCGACCAGTTTCTGGTGGCGGGCAGCGACGTCCGCATCAGCTTCGCCAAGGCCGAAGAGAGCGCGTCGGCGACCGGGCTGATGCTCAAGGTGGAGGAGGGGACGCTGGCCGATGACGGCAGCTTCCGTTTCCGCCGGATGTGGAACGGCGACCAGACCGATTATGGATTGAACTTCACGCGACAGCCGGTGTTGCTGCGCGTCACGATGGGAACCTACCAACCATGACCATGTTCCGCACGTTGCGCCTGACGGCCTTGCCGCTGCTGGCTTCGGTGGCGCTGCCCGCGCTGGCAGTTCCCGCATTTGCCGCCGATGTCGACAAGATCAAGGGCGGCGTGGTCGTCACCCCCGATACCGGCCCGGCCAAGCGGGTGCGGGTGCTGGTCTATGGCCCCGATCGGTTCCGGGTGACGGCGGTGCCCGACACCGACCTGAAGCTGCCGGCCAGCCTGATGGTGACCGCGCAGCCCAGCGGCGATTTTACGGTGACGCAGGCAGACGGGCTGGTCACGGTGAAGGCGGCGAGCGCATCGGCGGAGATTCGGCTGGCCGATGGCCATGTCCGCTTCCGCGACTCCGCTGGCCGGGTCACGCTGGATGAATCGCCGCGCGGCGGGTTCGCGCCGCTGCGGATCGAGGGCGAGGACTTTGTCGCGGTGAGCCAGCAGTTCAATCGCGGCACCGATGAAGGCTTTTACGGGCTGGGCCAGCACCAGAACCGGCAGATGAATTACAATGGCGAGGACGTTGAACTCGCGCAGCATAACATGGACATCGGCATCCCCTTCGTCGTGTCGACCAAGAATTACGGGGTGCTGTGGGACAATAACGGCATCACCCGCTTCGGCAATCCGGTGCCCTATACGCCGGTGGGCGAGGGGATGCAGGTGACCTCGGGCGGCGCGCCGGGATGGAAGGCGCAATATTATCTGGGCGATCGGCTGGCGGTGACCCGCACCGAGCCGGTGATCGATTATCAATATATCGAGGATCAGGCGAAATGGCCCGAGGCGGCCAAGGCGCAGACGGTGGCGGCGACCACCGGCCAGAACACCGCCGGCAACGCGATGCAGACTCAGCGCGTGGTGTGGACCGGCACCGTCCGGCCCGATCAGACCGGCATGCACAAGTTCCGGCTATATTCGTCGAGCTATGTGAAGGTCTTTGTCGACGGCAAGGAAGTGCTGAACCGCTGGCGGCAGAACTGGAACCCCTGGTACCATAATTTCGAACTGCCGATGACCGCGGGCAAGCCTGCCGATGTGCGGATCGAATGGGAGCCCAATGCCGGCTATATCGCGCTGGAGCATAGCGATCCGCTGGCGCAGCCCGACCGCCATTCGCTTTGGATGTCGTCCGAAGTCGCGCATGGCCTGGATTATTATTATGTCGGCGGTGCCGATATGGATTCGGTGATAGGCGGCTATCGCGCGCTGACCGGCAAGGCGACGCTGATGCCGCGCTGGGCCTATGGTTTCTGGCAAAGCCGCCAGCGCTATGAAACGCAGGAGCAGTTGCTGGGCGTGGTGCGCGAATATCGCAAGCGCCGGCTGCCGATCGACAATATCGTGCAGGACTGGTTCTATTGGCCCGAGGATCAATGGGGCTGCCATTGCTTCGACCCGCAACGCTTTCCCAAGCCGCAGCAGATGGTCGATGAAGTCCATGCACTCGATGCGCGGATCATGATTTCGGTCTGGCCCAAATTTTATCCCGAGACCAAGAACGCCAAGGAGCTGAACGCCAAGGGTTATCTGTACCAGGGCAATCTGGCGGCGAATGAAAAGGATTGGGTGGGGCCGGGATACCGCAACACCGATTATGATCCCTATGCCCCCGAAGCGCGCGAAATCTATTTCCGGCAGATGAAGGAAGGGCTGGTCGACAAGGGGTTCGACGCCTGGTGGATGGACGCCACCGAGCCCGACATTCATTCCAACCTGTCGATCGAACAGCGCAAGGACCGGATGGGGCCGACCGCGATGGGACCGGCGGCCGAGTTCTTCAACAGCTTTCCGTTGATCCATGCCGAGGGCGTGGCCAACGGCCTGGTGCGCGACGAGCCGAACAAGCGGCCCTTCATCCTGACCCGTTCGGGCTATGGCGGCATTCAGCGGACCAGTTCGGCCTTGTGGTCGGGCGACGTGGCGTCACGCTGGGACGATCTGCGCGACCAGATTTCGGCCGGCGTCAACGTGTCGATGTCGGGCGTGCCCAATTGGACGCATGACATTGGCGGCTTTGCGGTCGAAGATCGCTATAGCAAGAAAGACCCGGCGCATCTGGCCGAATGGAAAGAGCTGAACGTCCGCTGGTTCCAGTTCGGCGCCTTCTCGCCGCTGTTCCGCAGCCATGGCGAGACGCCGTTCCGCGAAATCTATGAGCTGGGGGAGGGCGATCCGGCGACCTATCGCGCGCTCGAAAGCTATGACAAGCTGCGTTACCGGTTGCTGCCCTATATCCTGTCGACCGCGGCGGCGACCTATCACCGCGACGGCACGATCATGCGCGGGCTGGTGATGGACTTCGCCGCCGATCGCAAGGCATGGGACATCGACGATCAATATATGTTCGGCCCCGCATTCCTGGCCGCGCCGGTAACCGAGTATAAGGCGCGCAGCCGGCAGGTATATTTGCCCGCGGGCACCGGCTGGTACGACTTCGCAAGCGGCGCCTATGCCAAGGGCGGGCGGACGATCACGGCGGCGGCACCGCGCGACCGGATGCCGCTCTATGTGCGGGCGGGATCGATCGTGCCGACCGGGGCGGACGTGCAATCGACCGCCGAACAGCCCGACGGGCCGATCGTGCTGCACGTCTTCACCGGAGCCGATGGGACGTTCACGATGTTCGAGGATGACGGCCTGACCCGGCAATATCTGAACGGCCAGTTCGCCGAGATTCCGGTCAGCTGGAACGAAGCCGCAAAGACGCTGACGATCGGCGCGCGCAGGGGTAGTTTCACCGGGATGACGAAGCAGCGGGCAATGTCGGTGCGCTTCCATACCCCGCGCCTGGCGGCGGCACCCGATTTCACCGACAACGCGGCTACCGGGTTCGTCTATGACGGGCGGGCGGTGAGAATAGCATTGGGTGGCCGGCCTCGAATCGACTGACCTGGCGAGGGCAGGGTATGCAGGCGATCGCAGAAAGGAAGCGCGGCTAGCCCAACCGGGCATCTTCAGTGGTTCTCAAGTGGCAATACGGCTCGGCTCGGGCCGTTTCCGCTTGCCTGCAATTGCGTCTGCCGCTGCTACAATCCGTCCAGCGTCTCGCGGGTGTCGGCAAGCGCGAAGTCGACAAGATCTTTCATCGCCTGAAACGCCGCGGTCGGGTCGCGGTCAGCAATCGCGTTATAGACCGCTATGTGGTCGGGCATAGGATCGCGTGGCGTAGCTTTGCCACGGCTGACCAGATCGGACGTCCAGCCTACCGCTGCGGTTATCCCCGCGCTGAGCGTTATCAGCGCGTCATTCCGCGACGCTGTAAGTATGGCGGCGTGAAAGTCTCTATCCGCTGCCCGGCCCTCCTCGTTAAAGACGCTAAGCCGCCCCATGCTGTCGAGGGCGTGGCGAAGTCGTTCGATGTCCGCCGCATCATGTCGTTCAGCCGCAAAGGCGGCTGCCGCCGGTTCGATCACGGCTCGGATCTCGAAGAGGCTGCGGAGTAGATGCAAATCGGGGTTGTTAGCCAAGCCCCACGCAAGGACGTCGGGATCAAGCATGTTCCAGCGGTTACGAGGAAGGACGCGCGTTCCAAGCTTTCTCCGGCTCTCCACCAGGCCCTTGCCCGTCAGGACCTGTACCGCTTCCCTGTATACCCCCCGCGATACCCCCAGCTTCTCGGCAAAAACAACCTCGCCAAGCAAAAACTCTCCCGGACGATAGGCACCGGCCAGAATGGAACGGCCAAGTTCGTGGGCGACTGCGCCGCGCACGCGCCGTGCCTGTGGTTGGGAACCAACAGTTTCCTCAGCCTCGCCGGTCATACTTATAGAGTTCCTCGCCCTTCTGGTCTTGGTCGTGCGTCAATCGTACGAGTCCGATCTCGGATATTACAGGCGCACTGTTGCAGAAGCGTTCGGTGCTCGGAAAATATACGCGTGGGTTTGAAGCGCGTCCAAGCAGAAGGTGGGGGGCGGATATCGCCCTTGCGTGCCACACCGCTCTCGCCAGGCAGGATCAGGTCAGTGGCCCATTGCCGACCGGGGGATCGAATAGCGGCACCCCGGCGCTGTCATAGCGCACCCGCTGGATGCGCGTATGGCGATTGGGGTCGAACAGCGGATCGCCGGTGATTTTCTCGTAATCGCGTGCGTGGAACACCAGCATGTCGCGGCCTTGCTCGTCCATCGTGAAGCTGTTGTGCCCCGGTCCGTAGATGTTGTTGGTTGGCGAGGTCTGCATCACCGGCACCGGCGACTTGGTCCACGCCCGTGGGTCCATGATATCGGCGTCGTCGCGCGCGGTTAGCATCCCCAGGCAATAGCGTGCGTCGGTAGCGCTTGCCGAATAGGTCATGAACAGCCGGCCGTTCCTGGCGAGCAGCGCAGGGGCTTCGGCGACCTTGAACCCGCGGATTTCCCACGGAAGCTCGGGGATCGTCAGTCTCGCCGGCTTGGCGGCCAGCGTAAGCGGCGTGGCGAGGGGCGCGAGATACAGATTCGAGTTGGTCTCGATCCCCGGCTCGCGCTGCGCCCAAGCAAGATAGCGGGTGCCGCGATGGACGAAGCTGGTCGCATCGAGGTTGAAGCTGTCCCATGGGGTTTCGAGTTGCCCCAGCAACGCCCATTTGCCCGTCATCGGATCGGCGCCGTTGCACGCGACGACATAGGTGCGAATGCGGAACACATCTTCGCCGCCGCCGGGGCGCGGCGGGGGACCGCGCCCGGTGGAGGTCAATCGAGCGAATAGCGGACGCCAAGCGCAAAGGTTCGGCTGAGCAGCGTAGTATCCAGATTGAACTGGTCGGGGTTCCCGCCGCGCGCGAGCCCGTTATCGATACGCTGCGCGTGCAGCTGGCCCGTCTCAAGCGAAGCGCCGGATCGAGCCCGAGCAAGGCAGTTGCACCTGCGCAGATTGCGGCGGGGCATGCGCCCGCTGGGCCAGGACAGCGACGAGATGCTCGATGCCGTGCCCGTCCAGGGGCGCGTCGTGCGCACCATCCGCCCCAAGTATAGCTGCAGGGCTTGCGACAAGATCGTGCAGGCGGCCGCCCCGGTGAAGGCGATTGTGCCCGGTAAAGCCACCTTCGCGACGCCGACCCATGTCGTCGGCAAGTGCGATCATCGCCTGCCGCTCTACCGCCAGGCTGAAATGATGGCAGCACCGGGATCGATCTGGATCGATCGACGCTCACCGGTCGGCGGCTGAAGTTCAGACGCAGCATTTGGCTTCGGAGCGTCCAGCATTGGTCTTCTCAGAGCTGAACTCCTGCTACTTCGCAATCCGGCTCGCTTCGTACAGATTGTGGATCTTAAAACGCCTTTCGTAGCGTCAGGTTGACCGTTCGCCCCAACGGATCGAGCAGCGCGGGTTGGAAAGCGATCGGCGTCGCACCCGCTTGGTCGCGCACCTGCGGGCGGGCGTTCAGAAGGTTGCCGACGCCGAGCGTCACGCGGGTCCGCTTGATCCAAGCTGGTGCTCCTGCGCCCCCGAAGCGCTCAGCTGGGTTCAGGAATAGGTTGAGGTCGACCCGTCCGAAGTCGGCGAAGGCAAGGTCGCCTGTTCCGCCCAGCCCGCTAATCCGGGTCGCGCTCTGCCAGTTCACGCCAAGGCGCGCGCCAAGCCCCTTTTTGAATACCCCAATCTGGAACTCAATCTCGTGCCCCCGCCGTCCCCCGCGCAGATCGGTGGCGAAGCCATCGAGCCGGTCGAGGGTCGGCCCGCCTTCCACCAGCGTCAGCGAATCGGTCAGCGTCCAATTGTGGTAGAGGCTGACGTAGAAGCGGCTGCGCATGGTTTCGCCCCGACGCGCCGCTGCGCTCCCGGGCTCGGCGGACGCAAATACGACTGTGGCGTTGGGATTTTGTCGGCGGGCGTGGGCTTCCGCCTCAGCCGCGCTCGAGAAAACCCGCGTCTTCATGGTCGTACCCGGTGCAAGCCCGGCGGTCGGGTCACCGAGCGGCCGGGTGAAGTTGATGCCCGTGCGCAATTGCCGAGTCGTCGATTGCGCGAAGTTGATCGGACGAGCATCTATGGTCGTCAGGCGACCCGCGGTGTCACGCGAAAACCGGTTTGGAAAAGCCGACTCTAGCGCCGGCGTAAGGACAGGGAAGGCGGCGATCGGGTTGTCGATCCGCGTGTCGACATAGTCGACGCTGAAGAAGAGGTCGGTGCGTTTGATCGGTGCGACGTTCAGGGCGATGCGCAGCACCCGGCGGTCGTCCGCGACAAGATCGGCGTTCCCACCGAACACGCGCGGCACATCGACCGACGTGCCGCTGGCGAAATCGAAGAAGCGGAATGCCGGGGTGACGATCGTCGGCGCACCAAGCTGTTCGACGGTCGGCGCACCCTCCTCCTGCGTCACGGATGCGACGAGGTTGATCGAGGAAATCGGAGACCAGGTTAGCGCGGCCCCGGCCGTCGACAGCGTGCCTACGTCCGACAGTCGTTCCACCTCGGCGCTGATATTCGCCGACAGCGTGCCAATCGCGCCCGCGCTCGTAATCGGCACGTCGACGCTTCCGCGCGCTGCCGCCCGGTCGCGACCGAGTCTGGTAAGGCTGAACACGTCGTCGCGGTCCGAGGAACCGCGAAAGTCGCGCGTGCCGACGCCGCCGCCGATGCTGGCGGTGACGGACCCTGCAGGTAAGGTGAACAAAGGGCCGCTCATGATCAGATCGGCATCGGCGATCGCATTTACCGAACGGACGCGGTCGTGCGAATCCATCGGGTCGTTGCCATCGGTCAGCACGGTCACCGCCGTGCGATCATACCCGCCGGTGAACGACCACAGCCACCGGCCCACGCGTCCATCGAACACGGTTCCGATCCGGCCCCGTCTACTCCGCGTGCTACGCTCGAGTGGCTGGTCGAGAGCGGCGGGACCAAGGAGCGCCGTCAGGTCGCTTGCCTCGAACTGCGCGTTCAGCGACGCGCCGATTTCCGTCGTCAGCGGCGCGCCGATCACCCCGTTGAGCGAGAAACGCTCGGCTTGCGGCAACAGTGTGCGAAGGTTGCCGCTCCCCTGAGCGCCACCGGGCTGCAGCAACTCACGCTCGCTTTCCAGCAGAGACGACGTTCGGTTGTAGCTGGCGCCAATCCCGAGCCGGGTGTCGCCGCTGAGGATTAGCTGATCTGCGGTCAAACCGCCGGTCGCCGTCCCGCCCTCGGTCGGCACCAGCGCGGTCGCCTGGGTGACGAGCGAGCGGAAGTTTGGAAGGGTGACGATGTTCACCACCTTCTGGTCGGCGCGAAAGCCGTAGCGCAGCGCCAGTTCTTCCGGAAAGACATCCATCCGCTCGATCGCTTCGGTGGGTATCCGGGCGATCTCGGCAAAGCTCGAGACGCGGCGGCCGTTCAGGAGCGTCACCGGACCGGCATCCGAGCGTCCGCGATTGCTGCGGGCCTGCGGCGCGATCGCCTCAAGCAGTTCGCTCACATCGGTCGCCCCAAACGCGCGCACGCTGAGCATGTCGAAACTCCGCTCCGCCGGCACGTCGCCAATCACTGCCCCGCGCGCTCGATCGCTGGTGACGACGATATCGCCGTTCCGGGCTGGAGGTTGGCCGGTCTGCGCGGGGGGATTGTTGCGAAACCGCTCTTCAAGCTGGCGCTGGACCTCTGGCGGCAGCGGGTTGCCCTGCGCATCGCGGAAAATCATTTGCGGCCCCGGAGCGCGGGGCGGCGACGCCCGCGTCGCGCCGGCCCGCGGTGCGGTCTGCGGGGCGGTGGTTGCGGAAGGCGCAGTCACGGGCGGGCGTTCTTGCGCAGCAGCTGGCGCCGCGAACAGGGAGATTGCCGAGACTCCTACGTACCGTTTCGCTTTTTGCATCGCTGCTGCTCCCCCTTCGATTGGACCGACGGGAACCTTCAAGCAGCAGACCGTAGCCTCGCGATGTCGGGTGCGTAGCAGCGGCGGATACGCAAATGCTACAAAAGCGCGCTATCGATGCTTGCTCATGGCCATCCTTCCCAAGCTCGCGGAGACCATCCTCGTCGTCGATGACGACACCAGCATCCGCGACGCGCTTGCCGAATTTCTTACCGCGCATGGCTATTGCGTGCGGGCTGCAGCCGACGCCGCGGCCTGCGAACGGGCGCTTGCGGTCGCGCCGGTCGACCTGATCGTACTCGACGTCATGATGCCCGGTGAGGACGGACTGTCACTGTGCCGCCGCCTGGCGACGGGTGGCCGGCCGATTCTGATGCTGAGCGCACTCGATGGTGTCACGGACCGGGTCGTTGGTCTTGAGGTCGGCGCGTGGGATTATCTAGTGAAGCCGTTCGAGCCGCGCGAATTGCTCGCTCGCATCCGGGCGCTCCTGCGCCGGCCGCGAAGCGAAGCGCCGGCGACCGCGCCACCAAGCGGCGTGACTTTCGCCGGCTGGTATCTCGACATGGACGAACGACGACTGCGCGATCCGGCCGGGCGCCCGCTGGTCCTAAGCGAAGGCGACCACGCGCTGCTTGCAGCGTTTGTGCAACGACCGGGCCGGGTGCTCAGCCGCGATTCGCTGCTTGATCTGGCGCGTGGCGTCGATGCCGCTGCCTATGACCGCGCGGTCGACATTGCGATCAGCCGGTTGCGCCGCAAGCTGGCCGACGGGGATCCTGCGCCGCTGATCGAAACGGTGCGCGGTGTCGGGTATCGCTTCACCGCTACGGTGCGACCAGCTTGACCGCGCGCGCGAAACGCCCGCGAAGCGCGGTCGCGGCTATTGGCGGCTTCGGCATCGGCGTGGCATTGCTGAGCGTGGCCGCTACCGCTGCAATAGTGTTGATCGCGCCGGAACCCGACGGCCTGCGTGTCAGCATAAGTGACGCCGCTACTGCGCTGCGCGGCGAAACACGCCGGTTCGAACGCAGTATCGGGGCGGAGCCCGAAGGGCGGCGCTCTGTCATTTTCGAGGCAGTCCTTGCCGATCTGGTCCAGCGACCCGCAAGCGACGTCCGCATCATCATGACCGGGCCCGACACCTTCTCCACGCGGGCGAGGATCACCGGCGGACCTCCAGGCCGCGAGGCCTCAGGGCCGGTAGTGCTGGTCAGCCGCGCGAAGGATCAAGCAAGAGGCATCGCGGGCTCGATCCGTAGCCAAGGCATCGTTCTTCGCGGCGATAGTCTTCGCCTGCTGGGTGCGGATCATACGCCGCCGCCAGCGCTGCGCATAGCGCTGGCGGCGGTGCCGATCGATGCGTTCGCCGCCAGCGTGCGGCAACCCGACGGGCGTTGGTTGACCGTAAAGCCCTACCAACCTTGGCTTAGCGGCTGGCGGCTGCGGGTGATAGCCGCGATCCTCGTCAGTCTGCTGCTGATCCTGCCTCTAGCTTGGCTGTTCGCGCGGCGCCTGACCCGCCCGTTCCGTGCGCTTGCCACGGCCATCGACACCGGCGGCATGACCATCCCCATCGAAGGTCCGCGCGAACTGCGCGACGCGGCGAGCGCCATTGCCGCAATGCGGGAACGCCTCGCCGATGAGACCGCCGAGCGCTTGCGGATGTTGACCGCTATCGCGCACGATCTGCGTACGCCCTTGACCAGCCTGCGACTGCGCATCGAGTCGGCTGCCGAGCCGCAGCGATCGCGCATGGTCGCCGATGTCGAACGGATGCAGGCGATGATCGGCGAAGTCCTCGCATTTGCTCGAGATGTCGAGCTGCCGCGACAATCTGTCGCGGTCAGGCCGCTGATCGCACAGATCGTTGCTGACATGGACGCAGGGCGAGGCATGGTCTTGCTGAAGCCCGGCGATGACGGTTGGGTCAACGTTGCCGAATCGGCCTTTCGTCGAGCGATCGAAAATCTCGTGCGCAATGCGATCGACCATGCCGGCGGCGGCAGCGTCGGCATCGTTCGGGAAGGCGACGACGTCATCGTGACGGTCAGTGATACAGGGCCGGGGATCGCAGCCGAGGATCACGCACGCCTTCTGCGACCCTTCTAGCGCGGTGAAGCCTCCCGTAATCGTGAGACCGGGGGTGCCGGCCTCGGCCTTAGTATCGTTCAGGATTTCGCTGATAGGCATCGCGGTACGCTCGTCCTACGCAACCGGGTCGAGCCGGGATTAATTGTCGAGCTTCGGCTGCCTTCGCTTCGCTGAAACGTATCGTCCCGCGGTCGGATAATCATGTCCAGTTTGTCTACTTGCCGTTCGTCGTCACCGGATAGCGGCATGCTGTTTCAAACATAACAAATGGCGGAAGCTGCGGTAGTGGGGCAACGTCGCAAATGTGGCATTTTGGGTCATCTCGCCAGCGCTGCACTGCCGCGACAATGCCAGGCAGCTTCAGTCTTCGCGTCGTTCTTCGAACATTTGATCGGCCTGCTTCATTGCACTGCGCCGTCGCAATGCGGTCCTTCCGTCGCGGAGCAGCGATACGGGCACGAAGGTCGCCGCGCGCAAGCCCGCGACCGAGGAGATGTTGCGGATGCTGCGGCGGGTGTTGTTGAGCATCTCGGTCATCATCTCGCGCGGCTCGATCTCGCCCTGCTCCTGCACCAGCGACAGCCGGTGGATCGCGTACATGCCGATCGGGCCGGCGAGCAGGAAATAGAAGTCCCAGCTGGTCAGCAGGATCGGCACGCTGAAGCTCGATTGCGGGCTCGACCAGCGCACCAGCAGTTCGAGCCGACGCTGCGCGAAGAAATCGGCGAGCAGTCCGCCCAGGATCGGCGCGGTACCGGCGGCGATCGCGGTGACGGTGGCACTCACCGCGATATAGGCGGTCGCGCTGCCGCGCGGCGAGAGTTTCAGCGCGATGTTGCTCACCGCCAGCGTCACCCCGGCCACCGACGCGCCCATCGCCAGGTGCAGCAAGATCAGCCACAGCTTCACCAGGTCGCGGTCCGCGATCTGCGACGCGCCGATCATTGCGACGATCGAGAAAATGTAGACCGGCGCGCAGATCGCGAGCACCGATTTATTAGCGAACCGGTCGCTCAGCTCACCCCAATAGCGCAGCACCAGGATGTTGGCGACCTGGCTGACGACGCTGAGCGCCATCACGAAACTGGCGTCGAAGCCCAATTGGCGGACGATGAAGACCGTGAAGAAGGGCGTCGCGAGGTTGACCGCGAATTGCCAGCTGGCGACGAAGATCAGCAGCCGCTTGAAATTGCTGTCGCGCAGCGGCGGCATCAGCAACGCGACCAGGCTAACCCGGTCGCTGCGTTCGGGCATCGCGGGTTCGGGCATCGCGCTTACCATCCGCGCGCTGATCAGCCCGGCGATGCAGCCGATGAGGAACATGCCCGCGAACACCAGGTCGCGCGCCAGCGACTGGGCGTCGGTGACATCGAGCGCGATCGCCGCGGCCACTCCCAGCGCGAGGTTAATTGCGGTTAGCCGGGTGGTGCGCTTGGCCATTACCTGGCCGAGCCGGTTTTCGGGCGCGAGATCGCGTAGCCAGGTGTTCCACGCGCAGCTGCCGACCGCGCCGAATCCGCACAGCGTGAACTGCGCCGTGAGCAGGATCAGCAGCGGCAGCATCCCGGTCGAAAAGGCGGTGAGCGCCATCACCGCGAGCATCGATCGCCCGACGATGCTCGTCAGCACCGCGATCCGCTTGCGCTGGCGCAGCCGCTCGACGAGCAGGATCGCGGGCAGCTGGAGCAACTGCGCGAGGAACGGCGCGCTCGCGAGCACGCCGATCATCGTGTTCGATGCGCCCAAATGGAGCGCGAAGGCGGTGAGGATGACGCCGGTGGTCAGCGCGGTCGCGCCGCCCGAGAAGGCGGCTTCGACGACCAGCAGCCGCAGCCCCCGTTCGCGCTCGTCATCGCTGACGTGCGACTGGGGGGATAGCGAGGGCAAGGCTGTTATCGCCCCGGGACGAAGGGAAACACCGCGCCGGGAAGGGGGATTGCGGCGGGTCGTGCCGCCAGGGTGCCGTCAGGCCGTAGATCGAAGAGGGTGAGATTGCCGCCGTCTTCATTGGCAAGCACCAGCAGCCGCTCGGCTTCGAGCAGCGCGAACGCACGGGGCGAGGCCCCGCCGCTGGGAATGGCTTGCAGCATGTCCAAATCGGTGCCCGATTTCCATGCGAAGACGGCAATGCTGTCGTGCCCGCGATTGGTAACATACGCCCGCTCGCCGTGCCGGTCGAGCGACAGATGCCCGGCGATGCTTTCGCCGGTAAAGTCCTCGGGCAGCGTCGAGCGCGTCCGCAGCGGCGTCAGCACGCCGTCGCCAACCGCGAGGACCGTCAGCGTGTTCGCCAGCTCGCTCACCAGCAGGGCGAGCGGGTGTGAGGGATGGAACACCAGATGGCGTGGGCCCGATCCCGGGGGTGCGTCGTATGCGCGCTGCCCCGTGCCGAGCGGTCCGTCGCGCCGGTCGGCGCGATAGGCCATGATCGCGTCGGCGCCGAGATCGACATGGTAGAGCCACCGCTGATCGGGCGCGAAGCATACGCAATGCGCGTGCGGGCCCTCCTGCCGATCGGCGACCGGCCCGCTCCCCGCGTGATGGCGGATCTGCGGCGGCGCGAGCGGGCGGCCGCTCGATGAATCGAGGCGGAAGAGCGCGATGCTGCCGCTGCCGTAATTGGCCACCGCCAATCGATCTTCCGCGCCGTTGAGCGCGACATAGCAGGGGTCGGCGCCGTAGGTCGCGACCTGCGCCACCTGCTGCCAGCCATCGGCGCCCGCGCGATACGCGCCGAGCGCGCCATCAGCCTGTTCGTCGACCAGATAATAGAGGTCATGGCGCGGCGAATAGGTGGCGAACGATGCATTGCGCGCGACCGCAAGCACCTCGTCGCGGCGCAAGCTGCCGTCGTTCGACAATCGTAGCCGGTGCAGGCCGGTACCGCCGATGCTGGCGTCGGTGCCGACCAGCAGATCGACGCTCACGAAATCGTGATGGCGACGAAGACCGCGCCGGTGGTCTCCTTGGCGTCGGCGGTCTCGAACGCGTCGTTGATGTGATCGAGGTCGAAGCGATGGGTGATCAGGCTGGCGGCGTCGAGCTTCCCGTCGGCGAGCAGCTGGAGCACCATGCCCTGTTCGGGATAGATGTCGTGGAAGGCGAAGCTGGCGCTCATCACGATTTCGATCTCGGACATCTGGATCCGCTGCCATTCGAGCGGGATGCTGAGTTCGCCCGCGTCGAAGCCGCCCACGACCACCACCTTGCCGCCCCGGCGCGCCAGCTTGGTCGCGAGCGGCAGCGTCTCGGCCATCGATTCGCCGCCCGCGCATTCGAAGCACACATCGGCGCCGCGCTCGCCGGCGAACGCCAGGACGCGCTCGAGCACGTCTTCGCCCTTGCTGGTGTCGACCACGACATCGGCACCCAGCTTGGTCGCGAGCTCGAGCGAACTGGCGACGCGATCGACGATCAGCACATCGGCGCCGCTCAATTTGGCGAGCTGCAACTGGCCGAGCCCGATCGGCCCCGCGCCGATGATCGCGATCTTCTGATTGACCCCGACCCCGGCGCGATGATGCGCGTGCAGGCAAACCGAGAAGGTGTCGATCAGCGCGGCTTCCTCGAAGCTCACATGATCGGGCAACGGATAGAATTTGCTCTGCGGCCCGCACACGAATTCGCCATAGGCGCGCGAGACATATTTGGTCCGCACGTCGTACAGATGCTCGCAGATATTGTAGCGCTGGATCCTGCAATAGGGGCACACCCCGTCGCCCATCACGGTTTCGATCACCACCCGGTCGCCGGGCTTCAAATTGGTGACGTCGGCGCCGACTTCGACGACTTCGCCGGCCAGCTCATGGCCGACGATATGGCATTCGAGCTCGGGCTCGGCCTTGTTCCAATGGCGAAGATCGGTGCCGCAAATGCCTGCGACGCGAACCCGCGCCAGCACGAAATCGCCGGTGGGAATGATCGGGCGTTCGACCTCGGTAACCTGGAACCTGCCATCGGCGGTCTTGAGCGCGGCCCTCATCGGCGTGTTCCTTCGGTGATAGCGGGGGTGAGTGACACGGTCAGGCGGTCTTCTGGATCCGCGGCTCGATCCGCAGATTGACGATGTCCGACCGCTCGGACCGCGTGAGCGCGAACAGGATCACGTCGGCGACCTCGTCGGCGTAGAGCATCCGATGGTCGGCGATCGCCTGTTCCTTCTGGTCGTCGCTGCATTCCTGCATCGGGGTCGAAACCGATCCCGGCTGGATCACGCTGACCTTGATGTTCTTGTCGGCGACTTCCTTGCGTAGCGTCTCGGCAAAGGCCTGGATGCCCGCCTTGGTCGCGGCGTAGACGCTCTCGCCCACCGCCTTGATCTCGGTGCTGATCGATCCGACGAACAGCAGATGCCCGCCGCCCTGCGCCTCCATCCGCAGGATCGCGCGCCGCGCGCTGGCCAGCGTACCGATCAGATTGGTTTCGATGACATAGCGCCAGGCGTCCTCCTCCATCTCGTGCACCGGTTGCGCGCCAAGCGCCGCGCAGGTGACGAGCATGTCGATGCCGCCGAGCTTCTCGTCCATCGCGGCGAACACCGCATCGATGCCGTCGCGCGTCGAGACATCGGCGAGCATCCCATCGACGCTGCCGCTGCCGCGATCGGCCTGCGCCAGTGCGTCGTCGAGCCCCGGCTGATGCCGGCCAAAGGTCATGACGCGCGCGCCGGCTTCGACGAGCAATGTCACTGTCGCGAGGCCGATCCCGGTCGTGCCGCCGGTGACGAGCACGCGCTTGCCGTCGAGGCTGGTGAGTTCTGGCATGATCATTCCCATGTGAGGACGAGGCGGCCGCTGGCGGGCACTTCGTAGGCGATGCGATCGGCGGTGCTGGCGCTGGATCGCAGGACGTCGCCATCGGGCGCGGTCAATTCGACCGCCCCGAGCTTGCGGCGCTTGAGCCGAACGACGCTGAGGCCGGCGATCGAGGACTCGCCCCCCGCCAGCGTGATCGTCAGCGCGCGATCACCGGTGCGCTCCATCGACTGGACGAACTGGTCGCAATAGATCCGGAACGGGGCGCCCTCGATCGGGTGGAAGCTGCGCGTGGCGAAGATGAAGGCGGCGCCGGCGCCATAGACTTCCTGGCCGACCTGGCCCGCGGGCTGGCCGTCGGGATAGAGGTCCTCGAGCGGGAACGAGAGCTTGGGGTCGATATGCCCGTTGCTCTCGCGCTGCTCAGTGGCGACGGCTTCGGGCGGCAGCGCGTCGGGGTAGAAATACCAGCCGCGATCGAGCGCGTAGCGGCAATATTCGGCGACCAGCAGCCGCGCGGCGGGTTCTAGATCTGGGCCGCTATCGGCGAGATAGCGCTCGAACGCGGTGAAGGAATCGAAGCATTCGTAGATCGCCATATACGGCGCATCCTGCAGGCAGGTGACCCCCAGGAAGGTCTTGTACTGCGCGGCATGCCCGACCTTGCTCTCCCAAATGACGCAATTCTGGAAGAAGCTGGCGAGATAGACATAGCTTTGTTCGAGATAGACCGGGCGGTTGGTGATCCGCCACAGCCGCATGCACGCCGCTGCACCCCAGGCGGTGAGATTGGCCTGGTAATTCACCCCGAAGCGCAGCCCCATCGCTGCGTCGATCGCGCAGCGCGCCTCGTCGAGGAAGCGTTTCTCGTCGGTCAGCTCGAACGCCTGGAGCATTACCCAGGCATAGATGCCCGCGACATCGGTCTGGCCGCGGCAATCGGCGCCGGCAAGCTCGGTGATGATGCTGAAATCGGTGACCTTGTACTGGACCGGCCATTCATAGTTGAAATGATGCGCCGCCTTGATGCCGAAATCGATCGACTTGAGCAGCAGCGTCCTTGCCTGTTCGTCGCCGTCGAGCGCGAGCAGGCCGAGGTTGAGCATCGGGTGGTACAGATACCAGCTGTCGACCGCGTCGGCGTCCTTGTCGTCGCCGACATTGGGCAAATAGCGTCGCAGCGATTGCAGCTCGGGATCGTAGAATTTCTCGAGCCCCGCCTTGAACTGCGCTTCGAGCGGGTGCGGGGTGCCGCACCATTTGCCCCAATCATGGATCGCCGCCACGACCGACATCTGGACCATGATGTCGGGATATTCGGCGTTGGTGTAGGGGTGGATATAGCGATGGCCGTAATGCTCGATCGTCGCCTCGGGCGCCTGGTCGAGGTCGCGCAGCGTGCGTTCGGCGCGGTCGACCCAGTCGCGATAGTCGACGCAGGGCAGGTCGAGCCGCTGATAGGCGACGCCGAGCATCTGCAGGAAGCGCCGCGCGGTTTCGCGCTCGTCGGGCGGGGCATCGTGGCGGAACACCAGGATCGCGTCGGACAGGATGATCTCGGTCCCGCCTTCGAGCACGCCGGCGGGTGGGGTCTGGCCGCCCTGCGCGATCGGAAGGAGATGGCCGAGCTCGGGCCAGCTTCCGCCGACGATGCTTTCGGGGGTGGTGCCCGTCGCGCCATAATAATCGTTCATCGACGTCAGGTTCTGGAAGTACAGCACGTCGCCGAAGCGCGGTTCGTCGACGCGGAAATAGACGATGCCGACGTTCAACTTGCGCTGCTTCGCCTCGACGCTGCCGACGGTGCCGAGCGGATCGCCCTTATTGTCGATCGGGTACAGGTCGCGCGGGATGAACGGGATCAGCATCGGCATCGCCGGCGTGAAGCGAACCGTCACGCGCAGGTTCTCGAGCGCGTTCGCGCCGGCTTCGAGCGTGACCAGATGGCGGCCGAGCGCGCTGGTGACGCCGAGCCGCGCATCCTCTCCCGCCTGCGGCGCGAGCGCCTTGCATTCGAAGGCGCACGACAAATGGGCGGCGCGCAGTGCGACGCCGCCGCGGCCTTCGCGCACGACCACCACGAACACCGAATCCTGCGTGGTGCGCACCTCGACCTGGAGCTCGCCCAGGTCGAATTCGGCGATCGGCTTGGCAGCCGCCGCACGCCCTAACTCGCGCACCGCCAGCACGTGCGGGCTGGCGATGGGAACGTCGGCTTCCGGATTTTTCGCTCCCATCGCCTTCGCTCAAACCTTGGCGGTGAACGAACCGCTTTCGGCGTACAGGCCGGCATAGCGGCGGGTCACCATCGGCAGCGATTCATCGATCCACTGCGCCATCGCCTGCTCTTCGTGCAGCGACTCGGTGAACAGCGCGGTGGCCTGAGCGAAGCCTGCATCCTCGGCCATCGTCAGCAGCGATTTGTACCCGGCGATCTCGAAATGCTCGAACGCATAGTTGGCGAAGCTGTTCTTGAGGATCTCGTCGCCGGCGATCGAATGCGCCATCGCCGCCATGCCGCCCGTCATGCTGAGGCCCAGATCCTTGAGTGCCGAAGCGCTGGTGTCGAAGCTCGCCAGTACTTCGTCGATCCGCGCGAGCTGATCGTTGGTTTCCTCGATATGCGAGCGAAGCCGATCGGCGACCTCGGGATAATGCTCGATCCGCGCGACCTGCGGGGTCATGATCGACAGCGCCTGCTTTTCGACCGCGTGCATGTTCTTGGTGCCGGTGATGAAAAGGTCGCGGAGGGCTTCCTGGATGTTGGTCATGATCGTCTCCTTCGGCTTGGGGTGGTAGAAATCTAAAGCGGTGATCCCGCGCGACAGCGTTCGAACTCGACCGGATCGTGCGCGCAGGTGACGGTGACCTGGTCGCGACGCTCGATCGACAGCGTGCGCAGCCGTGCCTGGTTGGCCATCCGGCTGGTCGCGTCGACCTGCATCAGCCGCTGATAGGCGCGCAGTCCTGGGGTGCAGCGGCGCCGTGCATCGCGCATCTCGCCGCGGTAGAAATAGGCGTCGCCGGCATGGAGCAGCCAGCGGCCGTCGTCGCGCCGCACCGCTACCCCGGCATGGCCCCATGTGTGCCCGGGCAGCGGCACGAACAGGATTTCGGGTGGCAGGCCGGCAAGGTCGCGGACCGCGTCGAAGCCGAACCAGGGCTCGCCGCGCGCGCTATAGCGGCGCCAATGCTGGACGCCGTCCAGCTGCGGCGCGCGCCAGCGGTTGCGCGCGACAACCCCGGCATGCGGCCCGGTGGCGTCGTCATATTCGCGCGCCATGACATGGACCACCGCGTTGGGAAAATCCTCGAGCCCGCCGGCATGATCGAAGTCGAGATGCGTCGCGACGATATGGCGGACGTCCGACGCCCGGTGGCCGAGCGCTTCGATCTGGCGGATCGCGGTGTCGCGTTCGTGCAGCCGGATGTTGAGCATCATCCGCCACGGCACCGGAATCCGAGGATCGGGGCGCGCATGCGGATGCGCCACGTCGCGCAGGCCATAGCCGGTATCGATCAACACCAGCCCATGCGCGTCGGTTTCGATCAGCAGGCAATGGCACACGATCTTGCCGAGCGGGCCGGTGCTGCGCCCGTCGAACAGCGCGCCGCCGAGCGGGCAATCGGTACCACAGTTCAGGTGATGGATTCGCAACATCGGTCCTTCGTCGATCCGCCGCGCGCGCCCGCCCCGAGGGACGGACGGGGAGTTACCTGCACCGCGGTTGGTCGGGTGCCGGGAGGGTCTGCTCAATCGAAACGAAGGGCTGCTGGCGGCGATCGTGATAGTACATGATACGTCCTCGGGCTGCGCAGATGCAGATGCGGAAGGAGAACCGGTCAGTCGGGCAGATGTTTCGGTGATTTTCCCACATCGCGGCCAAGATGTTGCGGCGATTGGGGAATATAATATCGGGTCGGCGCATTTGAGCGGTCTGTCGATCGGAACGATAATCTACGTTAGTTTTCAGCCGTGCGTACCGGCTATCATCGATCGATCGGCCAAGGCAGGAGAGGTGCGGGTGATGCGCGAGGTGCATACACTATTAAGCGAATGGGGTCGGCGATGAACACAGTGACCGAAATTCGTACCGGCAATCTATTATTGAACGCGCTTTCGCCTGACGACCTGGCGTTGCTGGCCGAAAAGATGGAACCGGTCTCGCTATCGCGCGACGACATCATCGTCGTGTCGAATGCGGAAATAGATCATGTTTATTTTCCCGACGACGGCCTTGCCTCGATCAGCACAGTCACGTCGATCGGTCGGCAGACCGAAGTCGCCATATTTGGCCGCGACGGGGTGTCGGCGACCTGCCTGATCCTAGATGTATTCAGCTCGCCGCACGAAACGCGGGTGCAGATGGCGGGGATGTCGGCGCATCGGATCGAGACCGAACATTATCTGGCCGCGATCGCGCAAAGCCCGACGTTGCGATCGGCGCTGCTTCACTATGTCCAGACGCTGCTGGTCCAGGCCGAGCACAATGCCGCCACCAATGCGCACCAGCGGATCGAGGTCCGCCTCGCGCGCTGGCTGTTGATGGCGCACGACCGGATCGATGGCGACGAGCTTCGGCTCACGCATGAATTCATGGCGAAGATGGTGAGCGCCGAGCGCAGCGGCGTGACGATCGCGCTCCACATGCTCGAGGGCAGCGGACTGATCAAATCCGAACGCGGGCGGGTCATCATGATCGACCGCCCGATGCTCGAACGGCTGGCCGGCGAATGCTACGGCTTGCCCGAAGCCGAATATCGCAAGCTGATCGGGCCGCTGGGGCGCGGGGCATGCGCGCGCGTGCAGGTCAATTCCGCCAGAAGCCCGGGCGCTAAGCAATAAAGCATCTTCTGTCCGCCGATAGACGTGCAAGCCCATTTAAGGGGGGCTGTAGTTCCATAGAATAATGTAGATCGCGATATACTGTAAAAAAAGCCGGTGCTGGGTCCTGCGCGGACCGCCAGCATCGCCTCTCGTGTTGAAAGTGTACGATCATGAAGCGCAGTTTTGGACTTTCGGTCGCTGCGATATTGGCCGCCTGCGCCGCCCCCGCATTCGCTGAGACGCCGCCGCCGCCCGAAGCCGCAAAAGGCGAGGCCGCGCCCTATGTGATGGCTGCGGCCCGGAGCGATCTGTACGAGATCAATTCGAGCAAGGTCGCGCTGGAGAAATCGTAGGACCAGCATCTGGTCGCGGCGCAGAGGATGCAGCGTCGAGATCACGCCGACCATGGACAGCTATCCATTTCACGGTCTTGGAAGTCGGCCAACCGGCAGCGTGAACCAGCGCCAGTTTGCAGAGGCCTCCTTGGATCGCTGATCGAGCAAGCATGGAGCGCACCAACCTTGGCTGCCGTTCTTGCACCGGTGAGCGCCGGCGTGTTGAGAATATTCACACAGGCACCATCCGCCGCCCCTCGTCGAGGTGGATCGTGCGATCGGCCATTTCCGGCATCCGCTCGATCATCCAGCGTGTGATCCGCTCGTAATGAGCGACGAACCGAACAACGGCTGCGTCGTCCATAACTGCGGTGCCCTGAGGCGCAGTGCTACGCAGCGCGGCCTCCTGCTGCTGCCGCCACTGCACCACCGTCTCAAATGATGGAGGCGCCAGCCACAGCAGCGCGTCAATTGGTTGCCAAAGCGCGGTATAGGCCACCGCCAAGTGGCGGTTGACCCACCGCCGCCACACTCCGTCGCGATCCTCCTCCGCCTCCAGTGCGTTGACGGGATCGACGAGTAGACCTTCCGGCATGGCCGGCGCGCCGAGGCACCAGCCCTCGACCACGATCAGCGGGCAAGCGGGACCCGCCACCGGCCATTGCTTGTCCGGCAAACGGTCGTCGATCGCCTTGTCGAAGCGCGGAAGCCGCACCGCGTCGCCGCGCCGTAGCGCAGCGATGGTGGTGATGCCGAGATCGACGTCGTGGGTGCCCGGCACACCCCGTGTCGCCAACAGCGGATGGACATCGCGAGCGAGCCGTCGCCGCGTATCACGACCAAGGTAAAGATCGTCCAGCGACAGGACCGCAGCGCCGGGGACGGCGGCGGCAAGCTCCGCTGCGAGCGTCGATTTGCCGCTACCTTGCGGTCCTGTGATACCCAGCACCATAGGCGCGGCACCGTGATGCGCGGCCGCCATGTCGAGCAAGATGCGCTTAACAGACACAGTTTGGCGGCTCCAAGCGAGCTAAGGAATCTCGCAGGTCCCTTATCGCCTGCGCGCCACGATCGTGGCGCTGCCGAGATGCGGCGTCAATCGCCAGCCCGAGCGCGTGATATGATGAGCTGTCCGCGACATGCTCCGGCGACACCGCCGTCGAGGCGGCGATGAACGAAGGTCTGGTTTTGAGAGGTGCCAAAGAGCTCCCGGACGTCCGCTTGTGGGTCTTCGCGACCACGAAGCCGCCTGCGCGCGCATGTGCCCAAACCGCCGTCACTTACCGCGCATAAACTTCCGCATGGCCCAACCCTTGGCGAGCTCGTCGATCATTTTGTCGAGCCGGCGAATGTTTCGCATCAACGGTTCCTCCACCGCCTCCACCCTGACGCCACGCACCACACCAGTCACAAGCTCGCGCGAGGCATTCATATCCGGCGCCTCCGTGAAGAAGTCCGCGACTGTTATGGGCGTTGCAAGTGTAGCCTCCAGCGACCGCTGCGTGTGTCCCGTAAGCCAGCAGATGATCTCATCGACCTCCGCCTTCGTGCGGCCCTTCCTCTCCGCCTTAGCGACATACGCAGGATACAATCCCCTCATCGTTACGGACGTTGGCCGAGTCTGTGGACCGCACATCGATCGAGGCGCGGCGGCAGGATCAGGATCACTCGGCTGCCAAAGGATCTCGCGGTAGGAAAGCCTGCGCAGTGTGTGCGACGGAATGTGGACGCTGGCTGCGCCACCGAGTAAAAAGCGCAGCATTCGGCCGATTCTGGCTTGACGATGGTGACCCCTACGAGAATCGAACTCGTGCTTACGCCGTGAGAGGGCGTCGTCCTAACCGCTAGACGAAGGGGCCGTTAGCGAACCGCGCATCTAGGGCGGGGGCGGGGGGGCGTCAAGGCGGTTTGCGTGGGGGCTCAGCTCAGGCCTTCGATGCTGCCATCCGGACCCAGGCCGATATGTTCGGCGGCGGGGGCGCGGGGGAGGCCGGGCATCGTCATCAACTCGCCGCAGATCGCGACGACGAAGCCCGCGCCCGCCGCCAGCCGCACCTCGCGCACGGGCACGACATGGCCGGTCGGCGCGCCGAGCTGTAGCGGGTCGGTCGAGAAGCTGTACTGCGTCTTGGCCATGCACACGGGTAGATGGCCATGGCCTGCCGCCTGCCAGCGTTCGAGCCGGGCGTGGATCGCGGGTGATGCGGTCGCGCGTTCGGCGCGGTAGATCCGCGTCGCGACGGTGTTGATCTTGTCGAACAGCGACAGGCCGTCGTCGTAGAGCGGGGTGAACTGCCCGGCATCCTTGGCCGCCAGCGCCTCCACCGCGTCCGCCAGCGCTTCGGCGCCCGCGCCGCCTTCGGCCCAGTGGCGGCACAGGATCGCCGCGGTGCCGTGCGCAGCCGCGCAGCGCTCGATCGCCGCGACCTCAGCGGCGGTGTCGGTGCCGAAATGGTTGATCGCGACCACCGCGGGGACGCCGAACTGGCGGATATTCTCGATATGGCGGACGAGGTTCACCGCGCCGCGTTCGACCGCGGCGACGTCTTCGCGCGCCAGATCGGCCTTCGCCACCCCGCCGTTCATCTTGAGCGCGCGGACCGTCGCGACGATCACCACCGCGGCAGGCGCGAGCCCCGCCTGGCGGCATTTGATGTCGAAGAACTTCTCGGCCCCCAGATCGGCGCCGAAGCCCGCTTCGGTCACGACATAATCGGCGAGCTGGAGCGCGGCGCGCGTCGCGATCACCGAATTGCAGCCATGTGCGATGTTGGCGAAGGGGCCGCCGTGGATCAGTGCCGGTGTCGCCTCGAGCGTCTGGACGAGGTTGGGCTTGATCGCCTGCGCCAGCAGCACCGCCATCGCGCCGCTGGCCTTGAGGTCGGCGGCGGTGACCGGCCGGCGGTCGCTGGTATAGGCGACGACGATCCGCGCGAGCCGCGCTTCAAGGTCGTGCAGGTCGCTTGCCAGGCACAGGATCGCCATGACTTCGGAGGCGACGGTGATGTCGAACCCGCTTTCGCGCGGGTAGCCGTTGGCGACCCCGCCGACGCCCTGGACGATGTCGCGCAGCGCACGATCGTTCATGTCGAGCACGCGCCGCCACACCACGCGGCGGACGTCGATCCCGAGCGCATTGCCCCAATGGATATGGTTGTCGATCATCGCCGCGAGCAGATTGTGTGCCGAGGTGATCGCGTGGAAATCGCCGGTGAAATGAAGGTTGATGTCCTCCATCGGCACCACCTGCGCATAGCCGCCGCCGGTCGCGCCGCCCTTGGTGCCAAAGCATGGTCCGAGCGAGGGTTCGCGCAGCGCGAGCATCGTCTTGCGGCCGGTGCGATTGAGCGCGTCGGCGAGGCCAACCGAGGTGGTGGTCTTGCCCTCACCCGCGGGGGTCGGGTTGATCGCGGTGACCAGGATCAGCTTGCCGGCGGGCGCCGGGTTCGCGGCGAGCCAGTCGAGGTCGAGCTTGGCCTTGTGCCGGCCATAGGGCTCGATCGCTTGCGGCGGCAGGCCGGCACGGTCGGCGATCGCCTGGATCGGCTGAAGTGTGGCCGCGCGAGAGATTTCGATGTCGGAGAGCATTGCGCAGACGTAGCGCGCAGCCGCGGCGGGGGGAAGGTTGCTTCGGGCCGGGTTCGCTCGAGCTGCGATCAGCCGATCGGCTGGAGTTCGATCTTGCGGAACTCGACCGGGTGGCCCTCGCCCTGCAGTGCGATGTACCCGCGATCGAGCGTCAGCTTGCCGCCCGCGGCGGCGATCAGCGGCTTGGCGTCGGCATCGTCGGGATCGAGTTCGGGGTCGGCGTAGCGCAGCACGACCTTGCCATCGATGCGGTGGGTGATGCGGCCATCGGGCAGGACTTCGAGCTCGGCGGTGGTCCAGCGCCCGGCGGGGAGCGGTTTGCCTCCTGCGAGGATGCAATGGCGCGGGTCGCGCTTGCCGTCGAACGTCACGATCGTGCCGGGGGTACACAGGTTGCCCGATGGCTCGCGGGTGGCGCGGGGCACCGCCAGCAGCTGCATCTCGAGGCTGACGGGGAATTTCTGGTCACGCGCCATCGTCGCGGGGGCCTGCGCGTGGAACATCACGCCGCTGTTGCTCTGCTGCCAGGGTTCGACGCCGGGCAGGAAATCGCCGAACAGCCGATATTCGTAGCGCAGCCGATAGGCAGCGACCGGAGCCTTCCAGAACAAATGGCCGAACTCGCCCTCGAAGCGGGGATAGTTGGCATGCGACACACGGATCGCGCCGTTGTGGACGATGAACATGCCGCGCGGGTCTTCGCCGACTGCGCGACCGGCGATCTTGGGGGTCCAGCCGGCGAGGGTCTTGCCGTCGAACAGCGACTGCCAGCGCGGCGCGGGAGCGGCACCGAGCAATGCGAGCGCGGGGAGCAGGAGCAGGGCCTTGGCGGCGCGGCGGGGGAAGTCGCTGGGCATTGGCTGTTCCTTCATTTGATCGTGAGCGCCCCACCGTTCGTGCTGAGTAGCCGCTGAGCTTGTCGAAGCGGCGTATCGAAGCACCCGGCCCGCTTGCGGCAATGTCCTTCGATACGGGTCTTCGCCTTCGCTCAGCCCCTACTCAGGACGAACGGGTGGGGGTGGGGCGCGCTTACGCCGCTACCTTGCGCCGTTCGGCCATTTCCTCATTGAGCATCTCGGCCAGCAGGAACGCAAGCTCGAGGCTCTGCCCCGCGTTCAACCGCGGGTCGCAATGGGTGTGGTAGCGATCACCCAGCGACTGTTCGGTCACGTCGACCGCGCCGCCGGTGCATTCGGTGACGTTCTGCCCGGTCATCTCGGCGTGGATGCCGCCGGCATGCGTGCCCTCGGCGCGATGGACCGCGAAGAAGCCGCGGACTTCGGCGAGGATCCGCTCGAACGGGCGGGTCTTGTAGCCATTTGCCGCCTTGATGACGTTGCCGTGCATCGGATCGCAGCTCCAGACCACCGGATGCCCCTCGCGCTTCACCGCGCGCACCAGCTTGGGCAGCAGCGCCTCGATCTTGTCATGGCCATAGCGGGTGATCAGCGTCATCCGCCCGGGCACGCGACCGGGGTTGAGCGTGTCGAGCAGGCGCAACAATTCGTCGGGCTTGAGCGTCGGGCCGCATTTCATCCCGATCGGGTTGCCGATGCCGCGCAGGAATTCCACATGCGCCGATCCCTCGAACCGCGTGCGATCGCCGATCCACAGGAAATGCGCGCTGGTGTCATACCAGTCGGCGGTCAGCGAATCCTGCCGGGTCAGCGCCTGTTCGTAAGGCAGCAGCAGCGCTTCGTGGCTGGTGTAGAAATCGGTCGCCTTGAGTTGTGGCACCGTTTCGGGATTGATCCCGCACGCTTCCATGAAATCGAGCGCTTCGCCGATCCGATCGGCGACGTCGGCATATTTGGCGGCCCAGGGGCTGCGGCCCATGAAGTCGTGGGTCCAGCGATGGACCTGCTGAAGATTGGCATAGCCGCCTTGCGCGAAGGCGCGCAGCAGGTTGAGCGTTGCCGCCGACTGCGAATAAGCGCGGATCATCCGCTGCGGATCGGGAACGCGGCCCTCGGGCGTGAAGGCGATGTCGTTGACATTGTCGCCGCGATACGAGGGCAGGGTGGTATCGCCGATCGTCTCGGTATCGGTCGATCGCGGCTTGGCGAACTGGCCGGCCATGCGGCCAAGCTTCACCGTCGGCAGCTTCGAGGCGAAGGTGAGCACCACCGCCATCTGGAGGATGACGCGGAAGGTATCGCGGATGTTGTTCGCGCTATGCTCGGCAAAGCTTTCGGCGCAATCGCCGCCCTGCAACAAGAAGCCGCGCCCTTCGGCGACCTGCGCCAGTTCGGCGGTGAGGCTGCGGGCTTCGCCGGCAAATACGAGCGGCGGGAAAGTCGCGAGCTGCGCGGTGGCGGCGTCGAGCGCTTCGGCATCGGGATAGGTCGGAAGCTGGCGCGCTTCGGCATGAGTCCAGCTATTGGGGGCCCAATCGGCCATGTCGTTCTCCGCGTTGCGTAGTTTCACGAACCAGTCGGCGTGATGCGCGATGCCGTTGGCGGCGATCTGGTTGACCACCGCCGCCTGCGCGCGCTTGCCGTCTTCCTCCCAGCCCTGCACCGTGCTGCCGGGAGTGCCGTACCAGGCGCCAAAGGCGGCGCGGGTGATGCCGCGTTGTTCGCGGAAGCGTTTGATCTTGGTGCCGGCTAAGGTTGTCATCCCCGGGCATTTACCCGATCGGGGTAAATCCGCAACCCCTCAATAGCCCGCCTCGAGATCGACGACGTTGCGCAGCGGTTCGCCCGCGCGGAACGCAGCGAGGTTTTCGAGGAACAGCGTGGCTGCACGGCTGAACATCGTCGTCTGGCTGCGGCCCGAAAGATGCATCGAGTGCAGCGCGTTGGGCGCGGACCATAAGGGGTGGTCGGCGGGGAGCGGCTCGGGATCGACGGTGTCGAGGAACGCCCCGGCGATCCGGTGCTTGGTGAGCGCCTCGATCAGCGCCGGCTGGGCGATCATGTCGCCGCGCGCCATGTTGATGACCCAGGCGCTGCGCTTCATCGCGGCGAATTCGGGCGCGCCTAGCAGCGCCGCGGTTTCGCCGGTCGAGGGCGCGGCGAGAACGATCCAATCATAGTCGGCGATGCGCGCCTTCCAGCCATCGGGGGTCAGCGTGCCGTCGCGGCCCGATCGCGTGACCCCGGTCACCGCGACGCCGAACGCCGCCAGCCGCTCGCCGATCAGCCGACCGATCGTGCCATAGCCGATGATCAACGCGCTGCTGCCCGCGAGTTCGACGGTGCCCGGGGCGACGGTCGGCCAATCGTGGCGGTCGGCGATCCGGACGACCTCGTCATAACGCTTGGCAGCGGCAAGGATGCCGAGCAGCGCATATTCGGCGACCGCGACCGGATTGAGTCCGGTGCCGTTGGTCATCACCGTCCCGCGCCGGCGGAGCAGCGCGGTGTCATAGGCATCGATCCCCGCGCGCATCGTCGACAGCCACCGCAGCCGTGCGCCGAGCGCCGCGACCTCGGCCGAATCCTGCGGGTTCTGCATGTCGACCCAGGCGATATCGGCATCGACAATCGCCGCCTCGGCCTCGGCGCGGGTGGCGAACCAGTGCAGGTCGAGGCCGGGCGGGAGATGCGGCTCGAGCAACGGCCGGGCAAGCGCGGGGAGGAGGGTTTTCATCGGCGGGGTCCATGGCTGGAAGTGCGACGTATCATTCCTCCCCCTGGCGGGGGAGGAATATGGGTTTCGATCCTGGGCGCGGTGGTCGGTTCGAGCAACGGGCGGCTTTTCATAGGCACGGCTCGGCGGCGGACTGCGATCAACAATTCCTCCCCCGCCAGGGGGAGGGGGACCAGC